>CANRBT010000223.1 GCA_947628935.1 uncultured Roseburia sp. | reverse complement strand
CCGTGCCCGTTGCGCAGGCGGCGTTCCGTCTCGCCGTCGATCGTCCCGCCCGCGTTTTTTTCGATCTGAAGGTCGATATCCGGATAGGCGGTCTCCACGAGCTCCTCCAGACCGGGCAGATCGCTGGTATACAGCATGGTAACGACGATCCTGTCCGTGCCGGACGCGTCGGACGTCCCCGCCGTCTCCCCGGAGCAGCCGCTGACGCAGAGCAGCAGCGCCGTCATCGCACAAAGTAATCTTTTCACATTCATCCTATCACCATTTTCCTCGGTAGCATAAAGGGATAAGCAGGACGATAAGCCGGGTTATGTCGGACCGCTTCCGCGGTCGAATGATCATCTGTCTGGGACGGCTGTCGCCAGCCGCCTCTAGCGACCTACCTGAAGCTGGCGGGCCACGTTCGCTTCCTCTTCGGTCTTGCTTCGGATGGGGTTTACATATGCCCTCCCTGTTGCCAGGAAGGCGGTAGTCTCTTACACTGCCCTTCCGCCCTTACCGGTTCCCGCTGTGCGGGTCCCGGCGGTATATTTCTGTTGCACTTTCCTTGGAGTCGCCTCCACCGGACGTTATCCGGCATCCTGCCCTGTGAAGCCCGGACTTTCCTCACCCCGGCAGCAAGCTGCCGGACCGCGATCATTTGTCCTGCTTATCCGTATTATTTCATTATACCTGTTTTTTCCGTCTGCGCAAGGGGCATTCCCCATCTACACATGAAAACAGGAGCCCCCGATGAACTCGCGGAGAATAGAGTTCTGCGTGATACCGTCCGACGGAAGCGGCAGGAAATAGTCCAGGAACTTGAGCAGGCGCTTCGCCTCCAGATACTCCGGGCAGTCCTTGTCGATGGCGAACAGCAGCGGCTCCGCATAGATCTTCAACACGGCGAGCTCGTAGATCAGCGCCGAGTTGAACATGACGTCCGCGCCCTCCTGGAACGGGAAAATGTATTTTTCCTCCCCGCGCCGCACGGAATCCCACATGGCGATCGTCTCCCGCGCACAGGTGCCGCGCGTACGGGCGTCGCGCACGATCCGCCGGATCAGCCTTCCGTCCGTCGTGGGCAGACAATTGTGCTCGTCGATGTTCAGCTGTGTGAGCGCGCTGATGTAGATCTTGAATTTGCTCTCGTTCGGCAGGGAATAGGACAGGCGGTCGTTCAGCCCGTGGATGCCCTCGATGACGAGCACGTCATCCTCGCCGAGCTGCATGAAACGGTCCTTGTATTCCCTCTTTCCCGTCTTGAAATTGAAGTTCGGAAGACTGACGCGCTTTCCCGCCAGCAGCTCGTTCATGTCGTGGTTAAACAGCTCCACATCCAGCGCCTCCAGGCACTCGAAGTCCAGATTGCCGTTCTCGTCCCGCGGACAGAACTCGCGGTCCACATAGTAGTCGTCCAGCGGAAACGGGTGCGGATGAAGCCCCTTCGCCGCGAGCTGGATCGACAGCCTGTGCGAGAAGGTCGTCTTGCCCGAGGAAGACGGTCCCGCGATCATGATGAACTTCTTGCCCTCGGAGGAGACGACGCGCTCCGCGAGCTTGCCGATGCGCTCCTCGAACAGCGCCTCCTGCGTCAGCACGATCTCCTGCATCCGCCCGGACGCGATCGCGTCGTTCAACGCGCCGATCGTGTCAATATTCAGCATCCTGCCCCACTCCCGCGACGCCTTCATCGTGTGGAACAGCTTCCCGGACGGCTCAAATGCCGCGATCTCCCGCTCTCCTGCATGCGGGAAAAGCAGCACGAAACCGTCCTCGTAGAGCGTCAGGTCATAATAGCGCAGGTAGCCCGTGGACGGCACCATGAACCCGTAAAAATAGTCCTTGTAGCCGTCGATCTCATAGACGTTGACACGGGAGCTGCGGCGGTAGCGGAACAGCTTTTCCTTGTCCCTCATCCCCAGCTCACGGAAAAGCGCGACCGCCTCGTCTGTGTTGATGCTGTGCTTTTCGATCTCGAGATCCGCCATCACCAGCCGGTACATCTCCTTGCGCAGGGCGCCGATCATGCTCTGGTCGATCTTCCGGTATTCGCTCTTCCCCCTTTCGCACAGCTCGCAGTAATATCCCTGACCGATGGAGTGCATCACGCGCACAACAACGCCCTCCCCGCCCCAGAGATTGTGCACAGCTTTCTGCATCAGCAGCGTCACGCTCCTGCGATACGTCTTTTTCCCCTTTTTGTCCGCCGTCGTGACGAACTCCAGCGTACCGTCGCTGTCAACCGTCTTGTTCAACTCACGCAGGCGGTTGTTGTGCACAGCGAGCACAATATCGTCCGCAAAATCCTTCTGGTATTCCTGTGCGATCGCAAGAAAGCTCGCGCCTCGCCGATACTCCCGCCGCTCTCCCGCTATCGTCAGCGTAACATTTCCGTCTCCCATAAAACAGCCCCCTTTTTGTTCTCTTTTCTCTGTGGTATGCTATGCGTCGAAAAACGCCATACCCGCCTCGTTGCACGCCAGCCGGTACGCGATCTCCCACCTCCGCTCTTCGATCTGCGGCGTCGCTGCCTGCGCGGTCAGCTCCCTCTCGACGCCTGCAAGAATGCCCCGCTCCCACGCCAGATATCTCTTTAACACGGGATG
>CANRBT010000222.1 GCA_947628935.1 uncultured Roseburia sp. | reverse complement strand
CATCACGCCCGTCCCTGCCGTTCCCTGTGTTCCTGCAGGTTCCGATTCGCCGTGGACAGCATCAGCTTGATCCGGTTCAACTGGTTGACCTCGCTCGCTCCGGGGTCATAGTCGATCGCGACGATGTTCGCCTTCGGGTAACGGTGGCGCAGTTCCTTGATGACGCCCTTGCCGACGACGTGATTCGGAAGGCAGGCAAACGGCTGCGTGCAGACGATGTTCGGGGCGCCGGTATGTATCAGCTCCAGCATCTCGCCGGTCAGGAACCACCCCTCGCCGGTCTGGTTGCCCTCGGACACAATGTCGCGCGCATATTTTGCAAGCTCGTCAATGTGCGCCGGTGCGTCAAAATGCTCGCTTCGCTCAAATTCAGAGCGCGCAGCCCTGCGCAGCCATTCGAAGAAGGCGATGCCGAGGCGTCCGTTGCGTTTGGATTTTTTGCTCATGCCGAGGTGATCCGCCTTAAAGCCCGTGTTGTAGAAGCAGTAGAGCAGGAAGTCCGTCAGATCGGGGACGACGGCTTCCGCGCCCTCCGATTCCAGAAGCTCCACAAGCTGATTGTTTGCTGCCGGGTGGAACTTTACCAGGATCTCTCCGACGACGCCGACGCGCGGCTTGACCGCGTCGGTGCGCTCCACATGGTCGAAGTCGCGGATGATCTGGCGGCACATGCGCCGGAACTTCGCATGGGAGAGCAGCTTTTTCTGCGTGATAAAGGCGATGACCTCTTTTTTCCATTTCTCGTGCAGGGCGTCGGTCGTGCCCGCAACCGCCTCGTAAGGGCGTGTGCGGTAGACGCAGCGCATGAAGATATCGCCGAATTCCAGGGCGTAGAGCCCATGCTGGATCAAAGGCAGCGTCAGCTTAAAGCCCGGATTCGATTCCAGCCCGCTTAAGTTGATGGAGATGACCGGCACGTCCGGGTAGCCCGCCTTTGCCAGCGCGCGGCGGATAAAACCGACATAGTTGCTCGCACGGCACCCGCCGCCTGTCTGGGACATCAGGATCGCGGTCCTTGACATATCATATTTGCCGGACATGACGGCAGCCATCATCTGTCCCACGACGATCAGGGACGGGTAGCAGGCGTCGTTGTTGACATATTTTAACCCGACGTCCACACAGGTGCGGCTCGGCACGTCCGGGACGACGAGACGGTAGCCTGCCGTCTGGAATGCCGGCTCCAGGAGCTCAAAGTGGATCGGCGACATCTGCGGGCAGAGGATCGTGTAGGTATCGCGCATCTCCTCCGTGAAGACGACGCGGTCATAGTTCGCCGGCACGATCGTGCGCTTCGCGGCTTTTTTCTCCCGCACACGGATCGCGGAGAGCAGGGAGCGTATGCGGATGCGCGCCGCCCCCAGGTTGTTGACCTCGTCGATCTTCAGGCAGGTGTAGATCTTGCCTGATCTGGTCAGGATATCGTTCACTGCGTCGGTCGTCACGGCGTCCAGCCCGCAGCCGAAGGAGTTGAGCTGGATCAGGTCGAGGTCGTCCCTCGTCTTGACAAAGTTCGCCGCGGCATACAGGCGGGAATGGTACATCCACTGATCCATGACGATGAGCGGACGCTCTACCTCGTGCAGGTGGGAAACGGAATCCTCGGTCAACACGGCGATGCCGTAGGAGTTGATGAGGTCCGGGATGCCGTGGTTGATCTCGGGATCCACATGGTAAGGACGTCCGGCGAGCACGATGCCGCGCGTTCCGGTCTTCTCCATGTAGGCAAGGACCTCCTCGCCCTTTTTCTGCATCTCCATGCGCACGGCGGCAAGCTCCTTCCAGCCCTCGCTCACGGCGTCGCGTATCTCCGCCTCGGGAATGCCGAACGCGGGATCGCCGAAGGTCTCGATGAGCTGTGAGGAGAGGGCATCCTCGCTCGCAAAGGACATGAACGGATTGAGGAACCGCACCTGTCCCGAGGTGATCTCGTCCACGTTGTTCTTGATGTTTTCCGCGTAGGAGGTGACGATCGGACAGTTGTAATGGTTGTTCGAGTCCGGGAACTCGTCACGCTCATACGGAATGCACGGGTAGAAGATAAAGTCCACGTTCTGATGGATCAGCCACGAGACATGTCCGTGCGCAAGCTTTGCGGGATAGCACTCGGATTCGCTCGGGATCGAGTCGATGCCCAGCTCGTAGATCTTTCGCGTGGACTGCGGCGAGAGGACGACCGAAAAGCCCAGCTTTGCAAAGAAGGTCGCCCAGAACGGATAATTCTCGTACATGTTGAGCACACGCGGGATGCCGACGCTGCCGCGCGCGGCGTCCGCCGCAGGGATCGGCGGATAGTCGAAGATACGCCGGTTCTTGTACTCGAACAGGTTCGGGATCTGCGCCGTGTTCTTTTCTTTTCCCAGTCCGCGCTCACAGCGGTTGCCTGTGATGTACTGCCGGTTCCCGGAAAAGCGGTTGATCGTGAGCAGGCAGTGGTTGGTACAGCCCTGGCAGCGCGTGAGCTTCGTGTCGAAGGTCAGCGCATTGATTTCGTCGATGGAGAGCATGGAGGAGACCTGACCTGCCTCGTGGCGCTCCCTCGCGATCAGTGCCGCGCCAAACGCGCCCATGATGCCGGCGATGTCCGGGCGGACGCACTCGACTCCGGCGATCTTTTCAAAGCTGCGCAGTACGGCATC
>CANRBT010000221.1 GCA_947628935.1 uncultured Roseburia sp. | reverse complement strand
AGGAAAAACGGCTGCAACCCGCATTATTACTGGGTTTGCAGCCGTTTTTGATTTCACTATGTGTCAAACTCGGGATTTTAACACAGATGATCCATAACATCAAGTCTTTTTTCGCCCCTTCATTTTATGATACCAGCTGCGGAAAAAATCGTTGAACACCACATTGATCTCCGCAGACAGCATCATCAGATACACGCAAAAATATAACCACAGCATGACAAGCGCGATCGTCGTCAGGCTCCCATACATGGAAAACCCGTTAAAGTAATCCACATAGACCGAAAGCCCGAAGGAAAACAGGTACCACGCCACGCTGCAGATGGCAGCGCCCGGCAGCTGGCTCTTGAATGTCAGCTTACAGTTCGGAAGCGTCGTGAACACCACGTCGAAGAACAGCATCAGGATGCCGAGCGCCGCAAGCCCGCGGAAATGGTACAGCAGATCCGTCAGGCGGACGAGGATCGGCACGTACCGCACGGCAAGCCCGTGAAGGGAATTGCCGAACACGAGCACAGCCAGCGTGAACACGATCGCCACGGTAAAGACCGCCGTGTGCACGACCGCCCAAAAGCGCAGTACGAACCAGTTGCGCGTCTCCTCGAGGTCGTTGACGGAATTGAGCCCGTCCGCAAGATATTGTATGCCCTTGGCGGCCGACCAGATCGCCGCCACAGCCGTGATCGATATGATCCCCATGGAACGGTTGTAGACCTCGTTGACCAGGGAGATCAGAAACGGGGAAACATAACCCGGCATGACCCTTTGAATGATCTCCAGGACGACGCTCTCCGTCACAGCCGTATACTGAAGCAGGGAGGAGAACAGCATCAGAAAAGGGATAAAGGACAAAATGATAAAGAATGCCGACTGCGCGGAATACGCATTGATCTTATCGTCCCTGCATTTTTGTGAAAACGCCAGCGCACATCTGATCCATCTGAAAACCATAACACATCCCTTTCCTTACTGTATATCGGATAGCTCGATCCCGTCATAAAAATACCGCAGGATCTCTTCATAGCCCATCCCCGCCCTTGCCATGCCGTTCGCGCCGTTCTGGCTCATCCCTATGCCATGCCCGTAACCGCCGCCATAGAGAGCAAGCGCGCCATCCCCGTCCGGGACAAGCGACACATAAGCGCTTGGCAGCAGGGACACCTGCGTGTTTTCCGATCCGTCCGCGTAAACGATCCGCCTGGTACACGCCCCTAACAGCGCACGGATATTGTACTCGGAACGCACCAGGACCACCCCCTTCTCATACTGTAAGGAAAGAGCAAGGACAGCTCCATAGCTGCTGCGCTCCGTCACGGACATTCCCGTGATCCGTCCAAAACGCGCCAACGCATCCGCCCCTGCCTCTGCAAGCTCCGTTGTCCCGTCCCTCTCAAACAGCCGGACGTTCTTTTCCGACACAGCGCGCCGGTCGTTTAAGATGCCGTTGATCTCTTCCTCCCTGCCGCTGTAATCGGCCTCCGCCGTCCAGCGATAAAATTTGATATCGCTGTCATACCCGGCTGCAGGCTGCCGGATATAGGCGAGAAACCCGTCCTCCGTGGAGAGATCCCCGTCGTAGGCGGATTCGTTCAGACAGACCGACCGCAGATACGGGTAGGCACCGTCAGCATCCTCCACGTTCCAAACCTCCGCAGTGCCGGTATACCCCATGGAAGTCGAGAAATAATACGCTTCTACAGGCTTTCCATGAAACGTCATGATCTGCCCCGCCGTTGCCTCCACGGCTGCCCGGGACTCCTCCGTCGACGGATTCTGATTATACACCTGATAGGAGGTGCTGTCGTCGATATGCGCGCCATATCCCGCCAGGTCGGACCGCAAAAGCTGTATGTATGCATAACTCCTGGCACAGACTGCCTGCGCCTTCAGCGCTTCCGTCTGGTAACTCGAAGGCATCTCGCTCGGCACCACAGACCAGAGATACTGTTCCAGCGGAAGCTGGTTGACGACGGTATATCCCCCGTCATAACGGCGCACCTCCAGGCTTCCGTAATATCCGTTGGACTGCGCCGCTCCCGCCGCATCGCATAACATGCTCTGCCCGTCTCCGCTGTCGGGCGTGAGCACCAGCACGGCGTCCGGCTGCGGATCCAACAGCTCGGACGCCGCGACCACCTGCCCCGGCTCCAGATGCCGCTCTTGTGTCCCGCATCGAAGGCTTGCTCCCGCATTGCACGTCAGATACACAGCCTCCCGGAATTTTGAGCCGCCGTCCGCCAGCAGCAGAACCCTGACATTTTGGATATCCGCCGGCTGCCGGATCAGGATGGCACAGACCTCACCGTCTCCTGTCACATATGCGACGTCCATGTTCCCGATCACGACATCGGAAAGGGAACGCTCCGTCACCTCCCCATAAATCTGGTAAACCGGAAGCGTCCCGCCATGCCCGATCTTCCCATACCCCTCAATCTCTATGGTGGTATCATCGTAACTGATCAGCTTCCCCTCGATCTGATCCGTCTTCACCCGAAGGGAAAGAAGCTTGCCGTCGGAAAACAGCAGATCGCACACGCAGGGCGCCACAGTCTCCTGCAGTTCGCCGACCGCCACCCGATAGCCGTCCCCGCCAAACAGGAAATCCGCCTGCCCTCCCTCACATTGGCGCAGATAGGCGTTCTCCACCCAGAGTACCTCGTCGGAAATGCCTGCGATCCCCAGACAGCGGTTCCCCGTACAATACAGATCATATCCGACCCATCGCTCAAA
>CANRBT010000220.1 GCA_947628935.1 uncultured Roseburia sp. | reverse complement strand
TTTTTATTTTCAATAATTGTAATGCTTTGAAATTGGTATTAACCTTATAGTTAAATTCTTCTACACAAAAATAGGAGATATCTTGAAAATGGTATTACTTAATACTCAACCATGTTTATCGGAATGCTTACCATATCGGGAAGTGTTTTGACCAGACCCACAATTCCGAAAAGGGACTTTATCATTAGCGGAAAATAGTCCTCCTCCGAGCTGCGGCGAAGGAACATTTTTGTTCGTGGGATAATCCCTCACCCTTATGAATCATAGACTACTCAAGAAATTTTTGCAAAACATCTTGTAAAGCAGATGCAACCTAATTATAATTATAATTATAATAATTATTAGATTAGATTAGGAGGTAAAAAGGTGTCAATGCTTACTGAGGGTCAAACAATCGAGCTCAAACGAGAGTATGTGGACGATATCAAAAAAACGGCTGCTGCCTTCGCAAACTGTGACGGAGGCACGATCTATATTGGAATCGATGACGACGGTTCGGTTTGCGGGGTGCCTGATGCGGATGCCACGATGCTTCGCGTGACCAACGCCCTGCGCGATGGCATCAAGCCGGATATGATGATGTTTGTGGACTGCCGTTACACAGACATGGACAACAAGGCTGTGATCGCAGTTTCCGTACAGCGCGGCACGGCAAGACCATATTACCTCCGAGACAAGGGCATCCGACCTGAAGGAGTCTATGTGCGCCAAGGCGCATCCACTGTACCCGCCTCTGACGCGGCTATTCTTCACATGATTCGGGAGACCAGCGGCGACAGCTATGAGGCGGCGCGGTCTGTCAACCAACAGCTCACGTTTGCATATTGCTCTTCCTTTTTCCAAAAGCGGGGGCTGGACTTCGGTCCGCAGCAGATGCGGACGCTCCACATGATCGATTCGGACGGGACGTTTACAAATCTGGCATTCCTATTATCTGAGCAATGCACCCACTCGGTCAAACTGGCGGTTTTTGAGGGAAGCAAAAAAACGGTTTTTAAGGATCGTACCGAGTTGTCCGGCTCCCTGTTCGAACAGCTTGAAAACGCTTTTGATTACATCGACCGCTACAACCGTACCCGTGCGGAGTTTCGGGGGCTTGACCGGCTGGACAGCCGGGATTATCCCGTGGTTGCTGTGAGGGAAGCACTGCTGAACGCCATCATACATCGGGATTATTCCTTAAGCGCCTCGACGCTGATCAGCATTTTCGATGATCGTATAGAGTTTGTGTCCATCGGGGGACTGGTCAAAGGGATGTCCCTGGATGATATTATGCTGGGCGTTTCTGCTCTCAGGAATCAAAACCTTGCCAATATTTTTTATCGGCTGAGACTGATCGAGGCTTATGGGACGGGCATTTGGAAGATCAATGAGAGTTACTCTGACACATCCGTCAAGCCATCGATTATGGCTACAAGCAATGCCTTTAAGATCATTCTCCCTAATCTCAACTACGCAAAAGAGGGCGGCAGCAAAACCGAGGAAGCCAGACGCCCGCTGACAAACAGCTCAAAGAAGGAAGAACGGATCGAAGCTGTTGTCAGCCTGTGCCGGAAAAACGGCTTTGTTGTCCGAAAAGATATTGAACAAACTCTGCACATTTCTCAGGCAACAGCAATTTTGCTTCTGCGTGAAATGGTTGCCGACGGTCTTTTGACAAAAAAAGGCGCAGCGAGAACCTTGCGTTACTATTTGACAGAGTTTTGATCTTTTTGTTTACATTCTTTCCGGCGCGGTAAAACCCAGCAGGTCGATGCAGGTCTCCAGGATATCTCTCGTCAGCATGAGCAGCCGGATATACGATCCCTGCCGCTTTGCATCCTCCTCCGCCAGGATCTTCGTCTCGTGGTAGAATGTATTGAACGCATTCGCAAGATCATAAATATAAGAACAGATCTTGTGAGGCGCCGTCTCCTCAAAGGCGTTCTCGATCACGGCATTGAACTTTGCGAGCTCCAGCATCAGGCTCTTTTCGCTGTCGGACTGCGCCGCGCCGATGACTGCGCCGCTCTCGTCCCGCCCCATCCCGTGGTATCTGTTCAGGATCGACTTGATGCGCACGACCGTATAGAGGAGATAGGGACCCGTATTCCCCTCAAAGGAGGTAAACCGGTCGATGTCAAAGATGTAATCCTTGCCCGCCTGGTTCGAGAGATCGCCGTACTTGATCGCCGCGAGCGCGACCATACGCGCCGTGCGCTCCGCCTCCTCCCCGCTGATGTCCGGATTCTCCTTTGCCCTCTGGTTCTCCGTGATCTTTTTGAGCATCTCCTCATCGATGCCCGCCACAAGACGCTCCAGACGCATGACGCCGCCCTCGCGCGTCTTGAAGGGCTTTCCGTCCTTCCCGTTCATCGTCCCAAAGCCGAGGAACTGCAGCTTCGTCTCCGGTCCCACCAGCCCCGTCTTTCTCGCGCAGCGGAATACCTGGATGAAATGCAGCTCCTGCCGCTTGTCCACCACATAGACGATCCGGTCCGGGTGATATTCCTGCATGCGCCAGACGATCGTCGCGAGGTCGGTCGTGCTGTAAAGGGACGCCCCGTCCGATTTTAAAATGATACACGGCGGGATCTCCTTCGCATCGCTCTCCTCCCCGACGTCCACGACCAGCGCGCCGTCGCTCATATAGGTAAACCCGCCGTCCTTCATCCTTTGCACCATGTCCGGGATATAGGGCTGCGCGTCGGACTCGCCCTTCCAGAGGTCAAAGGAAACGTTCAGATTCTCATAATTGCGCTTCAGATCCGTCACGGAGACATTCAAAATATGGG
>CANRBT010000219.1 GCA_947628935.1 uncultured Roseburia sp. | reverse complement strand
ACAAAAAAATAAGCCATAAATGGCTTGGATAAAGGATTTTTATGAGATGATGTTAAAAAGAAAGTGTCAAACTCCCGGCTGACGGCAGCAGCTGACGTCAGCAAGAAAAACGACCTTTGAAAAAGATTTGCTTGAAAAAGTACCCCGGGACTACTATAATATATGATAGATAAGGTGTTATGTTATGATAGAGTATCTGACATAAGTTAGGGAGTAGGGGTTATTATGCCAACACAGACAGAACAAAAACCGCTGGTTCGCATTTCCTATGATGAAATGGAAGCCTATATGATGCTTCCGGAGCCCGCGCCGGATCAGTCATATGATATTCGGATGTTGCATCAGGCATTGAGCGAGAAGGGTGTCAATGCCGGGATCGATGAGAAGAGACTGTCCGCGATGATCTCCAATAAGCTATACAACGGAGAGGTTCTTGTTGCACAGGGGACCCCTGCGGTTGACGGCATTGACGGCTATTACGACTACAATTTTGACATAAATTTTGACCGTAAGCCCAAGGTCCTTCCGGACGGCTCCGTGGATTACTGGTCGGTTCATTCCATCGAGGCGGTTGTGGCGGGACAGGTCATTGCGATCTATCATCCGGCAGTGGAAGGCAAGGACGGCGTCAATGTCAAGGGCAAGGTTCTGACCGCGCACCGCGGCAGGGAGCAGATGCCGATCAAGGGCAAGGGCTTTTCCCGGATGAACGACAACCTGACCTATACGGCGACGATAGACGGCAAGATCGAGATGCAGAACGATCGTATCGTGATCCTTCCCGTGCATGAGGTCTATGGCAATGCGGAGCTCTCCGCCGGGAATATCGATTTCCGCGGGGACGTCGTGATCCACGGCAATGTCGAGAGCGGCGTTGTGATCCGCGCGACCGGGACCATCACTGTGGACGGCGTCGTCGAGGCATGTGTGCTGGAGGCGGGCAAGGATATCATCCTGCGCGGCGGCATGCTGGGCGGCAACAAGGCGTCCGTCAAGACCAAGGGGAATATCACGGCGCGGTTTTTTGAGTTCACCAACATCGAGTGCGAGGGGGATATCCAGGCGGATGTGCTGATGGATTGCAATGTCGCCTGTCAGGGACAGATCATCTTGGACAGCGCCAAGGGGAATATCATCGGCGGCAGAGTGCATGCGATCCGGGGCATCGTGGTGACGACGCTCGGCAATGACGCGGAGAAGCGCACGGAGATCTTTGTGGGAGCGGGGATCGAGGTGCACAGCCGTCTGCGCGTGCTGGAGAAGAAGGTCGCCGCGACGAGGGAGGAGCTTGACAAGATCGAGGATGCACTGCAGCAGTTTGCACGGATCGAGGAGGAGAGCGGCGTCAGCTATGCGACCGACCCGAGGCGGACCGCGCTGCTGCGCACGAAGATCAAGGATACGGCGCTGCTGGCGAGCGACGAGGAGGAGGCGAGAAAGCTTCGGATCCTCGCCGAGGGATCGCGCGGCGCATGCGTATCGGTACTTCGGGATGTGTTCCCGGGAGTCGTGGTGAATATTGACGAGCTCAAGCTCACGCTTCGGAACGCGGCAAAGGGAGTCGAGTTCTTTAAGATGCCGGATAAGATCGCCACGCGACCGTGCTATTATGAGAGCAAATAGGCGGCGATACAGGCAAAAGCCCGTATACAAAAGAATAAATGTGCTTGATTATTGTCACCACTATATTATAATGGAAAAAGAAATAATATAGTGGTGATTTTTTCTATATCTGGAATGTGGGAGTTGCGATGATCAATTTTGAAGAAGAATTAAAAAATTTTAAACCGAGCCTTGAGGTCGAGGAGGCGGAGCAGGCGATCTACAATCATGAGCTGACGGACATGACAGACATCCTGCGGGAGATGGTCCTGGAGATGAAGCAGCAGGAGCAGGGGCAATAGAAGGCAGGGAGCGAGGTTTTTCATGAGGTGTTATCAATGTGGCGCAAAATTGGATAAAGGGGATTTTTGTCCGAACTGCCATACGAATGTGAGGATCTACAAAAAGATCATAGCTGCGTCGAACCAGTACTACAACGACGCGCTGGAGAAAGCGGAGGTGCGCAATCTGTCCGGCGCGATCGAAAGCCTGCAGACCGCCCTTCGGTTCCATAAGCTGAACACGGACGCGCGCAATCTTCTGGGATTGATCTACTTCGAGATGGGCGAGGTTGTGGAGGCGCTGACCGAGTGGGTCATCAGCAAGAATTATCAGCAGAAGGACAATGTGGCGAGCCGTTATCTGGATGAGATACAGAACAATCAGTCGAGGCTCGGCACGTTCAACCAGACGATCAAGAAGTATAATCAGGCGCTGCTCTACTGTCAGCAGGACAGCAGGGATCTTGCGATCATTCAGCTAAAAAAGGTTCTTTCGCTGAATCCGAAGCTGGTGCGCGCACATCAGCTTCTTGCGCTGCTCTATATTCAGGAGGAGAAGTACGACCAGGCGAAGAAATGTCTGCGCAATGCGGGGAAGATCGACGCGAATAACACGATCACGCTCCGGTATCTGCGGGAGGCGAACGCCGGGATCCGGGAGGGCAGTTCGAACAGGAAGCAGAAAAACGAGGAGCAGGTGGCGTATCAGAGCGGCAACGAAACGATCATCCAGCCGCGCTATCTGAAGGAGCATTCCGCGTGGGGGACTGTCGTCAATATGGTGATCGGAATTGCGATCGGCGTGGCTGTGACGTATTTCCTGGTCGTGCCCAGCGCAAAACGCCAGGTGCAAAACGATGCCAAGGCGGAGGTGCTCGAGGCGAACAATACGATCTCCTCCAAGAATCAGACGATCAGCGCGCTTGA
>CANRBT010000218.1 GCA_947628935.1 uncultured Roseburia sp. | reverse complement strand
CAGTGGCAGGAGACCGCAGACTATATTCTGAACTTTTTCCGGGAGAACGGGGAGTGAGAGGAGAGGAGCATGTGTATGGACTTGATCGTGGGATTGTGCATTCCTTTTATCGGCACGGCGCTGGGGGCGGCGTGCGTTTTTTTTCTGCGGGATGAGCTGCACAGGCTGGTACAGAAAGGGCTGCTGGGCTTTGCTTCCGGCGTGATGGTGGCGGCGTCTGTGTGGTCCCTTTTGATCCCGGCTATCGAGCTTGCGGAACCGGACATGGGACGGCTCTGCTTTTTTCCCGCGGCCGTCGGATTTCTGTTTGGTATTTTTTTTCTGCTGGCGATGGACAGAGTCATCCCGCATCTGCATCTGAACGAGAGCGAGCCGGAGGGATTGCCGAGCCGCCTGAAAAAGACCACGATGCTGGTGCTCGCCGTGACGCTGCACAATATCCCGGAGGGGATGGCGGTCGGAGTCGTGTTTGCAGGGCTGCTCGCAGGGACGGAAGGCATTACGGCTGCCGCTGCGATGACGCTCTCCGTGGGGATCGCCATCCAGAACTTCCCGGAGGGAGCGATCATCTCGCTTCCGCTTGCCGGCGCGGGCGGCAGCCGGAGAAGGGCTTTCTGCTACGGGATGGCGAGCGGGATGGTGGAGCCCGTCGCCGCAGGCGTCACGATCCTTCTGACCGGTTTTATCGTGCCGCTGCTGCCGTATCTGCTCTCCTTTGCGGCAGGCGCGATGATCTATGTGGTGGTCGAGGAGCTGCTGCCCGAAGCGAGCGAGGGGACGCATTCCAACGTCAGCACGCTCGGCTTTGCCGCGGGATTCCTCATCATGATGATTTTGGATGTCGCGCTGGGATAAATGATTTACATGTTTTGCGGGATGTGGTATGCTATTTTCGATGACAGTAGGCGTTAGAGACACGGGAGGGGATCACATGAAGGATCATTTGCGCGAGGAGCTGATCAAGCAGTTTAACGCGGAGGTCTGCGAGGTTACAAAGCCGTCCGGGGAGAAATACTACGCATGCCCGACCTGCAAGAGGACGGTCGCGAGGAGCGACACCCGCTGCTCCGGCTGCGGACAGGCGCTCAGCTGGAACAGCATCCGGCAGGAGGATGAGAAGCGCGCGGGCATGGCGCACGCGACGCTGCGCTTCGAGGTGCCGGGGGATTTTTCGGCGGGAGACTGCAGGAGGTGCCCGTTGTCCTATATCGCAAAGAGAAACGACGAGAATGTGTATGAGTGTCCTCTGAGGATGCAGAACCGGTGCGGACTGGAGGTCTCTTAAGGATGATGCGGAACGGGGGGCTGTGCAGGGGAATGAGCGGATGGCATCTGGCGCTGGCAGCTGTGGGGCTGCTGTTCTTTCTGTGGTTTTTTGCGCCCGTGTTTGCGGGCGTTTGCAATATCGGAAATGTGACCGGCATGGCAGCCTCTGCCATGCTGGTCTGTTTTGGCTTGTTTTTTTCGCCGGTGTCGGCATGGCTGCGCCGGTTTTCCGGCACGCGGGGCGGACGTGCCGTCTGTGTGGCTGCCGCGCTGCTGGCAGCCGCCGTCCTCCTGACGGCGCTGGCGGAGACGGCGCTGATGGTGCGCGCCGCGCATAACCAGCCGCCGGAGAATGCGACGGCGATCGTGCTGGGGTGCAAGGTGAACGGAACGAAACCGAGCACTGTGCTCTCGGAGCGGATCGACGCGGCGTACCGGTATCTTCAGGAGAATCCGGGGGCGGTCTGCGTGCTGTCGGGCGGACGGGGGAAGGACGAGCGGATCAGCGAGGCGGAGTGCATGCTCCGGGAGCTGACCGGGAAGGGGATCGCGCCGGAGCGGCTGCTTTTGGAGGATGCCTCCACGGACACGCGGGAGAATCTGGAATACTCCATGGCGCTTTTGCGGGAGAGGGGGCTGGAGGGACCGGTCACGATCGTGACCAGCGAGTTTCACGCCTACCGCGCGGGAAGGACGGCAGAGCGGCTCGGCATCACGGCGTACAGCACGCCCAGCCGTACCTTTTTTCTCTATCTGCCGACGTTCTATGTGAGGGAGCTGTATGGCATTCTGTATTATTGGATCCGATAGGAGGCGGCGGTATGGCAAAAAAATTCTATGCGGTCAGGAAGGGGAAGACGCCGGGCGTGTATCAGAGCTGGGAGGAGTGCAGAGAGATGGTGCACGGCGTCCCCGGGGCGGTCTATAAAAGCTTCCCGACGCTTGCGGAGGCGGAGGCGTTTGCGCGGGGTGAAGAAGCGTCTGCCGGGAGCCGTGCAGGCGGAAAGCTGCCGGAGGCGTATGCGTTCGTGGACGGCTCCTACAACGCGGCTTCCCGTGTCTACGGCTACGGCGGCTTCCTGGTCCACGGCGGCGGGAGAGAGATCCTGCAGGGGAGCGGGGACGAGCCGGAGATGGCGTCCATGCGCAATGTGGCGGGCGAGATCCTCGGGAGCATGGCGGCGATCCGGCGCGCCGTGGAGCTGGGGCTGCCGGAGCTTGCGATCTATTACGATTACATGGGGATCGAGATGTGGGCGACCGGCGGCTGGAAGCGCAATACGGCTGGCACGACGGCGTACCATGCGTATGTGGCGTCCGTGAAGGACCGGATCCGGCTTTCCTTTGTGAAGGTGAAGGGACACTCCGGGGTAGAGGGCAACGAGGAGGCGGACCGTCTCGCGAAAGAGGCGGTCGGGCTTTTGTAGCAGATCAGGGAGAAGGGGGTCGCAGGATGGAAGATGCAAGGAGGACGATCGAGGAGGGAAGGGCGGTTCTTGGCATTGAGCTTGGCTCTACCCGCATCAAGGCGGTTCTGATCGACGAGGCGCATGTCCCGATCGCCGCAGGCGTGCACGAATGGGAGAA
>CANRBT010000217.1 GCA_947628935.1 uncultured Roseburia sp. | reverse complement strand
CCGGTAACTTCCGTTCCCGTCAAAAAGCATAACGCAAGATATTCCAGTCCCGTCACCACATTAAATGCGATCAGAAGCTTAAATCCTCCCGACCGGGTCAATTTGAAGACCTCTGCCCTTATGAAATCCTTCATTTTTTCCCCTCCCAACCGCTCTTTTTCATCAGTATAACCGAATAGAACGAAAAAGTCCACGACGTTTTCGGCGCAAAAATCCGCCGTATGGATCAGCAGGTACATCTCCTCCAGACCAATCCGATAATCCTTCATACGCTGCGGCAGGAATCCGGGCGTTCCAGCAGCTGCCCCAGCAGAACCATATCCCGCTGTGCAATGGCGTCCAAAGCCTCCTTTTTCCAGCGAAAATACCGGTACTCCTGTGGCGTGAGCACCATGGACAGCTTTCCGGGATCCTTTCCCATGCGCTGGAGCAGCAGATTGAACAGCAGCTTGTCCACATGCCGCTCCCCGCTCTCATATCGGGAATACACGCTTCGGCTGCACAGTCCATAGCAGAGCGTCTCCTGCCGAATTCCCTGCTCCGTGCGCAGAAGATATAACATCTCGCCAGTCTTTTTGTCCTCCATCCCATCCCCTCCTTGCAAAACGTCTTTCATCTTTCCGGAGCGCTTTTATTTTTTCATTTTGGGCTGAAAGATCAGGCTCGCGAGATAACCGAAGATCAGCGCCGCCGCGATGCCGACCGCGCTCGCCGTGAACCCGCCCATAAAGACGCCGAGGAAGCCGTTTTTGTCGACCGCCTCCTTGACCCCCTTCCAGAGCACATTTCCAAAACCGAGCAGAGGTACGCTCGCGCCCGCACCCGCGAACTCCACAAACGGCTGGTAGATCTGCAGCGCGCCCAGGATCACCCCTGTACACACCAGCATCACCATGATCCGCCCCGGCATCAGCTTTGTCTTTTCCATTAAGATCTGGACCAGCGCGCAGATCAACCCGCCGACCCAGAAAGCATTGACATAATCCATCGTTTCTCCCTCCTCGCTGCATGCGTCAGGCATGCTCTATCACAACGGCATGGGCGATCCCCGGCACAGTCATTCCCTCATTGAAGGACACGGTCGAGAGCAGCGCGCCCGTCGGCACGAACAGGATCCTCTGCCACTGTCCCGTTTCCACTTTGGGCAGGAAATGAGCGCTTAAGGTCACGGCGGAGCAGCCGCAGCCGGAGCCACCCGCGCCGGTTCCCTGCTTCTTTGCGTCATAGATCTCAATACCGCAGTCCGTGTGTACGGAGCTGATGTCGTACCCGTTCTGCCTTGCGAGATCCCAGAGGATCTCCTGCCCTACGATCCCGAGATCGCCCGTGATGATCTTGTCATAGTCCTCCGGTCTGCGCCCGAAATCCGAAAGGCTCTGGCAGATCACATCCGCCGCAGCCGGCGCCATAGCAGCCCCCATATTCATGGAATCCTTAATGCCGTAATCTACGATCTTCCCGGTCGTGATACCTGTGATGCGCGCCTTGCTGCGCTGCTTTCCCAGCACATAGGCTCCGCTCCCCGTGACCGTCCAGGTGGCGGACAGCGGTCTCTGGTTCGCGTATTCCAGTGGAAATCGAAACTGTTTTTCCGCGCTGGCAAAATGGCTGGAAGTCATGGAGACCACATGATCCGCATACCCCGCCGCCACGCACATCGCCCCGAGAGACAGCGCCTCCCCGCAGGTGCTGCACGCCCCGTAGAGCCCGAACAGCGGCACCTGGTAATCCATCAGACCGAACGAGGTCGCGATCGTCTGTCCCAGCAGATCGCCGGAGAAGAGGTAGCGGATATCCTGCGGCTTTAATCCCGCCTTTCCGACCGCCATCTGAAACGCCTCCTTCTGCAGCGTGCTCTCCGCCTCCTCCCAGGTGTCCTGACCGAACTTGTCATCGTCTCCCACCACGTCAAAGAGCTTTCCCAGCGGTCCTTCGCCCTCCTTTTTCCCTACAATGCTGGCGCTGCTGACAATATACGGCGCCTCCGCGAATTGCAGACTCTGTTTTCCTATCTGTGCATCCATATGAACCTCCATTTCCTGTTCTCTTTTTTCACCCGTTACTTCTAGTATGGATGCCCGCGTTTTTTGCTATGCATGATTGCTATGCATTTTTTTGCTATGCATTTTCTGAAAAAAGTGACCGGAACGCGTATGATTTTCTTATTATATAGGAAATGATAACATCGGATTCTTAGCGTGGAAGAATACATTGACGTTAAAATCCTTCGTGGGATATGATACCTTTGCGAGGGCTGGACGATGGCAAACGAATACATTGCACAAATACTAAAAGAATATCGTAAGAGGAACAATCTCACTGTCAAGGATGTCTCCCTGTTGCTGCAGGACCGTTCTTTTAATGCGGCGCCAAAAACGATCTACGGCTGGGAGAGCGGTCAATCGACCCCGAACGCCGAGATCCTGCTGACGCTCTGTGAGTTGTATCACATTACAGATGTCCTCTCCGTCTTTGGTTACAGTGACGACGACACGTTCTTCCATATCTCCACCTCGGAGCGTGCATTGATCGAGTCCTACCGGAAACATCCCGACATGCAGAAATCCGTCAACAAGCTGCTGGATCTCAACGTCAAACGAAAGGCTTCGCGTTCCGGAGCCTAAGATGCAAGGGGCTCAGCGCTTCATCCTGCGCAGCAGCTCCTTCTGTTCCTCTGTGATCCGATAGGATTCCAACATCTTCCGAATCGCTTTGTTGTGGGTATCTCGGTCTAAAGTCCCACGCAGCAGAAAAGCATGCGTCTGTGCGGGAAATTTCGCGTAGGCGGTCGCGACGCCCCAGGCAACGCCCATCTTTCGGTAATAGCCTTCATGATGCAGGCTTTCCCACACCTG
>CANRBT010000216.1 GCA_947628935.1 uncultured Roseburia sp. | reverse complement strand
AACCAGCCCTGATCGAGCAGCCACAGGTAGGACGCAACGGCATCCTCGAGCGCCGCCGGGTACGGGTGCTCCGGCGCGACGCGGTAGTCAACGGTGAGCACGCTCATCCCATGGCTCACCTCGCTGTACAGACCCGCAAACATGCGATAGGCGTTCCGCATCGGTCCTACATATCCGCCTCCATGCAGCTGCAGGATGATCTTATCCGTATCGGGATGCTCCTTCTGCTCCAGCAGCTCCATCCGGAACTGCTCCATCTCGATCTCCGTCAGACGAAACTGCTCCGGACATTTCCAGGGCGGCTCCGCCTCGCTGATCTGTCTGCGAAGCTCTCCGTTTTTGATCTTTTTTCCGATCAGATGGTCGTTTGCCGTGCGCGCGATCAGGTCGCGCAGCACCTTTCCCCGCAAGCTTGCTTCTCCCTCCTGCATTGTACTCTTCCCTCCCTATCGGATGTGAAATCTCCTTTTCAGCTCCGTGCGCGCCTTGCGGTCCCCGATGATCAACGTTCCCAGGAACAAAAATACGGACGATGCGAACGCGATCAGCCCCAGCACGGGAGACGACGCGATGCCCACCAGGGAAAAGACGAGAGGCACGATGCTGCAGAGGATCATCAGAAGCTGCCACATCATGTAGCTCTGCCAGTTCCTGCGGTTGTAGCACATCAGCGCCAGGATGCCGATATCGATAAACAGGATGCCGGAGGGCAGGACATAGTTGACCGACCAGCCCTGATAGCCCACGACAAAATCCACCGCGACCGCCATCAGCACTGCGATCAGCACCAGCACGATCGCCTTGCTCTGATAGCCGGATTTCCCGAGGATCGCGTAGCGCAGCAGCATGTACCCGTACAACAGTCCAAGCCCCGTGATCGTGCACCACCAGATCTCTGAGCTCGTCACGGCATTGAGATACACGAGCAGCGCCTCCGCCAGGAGCGCGCAAAACAGATAGATATGGCTGATCAACATCAGCCTCCGTGTCACCATGCGCACATCGGGGTACATGTTCTCCACCTCGATCGTGTGCTCCAACACGGAGTTGCAGAGCGGACAGCGCTCTGTCTCATCCAGGATCTCCACCTTACATTGTCTGCATCTACTCATAATTCACCCCGTTGCTCTCCACCTCTACCTGAACGCCGTCCGCCGCCAGCTTGCGGAAAAATCCCCTCTGTACGGACGGATCTGTCAGATCATAGCTAAAGCTGAATACCAGCGTATCTCCATAGGAGCAGATCGTCCCTTTGATGTGCTGCCCCTTTGACATCGCCAGGAACGCATGGAACATGTCCACATAAGGAAGGTATTCCTCGGCGACGGAAATGTTGCCGATATTCGTGATCGTCGTCGTATTCGCGAGCGCGGAGGACGTGTAGACATAGCGCATCGCCAGATTCTTTAACACGAGCGGGACCGCGCGCGCGATCAGAAGCTTTTCATTGGAAACGTTGTAGGAGAACAGCTCCTCCAGGTGCTCCCGGTTGATCTGTCCGCGAAGGCTCTCGCTGATGGTCCTTAACACCTCCTCGAACGTGTAGACCTCCCTGGTCGGATGGAACTCCGCCGAGACCATCACAAAAAAATTCTTGGTCGTGATCGAATTGAAATAGGGGCGCAGGTTGACCGGGACCGCGACACGGATCGGGCGCTCCGAGGGCATTCCGTGCATGCACTCCGTATAGACGCTCCAGACATACACTGCCACCAGATACTCGTTGATGCTGACGCCGTAGGAGTGACAGATCTCCTTCAGCGCCGGGATCTGCATGTAGCCGTGCATCACGCCAAACTCTCCCGGCGGCAGTTTCTCCCCCTTGATCATATATGCCTTTTTTGTCTGATAGCCCTTGGCATGGCTCCTTTTATAGTTTTTTAAAAAGCTGTCCTCCCGGTTGAGCGAGGTGTCGCTGCTCAGGAAATCCCCCAGTCTCTCCTGCAGCTTTGGATGCGCCAGCCGCAGGTATTGATAGGTCAGTTCCTTTAAAAAATTGATGCCGCCCATCCCGTCGGTCAATACATGGAACACCTCCAGATTGATGCGGTATTTATAGTAAGTCACCCGGAACATATAGCTGCGGTTCCTGTTCTGCCGGATGAACCGACACGGAAACGCATTCTCCTCCCGCACGCGAGGCGCCGGCTTACCGTTCTCCTCAAAATAATACCAGAACACTCCCTGGCGCAGGCGGAGATTGAAGCCGTCAAACTTCGGCAGCACAATGTCGAGCGCCTGCTGCAGCAGCTCCGGCTGTACCGGCTCCGTAAGCGTCACGCTGATCCGGTAGACATTGCTCATGCTCTCCCCCGCGATGACCGGAAACAGGTGCGCCGTATTGTCCAGCCGGTCCCAGCGTATCTCCCGGTATTCTCTCCTTCGCCTTCTCTCTTTTTTCGTTGTGTCTGCGGTCTGCTCCGCGGACACGGCAGCCCTTTTCCTCATAATCGTTACTCCCCTCATGCGCAACTGTTATGATTATAAAATAAGACGCCGGAAATTGCAAACCAGGTATGGCATAGCATGCACAGCATAGCATGCCACGGCAAAACATGCCACGGGAAGAAGACTTGTCATTCAGAACAGGAAGCGCTGCGCTCTACACTTTTGCAAACTGGCTCCGGTACAGCTCGGCATAAAACCCGTCCGCATCCAGCAGCTCCTCATGGCTGCCCTGCTCGACGACGCTCCCGTCCCTCATCACAAGGATGATATCCGCTTCCCGGACTGTGGACAGGCGGTGCGCGACGATAAAGCTGGTGCGCCCCTGCATCATCCGTGCAAACGCGTTCTGAATCTTTTGTTCCGTGCGCGTATCGATCGAGGAGGTTGCCTCATCCAGGATCAGCATCGGCGGCAGGCAAAGGATCACGCGGGCGATGCACAACAGCTGTTTCTGCCCCTGAGAGAGACTGCCTCCGTCCTCGGAGATCACCGTATC
>CANRBT010000215.1 GCA_947628935.1 uncultured Roseburia sp. | reverse complement strand
GCGCCCATGATGCCGGCGATGTCCGGGCGGACGCACTCGACTCCGGCGATCTTTTCAAAGCTGCGCAGTACGGCATCGTTGTAAAAGGTACCGCCCTGCACGACGATATGTTTGCCGAGCTCGCTTGCGTCGGTCAGCTTGATGACCTTAAAAAGCGCGTTCTTGATGACGGAATAGGCGAGACCGGAGGAGATGTCCGCAACGGAAGCCCCCTCCTTCTGCGCCTGTTTGACCTTGGAATTCATAAACACAGTACAGCGGGTCCCTAGGTCGATCGGATGCTCCGCAAACAGCGCCTCCCTTGCAAAATCCTGCACGGAATAGTTCAGCGATCTGGCAAAGGTCTCAATGAAGGAGCCGCAGCCGGAGGAGCAAGCCTCGTTGAGCTGCACGCTGTCCACGGTCTGGTTCTTGATCTTGATGCACTTCATGTCCTGTCCGCCGATATCCAAAATGCAATCGACCTCCGGGTCAAAGAAAGCGGCGGCGTAATAGTGCGCGACGGTCTCCACCTCGCCGTCGTCGAGCATGAGCGCCGCCTTCAGGAGCGCTTCCCCGTAGCCGGTCGAGCAGGAGTGTACGATGTGCGCCTTCTCCGGCAGCAGCGAGTAGATCTCCTGGATCGAGCCGATCGCCGCCGCAAGAGGGCTTCCGTTGTTGTTGCTGTAAAAGGAATAAAGCAGGGAGCCGTCCTCGCCCACGAGCGCGACCTTTGTCGTCGTCGAGCCGGCGTCGATGCCGAGATAGCAGTCCCCCTCGTAGGATGCGAGCTCCGCAGCCTGCACATGATGTCCGCCGTGGCGTGTGAGAAAGGCGTCATATTCTGCCTGATCGGAGAAAAGCGGCTCCATGCGCGCGACCTCAAACTCCATGTGAATGTCGGATCGGAGCTTTTCCTGAAGGCTCCCCAGCGTCGTCTCGTGGTCTCCCGCGGAGTTTAAGGCGGAGCCGACGGCTGCGAACAGATGGGAGTTCTCCGGTGTGATGGCGTGCTCGTCGTCCAGGTTCAGCGTGCGGATAAAGGCGGCCTTCAGCTCGGACAGAAAGTGCAGAGGCCCCCCCAGAAAAGCGACATGTCCGCGGATCGGTTTTCCGCAGGCAAGACCGCTGATGGTCTGGTTGACGACTGCCTGGAAAATGGAGGCGGAGAGATCCTCCCTCGTCGCGCCCTCGTTGATGAGCGGCTGGATGTCCGTCTTTGCGAACACGCCGCAGCGCGCGGCGATCGGATAGATCGCCTTGTAGTTCTTTGCATATTCGTTCAGCCCCATGGCGTCCGTCTGGATCAGGGATGCCATCTGATCGATGAAGGAGCCTGTTCCGCCGGCGCAGATGCCGTTCATGCGCTGTTCGACGTTGCCACCTTCAAAGTAGATGATCTTGGCGTCCTCACCGCCGAGCTCGATCGCGACGTCGGTCTGCGGCGCATAGTGCGAGAGTGCCGTGGAGACGGAGATGACCTCCTGCACGAACGGAATGTCGAGATGCTTTGCCAGCGTAAGACCGCCGGAGCCTGTGATCATCGGAGCGACCTGCCGGTCCCCCAGCTGCTCGTACGCCTTTTGGATGAGCACGGAGAGCGTCTCGCGGATATTGGCAAAATGCCGCTCATAGTCGGAAAAAAGAAGCTCTCCTGTTTCATCCAGAAGGGCGATCTTTACTGTGGTAGAGCCGATATCGATACCTAGTTTACAGATCGTGCTGTTTGCCATAAAAGATTCCTCCATATAGCATTACTTCCTATTATATATGACATGGCTTCCGCCAAGCTTTGTACATTATACGACAGGATATGACAAAAGGCAATGTGTAAAAGAAAGGAAAAATATAAATTTTTCGTGAAGAAAATTCATGCAGATTGACAAAGATTTCCTGTGCAGATATACTTGTAAAAAGCGAGATTTATCAGAAAGGTGAGGAGTTTGTGCTATGAACTGGTTGAATAAGCTGGAGCGCAGGTTTGGGCGCTATGCGATCCCGAATCTCATGAAGTGGCTGATCGGAGCCTATGTGATCGGCTTCCTGCTGTACAGGCTCAATCGGGGGATTCTCGGATATCTGGTATTAAGTCCCTATCATATCCTGCGGGGTCAGATATGGAGGCTCGTGACCTGGATCTTTGTGCCCACGAGCACCAGCGTGTTCTCCCTTCTGATCATGGGGCTGCTCTACTACCAGCTCGGCTCGGCGCTCGAGCGCAACTGGGGGACCTTCCGCTTCAATGTCTATATCTTCAGCGGTATGCTGTTCACTGTGCTCGGCGCGTTTCTTCTGTATGGGATCCTCTGGCTGCTCGGCGAACCGGTCGGGGGGAGTCTTGCGCTCGCGCTCGGCATGGGGTACAACACGAATTATATCAATATGTCGATCTTTCTGGCGTTTGCGCTGACCTACCCGGAGATGCAGCTTTTGCTGATGTTCCTCATTCCGGTAAAAATGAAATGGATGGCTGTGGTCTACGGCGTGCTGACGGTCGCGGAGTTTATCGACAGCAGCTGGGCGGGCAGGATCTCGATCTTCATGTCGCTTTTGAATTTTATCATCTTTTTCCTGTCCACGCGCAACTTTAAGCGGTACGCGCCGCAGGAGGTGCACCGCCGACAGAGCTTCAAGCGGCAGATGCGCGCGCCCCGGAACAGCTACGGAGGGGGCGCGATGCACAAGTGCGCCGTCTGCGGAAGGACAGAGCGGGACGATCCGTCGCTGGAGTTCCGTTTCTGTTCCAAGTGTGTGGGAAACCATGAGTACTGTCAGGAGCATCTCTTCACACATCAGCATATTAGACCGCAGTAGAAAATATGAATCAAAAGGCGTTTCGCCTATCGCAGATAGAATGCCTTGACGGAATCCATCCGGGAACTCATGTTCACAAACAGCGCGTCTGTGATCGTGAGGGCGGTCATTGCCTCCACGACGACGACGGCGCGGGGCACGATGACCGGGTCGTGCCGTCCGCGGATGGAGACCTCGATCTCCTCGCCGTCCCGGTTCACGGTC
>CANRBT010000214.1 GCA_947628935.1 uncultured Roseburia sp. | reverse complement strand
AATACCGCCGAGAATTCCCAAGCCGCCGAATCCCGGATCCGCGACATGGACATGGCGGAGGGCATGGTCGAATACTCCAAGCACAACATTTTAGAGCAGGCGGGACAGTCCATGCTCGCACAGGCGAACGTCAGCATGCAGGGCGTGTTGACGCTGCTGAATCAATGATGAATTGCCGGTTGTCATGTATAGAAGCCTTACAATCTGGAAATCCTACCACCAACAAACAAATTCCCAGACAGAAAGAAGGCAGATATCATGTTACGACCGGCAATTTTTCATGACCGCTTTGCGGACAGCTTTTTTGACAGCTTTTTTGATGACGTGTTCGCTCCCTTTCACGACACGCGTCAGACGACGGGGCTGCGGAGCATCGGCACCATGCGCACAGACATTCGGGAGCTTTCCGACGCCTACGAGATCGAAATGGAGCTTCCGGGATTTTCCAAGGACAATGTCAAGGTGGAGCTGAAGAACGGCTATATGACAGTGGAGGCATCCCGCACGGAGGATGAGAACGGGGAGGATGCACAGGGCAGATATATCCGCAGGGAGCGTCACCTCGGCAGCTATCAGCGCAGCATTTATGTGGGCGAGAACGTGACGGAGGAGGACATCCGGGCAAGGTTTTCGGACGGCGTTTTAAAGCTGACAGTTCCGCGCAGGGAGGCGGCTGCGGAGGTGGAGCAGACAAAATATATTCCGATAGAAGGTTAAAGACGGAAGCATGCGGGCGGCGAGAAGAAAAGCCGCCCGCATTTGTTGTTCATGCGGGTGTTTCCTTTTTGGGAAAAATAAGGTAAAATACAAAAAAAGAAGAGTTTTCATTCAGGGAGGGCATATGTTCATCAGTCTTATCATTACGGTAGTTCTGGGACTGGGCTACTATTATATCAAGCTTCCGGCGATCAATCTGCGCGCGATAGAGTTCTATACCTTTGTGCTCCTGCTCTGTGCCGTGTATTGCATTTGCAATCTTTTTGTCACGGGCTTCAAGGCGAGCGGGATAAGGGAATACGCGAGACATCTGCTCAAAAAGTGTACTGTGCCGGTTGTGATCGCGGGGGCGTTTTTGGTGATCAGTGTGGCAGGGGCGCTGGTCGGGAATGTGTTTTTCCGCGCGAAGGATTATGCGGGGCTGCTTCCGATGGAAGCGGGGGATTTCGCGGCAGAGGTCGACGAGGTGCGCTGGGATCAGATCCCGATGCTGGACGAAAATTCGGCGAATACACTGGCGAACAAGCAGATGGGCGAGCTTCCCGACCTTGTCTCGCAGTTCGAGGTGGACGGCTCCTCGGCGCAGATCAATTATCAGGATCGTCCCGTGCGTGCCACATACCTGAATTACGGGGATCCCATCAAATGGTGGAAGAACCGCAGCGAGGGCATACCGGCGTACCTGCTGATCGATATGGTGACGCAGGAGGTCACAGTCCAGCGTCTGGAGGAGGGGATCCGGTACTCGCCCTCGGAGATCTTCAATCGCAACATCTATCGCCATCTGCGCTTCCGTTACCCGACGAAGATGTTCTATGATGTCAATTTTGAGGTGGACGACGACGGAGTGCCGTATTGGTGTGCGACAACGGTCACGAACACGATCGGACTGTTTGGAGGCACGGACGTGACGGGAGCCGTGCTGGTGAATGCACTGACAGGCGAGAGTCAATATTATGAGCTGGGCGATGTGCCGTCATGGGTCGACCGCGTGTGCAGCGCACGGCTGATCCTGGAGCAATACGATTATTACGGGCTCTATCAGGGCGGTTTCTGGAACTCGATCCTGGGGCAGACCGGATGTACCAAGTCCACATCCGGCTACAATTATATTGCAATGGACGACGATGTATGGGTCTATACCGGCGTGACCTCGGTCGGAGGGGATGAGAGTAATCTGGGATTTATTCTTGTCAACCAGCGCACCAAGGCGGCACGCTACTATGCATGCGCCGGAGCAAACGAGCGATCCGGCATGAATTCGGCGCAGGGAGCCGTGCAGCAGTACAGCTATGAGGCGACGTTCCCCCTGCTGCTCAACATCAGTGACGAGCCGACCTATTTTATGGCATTGAAGGACGCTTCGCAGCTGGTAAAAATGTACGCGATGGTAAATGTAAGCCAGTATCAGATCGTGTCGACGGGGACGACGGTCGAGGAGTGCCAGGAGAATTATGCAAAGCTTCTGATAAAAAACGGGCTGGCGGAGGAAGCGCCGCAGGAGACGGAAAACGTGACGGAGGTGACGGGAAGGGTCGTGGAGATACGTTCGTCCGTGATGGAGGGTGATACCTACTACTTTATCTGTCTGGAGGGTCAGGCGCTCTATTATCTGATCAACGGCAGGGAATATCCGGTTGCGACGATACTCAATGTAGGTGATAAGGTGACGATTCAGTATGAGGAAGGCGAGGGAGAGATCCTGATCGGGCACTCTCTGGAACGAAGGTAAAACACGGAGGAGGTTTGTTGAGATGAAGATCTGGGAAGAAGAAAAGCAGAGCTATATCCGCGCGGCGCTGGAACGCTGTACGCCGGAGGAGGAGCGGCAGCTAAAGGCAAAGCTGGATGAGATAGATTGGTCTGTACTCGAGCAGATCGAGCGCAAGGAGACGGTCAACGAGCGTGGAGCGTTCGCGCCGCTCGCCGCTGTGGAGATCGCGGAGATCCGGAGCCGGAGAGAGGAGTTTGAGACGCTTGGATTACAGGCGATCCGTGAGGGCAAGGTGGGGGCTGTCCTGCTGGCGGGCGGACAGGGAACGCGGCTGGGACTGGATCGCCCCAAGGGGACGTTGAATATCGGTGTGAACCGTACATTGTACCTTTTTGAGCAGCTGATCCGCAACCTGACGGAGGTGACGGATCGGGCGGGTGCATATGTCCCCCTCTATGTGATGACGAGCAATATCAATCATGATGATACAAAGGCGTTTTTTGAGGAACATGGCTTTTTTGGCTATCCGAAGGAGCAGGTCAGCTTTTTTGTACAGGAGATGGCGCCGGCATGCGATTTTGAAGGACGTGT
>CANRBT010000213.1 GCA_947628935.1 uncultured Roseburia sp. | reverse complement strand
CTTCTCCGGCTAGGACAGCGCCTTCTCCAGCTCCGAGACCACGATACGGAGCGCCTGGATCCTCGCATATTTCTTATCGACCGACTGCAGGATATGCCAGGGCGCGTACTCCGTGCTCGTCTTGGCGATCATCTCGTTGACCGCCTCCTCATAGAGATCCCATTTTTCCCGGTTCCGCCAGTCCTCCTCCGTGATCTTCCACCGCTTTTCCGGCGTGTTCTCCCGATCCTGGAACCTGGCAAGCTGCGTGTCCTTGTCAATGTGCACCCAGAACTTGATGATAACCGCTCCCCAGTCGTGGAGCTCCTTCTCAAACTCGTTGATCTCATGGTAGGCGCGCATCCACTCATTCTCCGTACAGAAACCCTCCAGACGCTCCACCATCACCCTGCCGTACCAGGTGCGGTCAAAGATCGCAATATGACCGGTCTTCGGCAGACGCGTCCAGAAGCGCCACAGATAATGTCTCGCCTTCTCATGCGGCTCGGGGCTTGCGATCGGATGCACCTCATAGCCGCGTGGGTCGAGCGCCCCTGTCAGGCGCTTGATATTTCCGCCCTTGCCCGCGGCGTCCCAGCCCTCGTAAGCGATGATCACAGGCACCTTTTTGCGATAGAGGCGGTTATGCAGCTCCCCGAGGCGCTGCTGCAGACGCTTCAGTTCCTTTTTGTACTCCTCCTCCGACAGAGACTGGTCGAGCGGCACATCTGCCAGAAGCGGCATCGACACCAGCGGGAATACGTTCTGGATCAGCGGGACCGCCAGCGACCGGTTCTCAAGCGCAATGTGGATGCCCTGCGTCAGGATCTCAAGGATCTGGAGCTGCGCCCATTTCTTCGACTTCGCGTCGATGATATACCACGGCGCGGAGGGCAGACTCGTGCTCCGCAGATAGGAGTCGAACACCTCCATGCATTTTTCATAATGATTGTTCTGCCACACATCCTGCCTGCCAACGCGCCAGCGCGTGTCCTTTTCCTCTATCAGGCGGTCGATGCGCTTTGCCTGCTCCTTTTTGGAAATATGCAGAAAGAACTTCATCACCAGATATCCGTTGTCTGTCAGCTGACGCTCGAACCGCCGGATGCTCTCGATACGCATGGCATACCGCTCATCCGTCAGCTTCCCATGCAGCCGTTCGTTCACTACCTCGTCCATCCATCCGGAATCGAGGAACACGAATTTTCCCGCCTCCGGGATCTTCGCAAAATGCCGGTACAAAAACGGCTTCCTGCGCTCCTCCTCCGTCGGCTCCGCCATGGACGCCACCTTAAAATGGCGCGGATCGATATTCTGGATGATCTGACCGATGCAAAATCCCTTGCCCGACGTGCCCCAGCCCTCCACGAGCACCAGCACAGGCAGCTTTTTCTCCTTCATCTGCATCTGCTGTGCGGTCAGCATCTCCCTCGCCGTTACAAGCCGTTTTTGAAGCTCATCATCCGACGGCCGCTTCGGCGCCTTCCATTCCTGTAACATACCCGTCCCCCCTCTCCATGTTTCTGTTTTTTATCTTTTATCTTTCCCACATCACTGGCTTTCTATGAAGGTTTCCTCCTGTTTCTCCCCAGGAGCTGTTCAGCCTGTCATAAGAACCCGCGCTCACGCCTTCGCCCTCTTGATGACCTTCAGCCTTGTGAACTCCTCGCGTTCCTTCTCCTCCAGATACTCCTGTATCTCCTTCACCAGCGCCGTATATTTCGGGATCGTAATGTTCGAGAGCGCATTGGCGCGTTTCTGTGTTTTCTTGATATTGTACGCGAGACGATATGCCGAATTTTCCACCTCCGCAAGCCGCACCGTCAGCTCCTTCACCCGCGTGAACTGCCGGAACGCCTCGTCCAGGGACATTTTCGTCCGGTAAAAAGAGTACGCGGGCTTCTGCTTCACAGGCTCGTACTCGACCTTCGGGATCTCCGTCCCCATGACGCTGCGCCGCTTGATGCGGATGGAATCCTCCACAGGCACGCCGAGCGAGATCTGCTCCACCTCGTGAATGCCCATCTGGATGTTCGCCTTCTGCAGCGCCCTGTAAGCGTTCGTAAATGTGACGTCGATCTCGTCCTGGATATCCGTCGCCTCCGCGATCAGATCCATCAGCTCGCGGATCAGGATATTCCTCTTTTTGTCCATCAGCTCATACCCCTGCCTGGACAGCTCCAGCGAATTTTTCGCCAGGATCAGATTTCCCTTTGTGGGAAAGGTATTCGGATCCATAATCTTCCCTCCTTCCGGCAGGCGCATGGCTCATCCCGCACATCCGAAACAGTGTCATTCCTCCCAGTACTTCTCCAAGATCCTCGTGTCGATCCGGTCGAGCTCCTCCTTCGGCAGGATGTGCAAAAGCTTCCAGCCGATGTCCAGCGTCTCCTCGATCGTGCGGTTCTCGTTCCTGCCCTGCCCGACGAACTCCCGCTCGAAGGCAAGCCCGAAGGAAAGATATTGTTTGTCGATCGGCGAGAGCTCATCCTCCCCGATGACGCTGGCGAGATCCCTCGCCTCGCCGACGCGCGCATAGGAGGAAAAAAGCTGGTTCGCCACATCCTGGTGATCCTCCCTCGTATACTTCGCGCCGATGCCGTCCTTCATCAGCCGCGACAGGGACGGCAGGACATTGATCGGCGGATAGACGGTCTTCTGATGCAGGGCACGCTCCAGCACGATCTGTCCCTCCGTGATATAGCCGGTCAGATCGGGGATCGGGTGCGTGATGTCGTCGTTCGGCATCGTTAAGATCGGGATCTGCGTCACAGAACCCTTGGAACCCTTCACGATGCCGGCGCGCTCATAGAGCGCCGCAAGCTCGCTGTAGAGATAGCCCGGATAGCCCTTTCTGCTCGGGATCTCACCCTTTAAGGAGGAGACCTCGCGCATCGCCTCCGCAAAGGAGGTCATATCCGTCAGGATCACCAAAATATGCATGTTCTTTTCAAACGCCAGATACTCCGCCGCGGTCAGCGCCACCTTCGGCGTGATCAGCCGCTCCACGACCGGATCGTTGGAGAGGTTTAAAAACATCGCGACGTGC
>CANRBT010000212.1 GCA_947628935.1 uncultured Roseburia sp. | reverse complement strand
GTACACATCCGGGCGGATATGCACGACCTTGCGGTTGACGAACACGCCCTCCGGCATATAGCCGAGGTGTCCCGCCTGCACGAACTCATAGCGCTCCCCCGTCACGAACTGCTGTTTGACCGGCGCGGAAAGCCTGCTGCACTCCCAGGAATCCTTGCATACCGTAAAGAACTGCCCGTCAACCGTGATCGTGTTGTGCATCGTCGGATCCTTGTACTCCCTGCGCTTCTCCCCGTACACATAGGTGTACCGCCCGCCGTCCATCAGGACGTCCTCGCCGTTCGCCACCAGATCGATATGCAGCTGATCGGAATGCCCGTGCCCCGCACCGATCGTCCCGCAGTGCAGGTGGAACAGGTTCGCGTTTCTTCCCCAATCGGAGCGGAAATAGTAGTTCCCTGTGTCCGCGAGCGCGGCGGAGGTGAAATCCGGCTGCACCGCCTGCATCGCCTCATACGCGCGGATGCCCTCGCTCCCGAGCTCCCAGAGCGTCTCAAAATCCGGCTTGTCGTAAGCGCCCCACTTGAACCGCGGCTCGCGGAAGCAGTACGCCGCACGGCACAGAGACGGACTGATGTCAAAATCGTCGCTGTCCCCCATCATGAACTGCCTGTGGTCGGGCTTCTGCCAGATCAGATCCGCCCACGCCATCCGGCGCACGCATTCGCGCACCTCGTCCGGGAGCGCGATCCCGTTCTTTTCCGCGAGAACGATGACGTCGAGCAGATTCTTTAACACCTCGTTGTGATACATCGGCGACTGCTCCCACTCCACGCCGTCCGGCATGACCGCCATCCGGCAGAGCTTCGACAGATGATCCAGCGCAATGTCGATGTAGCGCTTCGTCTCGCTGCTCTTCGGCAGCGTCATCGCGATCTCGAACAACCCGTGGTTTTCGATCACGCCCCAGTTGCTGATCAGGCGGTACGGCGAATGCATCTCGATCAGATACCTCGCGTGGACGTGCAGACAGTCGTAAAACAGCGTCACCAGCTCGTCCGTGACCGCCGGGCTGTCCACAAAATAATAGAACGCCTTCGTCCAGTATTCCCCGCGGAAGCCCGCCTCCAAAATGCGCCAGGTCGTCTTTTTCGACTCCTCGGTCAGCGGATTGGAAAGGATCCAGTCCTTCAGCATCGCCGCGTACTCCTCCGCATATTTTTCATCGCCGGTGAGCTGATACGCCTGCCCGAGCGTGATCAGGCAGCGGAGCCGGTTGAACTGCCACACATACTCCGGGTCGCCCCCCGGATTGTAGTCCCACTGGATCTTTTTCCCGTAGCGCACAGGCGTATCGAGCTGCTCCAGATCGTTTTCCGTGTTGAACAGAAATTCGTGCCGGCAGAACATGTCCGCATAGGCGACCACCTTTTTTGCCTGCTCCCCGTAATGCTTCCGGCAGTACTCCGCCGCCGCCTTCGGGTCGTCCAGAAAATGGTGCGCATAGCCGTTCTCCAAAAACTCTTGTTTCGTCATCCTCCGATCCCTCCTACCAGTACTGGTTCCAATCCCGGTCCAGGCGCGTGAGCGCCTCCATGTAAAAATAATCGCCCCAGATGTTGCACTCGTCCACGCCGTAATGGTTGCAGGTGTTGTACGGGGAATGGTTCGAGTAGGTGGAGTGGAGCACGAGCCCGTTTGACACGGCGCCGTCCTTCACAGCGTAGCCGTCGTACACGGACTTCAGTATTTTTTTTGCAAGCCCGGTATAAAACGCCGCCTCCGGCTCCCCAACATATTTGCTCATCTCCAGAAGCCCGCAAGCCACGATGGACGCGGAGGAGGAATCCCTCGGCTCCGTCGAACCCTCTCCGAATTCCAGATCCCAGTACGGCACCAGATCCTTCGGCAGGTGGTCCATATAGTACTCCGTCACATGGCGGAACTTGTCGATGTAGTCCTCTCGCCCCGTATAGCGGTATGCGCACGCCATCCCGTAGACGCCCCACGCCTGCCCTCTCGCCCACGCGGAGCCGTCGCGGTAGCCCTGGCAGGTCGAGCCGTGGTCCGGCGCACCGGTCTTCATGTCAAAAAAGAAGGTGTGCCAGGTGGAATAGTCCTCGCGGATGACGTTGGCGACCGCCGTGTGGATATGCTTCTCCGCGATCTCGCGGTATTTCCCGTCCCCGGTCTCCTCCGACGCCCAGTACAACAGCGGCAGGTTCAGCAGGCAGTCGATGATGAGCCGGTAGTTCTCCGGCGCATCCATCGGTCCCCACGCCTGGATGAACTCTCCCACAGGATGATAGCGCGTGATCAGCTGCTCCGCCGCCAGGACCGCCGCCTCGCGCGCCCGCGTGTTCCCGGTCAACTTGTACGCCGCCACGCAGGAGGGCGTGTACAGAAAGCCCATGTCGTGATGATCGACCTGGTCCTTGTTCACGATGCGCCGGTAAAAGGACTCCACCTGTACCTCGGCGGCGTGACGGAGCCTCGCGGCGTCCTCCTCCCGCCCGTTCCTCCTGCAATACTCGTAGGCGAGCCAGATCTCCCCCGTCCAAAAACCGTTCGTCCAGTCCACATTGCCGATCGGGCGGTAAAAATTGCCCTCGCTGTAGGCGTTCTGGAACTGCTCCGTGAATTGCCCCAGATTGCCCAGCACCTGCGCGCAGGAAAAATCGAGCGCCGCCGCAAGCTCCTCATCCGTGATCTCCGCATATCCGCTGACATCCAACATCGAAAGTACCTCCGTTTTTCTTACCATTTTAGTCGTTTGCCGGGAAAAGTAGAATACACAATCTCTCGTTTTTCATACATTTTTTCCCGCAACGGACACTTTGATAGAAATCCTGTATTTTATGTTTAAAAAAGGATATGGCATCCCCCGTGCCGCAATGCTATGATAGGGACATCATGCAGGAATCTTTAGAAAACGGAGGAACAGTTATGCTTTATCCACAGACGAACCGCGCCCGTAGCGTCATCTCCCTGGACGGGCTCTGGAAATTCCGGCTGCTCCGGCAGGAGTCGGACTACACGCCGGGCGACGCTCTGACGGGCGATTACGAATGGCTTGCCGTGCCCGCTTCCTACAACGACCAGAAGGAGGA
>CANRBT010000211.1 GCA_947628935.1 uncultured Roseburia sp. | reverse complement strand
TTCTTCACCCTCGACGGCGTGGACTACGTCGCAAGCGGCAACATTTTCATGAAAAACAACCTGCTCCTGACGGCGGCGCATTGTGTGCAAGACGACAACACGGGTCACCTCGCCGAGAACTTTGTGTTCGAGCGGTGTTACACGGGCGAATTGTCCACGGAAGATTTCACGTTTCGGACAGTCGCGCTCAAGGAAAATTGGTACACGGAGAAAGATAACAAATGGGACTATGCCATTGCCATTTTGAACCGCGATTCCACGGCCGAAAAACCGTTGCAATACCGAATCGAGAATTTACTTGGCAGGACCGTGACGGCTTCGGGCTATCCCACGGATATTTTTGACGGCGCGCAGATGATGTACATAACCGGCGCGGTCAGCGAGCGACCAGACTCGTGGATGATTCGCGGCGGCAAGCTGACAAACGGCGCATCCGGTGGCGCGTGGGTACTGGAGGACGGCGAAACGGTCGTGGGACTGAACTCTTTCAGCGGAACAACCGCAAAAGGCGTCGCATATATCGGTTCCCCGAAATTCGACGCAGAATTCGACAAGTTATATAACTACGTCTTGACACTACTGTAACGAAGGAGGAACGCAGATGAATAACTACCCAAACGGCGGGCGATTTATGCCTATGCAACTTGGTAGCATTGATAATTCGCCTCACGACATCCGCCAATACTGGACGCCGGAACGCAAGAAGTCGGCAATCCCCGTTATAGGCGGAGCGCCTATTTCACAGGGAATGCCGAGCGCCGACAATGCCCCGCCTCCTCCGCCTCCGACCGACCCCGCGCAGGCAAACCTCGCCGAAATGCCTTTTACCACGGGAGGCAAACTGTTCTACTCCATGAATGGCAAGGACTTTGTCGCAAGCGGCAACATCTTCATGAAGAACAATATGCTCCTGACGGCGGCGCATTGCATCCAAGACAAGGACTCGGGCAGTATCGGCGAGAATTACGTCTTTGAACTCGACTACACGGGCGAACTCTCGTCCGAGGATTTTACTTTCAAAACCGTCGCGCTCCGTGAAAATTGGTATGAAACCAAGAACGAGAAGTACGACTATGCGCTTGCGATTCTGGACAAGCCGTCGAAAGTCGCAACGCCACTCAGATACACCACAGACACCCAAATCCGTGACAAGCAGATCACCTCGATGGGCTACCCGACAGCCTACTTCGACGGGGCACAGATGATGTTCGTCAAAGGTCTTGTGGTCCCGATCTACGGGCATTGGGCGATGTTCGGCAGTAAGATGGGCGCAGGTGCTTCGGGCGGCGCGTGGGTACTCGACGACAACGTGACGGCGGTCGGGCTGAATGCCTACGTTTCCGTATCCGGCAAGGAAATTCTCTATTCCGGATCGCCGCTGTTCGACAAGGAATTCGACAGCCTGTATCAGTACGCGCTGACACTTATGTAAAAGGAGGCAGAACATGAACACGTTACGATATTTGAAACTTCAAAACGACGGCGCGTTCGTCGCGCAGATTGTGATGGAATACCGCGAACGCCACACCGACGGACAGGGGAATGTCAGCTTCGCCGGTGAGTGGAAAAGTTGGTACACTGCCGGATACCGCGACATTTTGCAGTATGCCGAACGGTCGGTAGACCTTGCCAAGGATTCCAACATCCCGAACGGCTCGCAGGTTAGGCTCCACGTCTATGTGGCGGCAGGGTACAGCAACCCGTCCGTCCAGCAATACATATTCGACAAGGACAGCGGCGCGCAGGCAGTGTATGAAATCAGCGGAACGACGCTCAACAATTATCTGAAGCTCGTTTCTTACGGTTGATTGGAGCGGAATTTGAATATTTTCACAACAAACGAACGAGGAACGGGGCTGTCCAAGCCCCTTTTCTTGTATAAAATGGAAAGGGGGAGCGTCCTTGAACGAACAGTTCCGTGAAATTTGGCGCATAACAAGGGGTCTTATTTGCTCTGCGATCACGCAAACGGATGTACCCGTGGACTCCGCGAATCTTTCGCCGGAAACGCTCCGCGAGATATACGCGCTTTCGGCCAAATTTGACCTCGCCCACCTGATCGCCGTACCGCTTCTCAAGGACAAATCGCTGGATCAGGTCGCCGTCGCTCCGTTCCAAAGTGCCATGTACCGGGCCGTCAACCGCTACGTGCAAATGGACTATGAGATCAGCCGGATCGGCGAGGTGTTCGCCCGGGAGAAAATCGCATACATCCCTCTCAAGGGCGCGACCATGCGGCAGTATTACCCGGAGCCGTGGATGCGCACCAGTTGTGACGTGGACATTCTCGTCCATGAGAGCGATTTAAGCCGCGCCATCGACAGCCTGAAGGCCTCGCTGTCCTACGTACAGACCGGCCGAACGGCGCACGACGTTTCGCTGAATGCCGGGAAGGTTCATCTGGAGCTTCACTACGACACCATCGAAGGCGACCGGGCGGCGGCGTCCAATCAGGTGCTTTCGCACATCTGGGCTCATGCGTCCCCGGCGGAGAGGTGCCGTTACGTCCTCGATGACGCCATGTTCGATTTCTACCACATCGCGCACATGGCCAAACACTTTGAAAACGGCGGCTGTGGGGTGCGGCCGTTCCTCGATCTGTGGATTCTGAATCGCCGAAACCCGGACCCATCCGGCCGCGACGCGCTCCTCGAACAGGGCGGTCTGCTCAAATTCGCCAAGGCCTGCGACAGGCTTTCCGAAGTCTGGTTCGGGGACGGGGAGGCGGACGGTAGCACCGACGCGCTGTCGGATTTCATTCTTCGCGCCGGGATGTACGGCAGTGTTGAGAACATGGTCGCCGTGCAGAAGAATCAGGACGGCGGGCGGATTCGGTACATCTTCAAGCGGCTGTTTATGCCTTACGAGAAGCTCAAAAATGTCTATCCCATCCTGCAAAAGCACAAGTGGCTGACCCCTGTGATGGAAATTCACCGCTGGATCAAGATGATCACCGACGGCAGGATGAACCGCACGGTGCGTGAACTGCAAAGCCTGAAATCGGGCGGCGGGGACGGGGACATCGCCCGCTTGCTCTGTGAGCTTGAATTGGACGGAAATTGAACACCGGATGCTTGAAGAAGC
>CANRBT010000210.1 GCA_947628935.1 uncultured Roseburia sp. | reverse complement strand
TCTACCATCGCGAGCAGCTCCTCCCGGTCAGCCGCATTCTCCCGGACCGCATCCCTGGCCGCCATAACCAGCCGCAGCAGCCCTTCCCTTCCCCGCTCCTGCTCCTGATCCCTGGACAGATAATCTCTCGGGAAGATATCGATCCCGATCTTATAGGGGCAGCCATGCCAGCGCTCCAAATGCTGTCGGTCGTAACGCACGCTCCTCCCGTTAATGACCCTGGCAAAGGACTGGGCATAATGCTCATCCGTATAGACACTGAGCAGCTCGCAGCCTCCCGGCAGCTCCTCCTGCGCGACCTCCAGAAAACGCTGGTAATCTTCCCGGAGCATCGTGATATCGATATCGTCGTCCCACGGAATATATCCCTGATGACGCACCGCTCCGAGCAGCGTTCCCCAGTCGGCAAAATACCGCAGACCGTGCTTCTCGCAGATCTCCTCGATGATCTTTAAAAGCTCCAGCTGCGCCGCCCAGACATGCTTCATCGCACTTTCCACAAAAAAACCGCACCGCTCCTCTCCCGCAAAATAATCCTCCGAAAAGCCAATCCGCTCCACCCCGGCGCTGTTCTTCTCCCGCCATATCATAATACTGTTAATGTATGCGCGCTCCTGCACCTCCATGAACGGGTATTCATGCTCCAGCACTATCCGCGGCGTCATATAATCCTCCCCGTATATCGGGCGCAGACATGCGTCCGCATCCGACGGGATCGGTATGGTCGTCGTCTCAAACGGCACCCAGATCTGTCTGTCAAAGCAGCTTTTTGCACTTTTCGTCCTCCCGTTCAACACATAGGAGGTCAGCAGCGCCACCTCGTCCGACGCCTCCGGCGGATAGATCTGCGCTAACCGATCGATCAAAAGCCTCAGCTGCGGCTCCAATGGTGCGGTGCGGTCCAGCGTCACATTACAGTATTCCTCCGTCATCCGCAAAAGCTCCTCCGCATCCGGCGTCCCATCGCAGCAGGCGCCTCTTGCAGCGATAACGACCCGCATGATCTGCTCCCGCATCTCCTCCTCTTCCCGGTTCCTCGACAGGTAGTCGCGCTGAAAGATGTCCACGCCGACCACATACGGACAGCCGTACCACTCCTCCAGATGCCTTCGGTCATAGCGAAGCATCCTTCCGTTGGTGATCCGCGCAAACGGCTGTCGATACCCCGTGTCGGTATTTGTATGCACGCAGAACAGCTCATAGCCCTCCGGCAGCTCGCTCTGTGCCGCTTCGATCAGCTTCTCATAATCCTCCCGGAGCATCAGGATATCCAGATCGTCATCCCACGGGATATAGCCCTGATGGCGTATTGCCCCAAGGAGCGTCCCCCAATCCGCAAAATACCGCAGTCCATGACGCTCGCACAGCTCCTCGATCACCTTCAGCACCTTGATCTGCGCCGCCCAGACGCGCTTCATCCGTCCCTCTATGTAAAAGCCGTCCCGTACCTCCCCCTCAAAATACGAATCGTCATACACAGGCAGACGTTCCTCCCATCTCATTTCCCTGTCCTTCCTTTCTCCCGCTCACGCATCACGCGGTCGCATGCCTCCTGCTGTTTTTTGTAGAACGGATAATCATGCCAGTTGACCCATTGCACAGGCGTCTCATAGCGATCCCCGTACTCCACCCTCAGAACGTCCGCCGCATTCTGCGGGACCGCGATCTCTATCGTCTCAAACGGCACCCATACCTGCTTTTTCACGCAATCCTTTAACCAGCCTTTATACGCATCCGGTCCTCTCCTGCGCGCCGTCAGATAGGCAAGCTCATCGACCCTATCCGCCTCCTCGGCTGTGAACAGCTGGCTTAACCCATCCATCACCCGCAGCAATTCATGCACCGCCGGTTTTGACCGATCCAGACTCACCCCGCAGCTCTCCTCCACACAGCGGAGCATATTCTCCGTGTCCGGCGAATTTTCCTTTGCCATTGCGATCGCGCCCAGAACGATATCCATCATCTGTTGACGCAGCTCCTCCGCCTCCGGGTCTCTCGAGAGATAATCCCACGGAAAAATATCGACTCCCGCTACATAGGGAAAGCCGTGCCAGGCATGCAAATGCTCCTCGTCGAACCGCACAGCCGTTCCGTTGACAATCCGTACAAAATGCTCCGCCCACTCCTCCGTCGTATAGAGACTGAGCACCTGATATCCCTCCGGCAGCTCCTCACGCGCCAGCGACACAAATTTCATATAGTCCTCCCTGCAGAGTGCGATATCCATGTCATCATCCCACGGAATATATCCCTGATGACGCACTGCCCCGAGCAGCGTTCCCCAATCCGCAAAATACCGCAGACCATGTCTTTTGCAGATCGCTTCTATCTGCGCTAACACCTCCATCTGGGCGGCCCAGGCACGTTTCATCATGCTCTCTATATAGAAGCCATCCCGCTCCTCCCCGCAAAACCAGCTCTCTTCAAACTGCAGCATCCCTACCTCCTCTTACGCTCTGTCCAGGTGCATTTTGCCCAGCCTGTCGGAAAATGTAAACTCCCTCTTCACCCGCTCATATCCTGCGCATGCCAGCTTCTGCCGCTCCCCGTCATGCATCAGATAATAAGACGCCTTCGCATACATATCCTCCAGATTCTCATAGATCGCACAATCCCTGCCATCCGCAAAATATTCCGTCAACTCCTCCTGATAATTGGTCAGCAGGAATCCTCTGCATCCCATGACATCGAGTACCCGGAGCGGTATTCCTGTCTGTATCGCCCTGAGGGAGATATTCAGATTGATCCTGCTTGCCGCAAAAACTCTCGGCATGACCGTCTCATAATCCGCATATCCCCGATAGCGGGTCCCCGTCAACCTGTCGTCCCTCTCATCGGAATACAGATCCACCTCGTAATGCTTTGAGAGCATCGCCAGCGCCAGATACCGCTCCCTGCCTGTGACCTCGCACGCCAGCAGGAACTCCAATTCCCTTCTCCCGATCCGAAAGTCATTGCATGCCTTTTTGCTGTAACAGGCGTTCATCTCCGCCAGAAGCTCCTCCGTGATAAGCTCCGGGATAAAATAGCCTCCGTAAATCTGCCGTTGCGCCCTTATGATCCCCTCCAGGTAGCCTCTCCTATAGGCGTCCTGCGGTCCAACAACAGCCGCATAGGCTGTCTT
>CANRBT010000209.1 GCA_947628935.1 uncultured Roseburia sp. | reverse complement strand
TGGAATCCATGGAGCGGGATCTCGTCGAGGTCATTTTGACTGTGTTTGACAAGGTCTTCCATATTCAGTTCGATGACAAAAAGGAGATCCTGATCCATTTGGTCGACAATGCGATCCGCAATATCGAGGGCGAGAAGCAGTTCCGCGTCCGGGTGGCGGAGAGCAGCCTTCCTTTTTTGGAGAATCACAAAGAGGAGATCCTGGACCGCGTGGGTCATGACATAGAGCTGGAATTCGTGGCGGACAACATGATGGACGGAAGCGATTGCATCATCGAGACGGACTCGGGGATGTTTGAGTGCAGCCTGGGAACACAGCTTGAGAATCTGCTGAAGGATATCCGTTCCCTGAGCATATAGGTGGGAGTATGACGCACAGATTTGATAAATATCTGCAACTTGGAGACAGGACCTATTTCAACCGGCTGGGCAAGGTGACGAAGATCGTCGGGCTTACGATCGAGTCCGTGGGACCGGATGCAAAACTGAATGATCTGTGCCGTATTATCCTTGATTCGGAAAAGCAGCTTTCCGTGATGGCGGAGGTCGTAGGGTTTCGCGATAAACGGCTGTTGCTGATGCCCTATGACAATGTGGAGGGCATCGGAGTCGGATGCGTTGTGGAGAACACAGGGCATCCGTTGTCTGTATTGGTGGGAGATGATGTCTTAGGGCATATTCTGGACGGGATCGGGCGACCGACGGACGGCTGGGAGCATGCCGGCGGTTTGGAGTACCCGGTCGAAGCGCAGCCGCCCGACCCGATGCGCAGAAAGATTATTGATGAAGTGTTGCCGCTGGGCGTGAAAGCTGTGGACGGACTGCTGACCGTAGGGAAGGGACAGCGGATCGGTATCTTTGCAGGCTCCGGCGTCGGAAAGAGCACGCTGCTCGGTATGTTCGCCCGCAATACGCAGGCGGATATCAATGTCATTGCCCTGATCGGCGAGCGCGGACGCGAGGTGCGCGAGTTCATCGAGCGGGATCTCGGACCGGAGGGAATGAAGCGCTCCGTCGTGGTGGTGGCGACCTCTGACAAACCGGCGCTGATCCGCAACAAGGCGGCAAAGACGGCAACGGCGGTTGCGGAATATTTCCGGGATCAGGGGAAGGATGTGCTGCTGATGATGGATTCTCTGACCCGTTTTTCCATGGCGCAGCGCGAGATCGGGCTTGCTTCCGGGGAACCGCCTGTGACGAGGGGCTATCCGCCGAGCGTATACTCGGAGATGCCCAAGCTCCTGGAGCGGGCGGGAACCTCCGACCGCGGCTCGATCACAGGACTCTATACGGTCCTGGTCGACGGGGATGATTTCAATGAGCCGATCACGGATACGGCGCGGAGCATTCTGGACGGACATATCATGCTGTCGAGAAAGCTGGGACATAAGAACCATTATCCGGCGATCGACGTCCTGCAGAGCATCTCCCGTGTCATGAGCCTGATCGCGACGAGCGAACACAAGGAGCTGGCGGGCAGGCTGAAAAATGTGCTTGCGACCTACAGTGAGGCGGAGGATCTGATCAACATCGGCGCCTATAAGAGCGGTTCCAACCGCGATATCGACTACGCAGTGCAGAAAATTGATGCGGTCAATGCATTCCTGCGGCAGGGGGTAGAGGAAAAATTTCGGTTCGACGAGGAGCTGGAGCTGTTGCGAGGTCTGTTTGAGAGCTGACAGGAATACAGAGGGAATGAAAGCGCATGGCAAGGTTTACATACCGGATGCAGAATATCCTGGACATCAAACTGAAGATGGAGGAACAGGCGAAGATGGCGCTCGGCATGGCGAATGCCCGTTTGCGGGAGGAGCAGGAAAAGCTGCAGAAGATCCTGCTGCGCAGGGCGCGCTATGAGGCGCAGGCGAGGGAGCTCGCGAACGGTGAGCTCGATCTGCAGGCGATCCGGGAGTGCAGACGGGCGATCGATGTGATGAAAAGCCAGCAGCGTTCACAGATGATGAACGTCCACGCCGCAGAGCGCAATGTGGAGCTTGCGCGCAACGAGCTGAATCAGATCATGGTTGAGCGCAAGACGCACGAGAGGCTGCGCGAGAAGGCGTTTGAGGAATTCAAGCAGGAGCTGCAGCGCGCGGAGGGCAAGGAGATCGACGAGCTGGTAAGCTACACGTATCATGAGAGTTAGCGTATAACGGCGGGACGGAGGTGTGACATGGCGGAAGAAATGGAAGAAGTAGTGGATAAAAAAGCGGATAAGAAGGCGGCGAAGGCAGCAAAGAAGGCGGCGAAAGCTGAGAAAAAGAAGCAGAAGGCGGAACAGGACATGGATCTCGAGGAGGAGACCACAGTCGGCGGAAAGATCGCTGTTTTTTTTGTGACGCTCATCCTGATTTTGATCTGGCTTGCCATCTTTGTGCTGCTGATCAAGTGGGATGTCGGAGGCTTCGGTTCCACGGTACTGGGTCCCATCTTGAAGGATGTGCCGTATGTAAACCGTATTCTGCCGGACAGCGTGACGGAGGAGGTGTCCACGGAGGACAGCGCCTACGCCTATTCCTCCATGGAGGAGGCGGTCGAACGCATCAAGCAGCTTGAGATCCAGCTTGCCGAGGCGCAGAATGCGTCCAATGCGGATGCAAGCTACATCGCGCAGCTGGAGAGCCAGGCGGCGGAGCTTGCGATGTATCGTCAGGAGGAGGCGGCGTTTGACGAGGAGCGCCAAAGATTTTACGAAGAGGTTGTGTTTTCCGACAATGCGCCCGATATAGAAGAATATAAAGACTATTACGAGAGCATCGATCCGGCGAATGCCGAGATCATTTACCGGCAGGTGGTCGAGCAGACCGAGGTTTCCAGGAAGATGGACGACTATGTAAAGACCTATTCAACCATGGATCCGAAGGATGCGGCGGCGATCTTTGACACGATGACGGATGATTTCGGACTGGTCGCCGATATTCTGGAACAGATGGACGCACAGTCGAGAGCCGATATTCTGGGTGAGATGAATGCTGCGAACGCGGCGCGTATCACAGAGATCATGGAGCCCTAGAATATAGATATCAGGCTGCTTTACGGCAGTGAAAGAAAGGAGGAGAGAGCATGGGAACTTCAACGATTTCCGAGGTCGGCAAGATGTTTGCAACCGTCCAGCCGGCAGGAGGAAACAGCAGTTCCGG
>CANRBT010000208.1 GCA_947628935.1 uncultured Roseburia sp. | reverse complement strand
CTCTCTCCTTCCAGACACTCCCGCAAAAGCTTCAACGCCTTGCGCTCCCTGCGATAGACGGCGAACCGCGAGATGCCTAAAAGCGCTGCCACAGCCAGCGCGGGCTCATCCAGCACAAAGCGGAGCGCAACGATCTCGCGGAGCGCCTCCGGCAGCGAATCGACCGCATCGCGGAGCGTCACAGTGTCCGCCAGCCGTTCCATATCCGCCCGCTCCGGTCCGCATCCCGCCCTTTCTTCGAGCTCCTCCTGCGGTCGTGGCTCCTCCCTGCCTCTCCTTCTGAAATGATCCACACAGAGATTCCTGGCGATCACATAGAGATAAGCCAGCTGCTTTCCGTCCCCTGCATCCTCCGCCGTTGCCTCCGCACCCCAGCGCCTGATGTAGCGCAGGAAGGCTTCCTGCGTCAGATCCTCCGCACAGACGCGGTCGCGCACATGAAAATAACAGTATTGATAGATCTTGTCATACCATGCTTTCAGCTCCGCATCCATGCCTTTCCTCCCTTCTACCCTGTTTCACGCGCCTCATCCCCCATTTGTGCGGGTACGTCCGCAACTTTTTTTACAGCGTCAAAAAAGGCTGTCGCTCAACATTTGTTGAAGCGACAGCCTCTGCTGTATTTCCCGGCAATCCCGCTGCCTATCGATCCGCAGGAACATCCTTGATGGAAAAGCTGATCCTTCCCATCTTATCCTTCCCCAGACACACGACCTTTACCTTATCTCCCAGGGTGAGCACATCCTCCACACGGTTGATACGCTCCTTTGCGATCTTGGAGATATGGACCATGCCCTCCTTGCCCGGAGCAAACTCCAGGAACGCACCGAACTCCTTGATGCTGACAACGGTCCCCTCATAGAACTTCCCTTCCTCGAACTCCGTGACGATCATCCGGATCATCTCCACAGCCTTCTCCATCATCACGGCATCCGTACCGCATACCGACACTGCCCCGTCGTCCGTAATGTCGATCTTGACGCCTGTGCGGTCAATGATCTCGTTGATCGTCTTGCCTCTCTGTCCGACCACATCCCCGATCTTCTGCGGATCGATCTGGATCTGGATGATCTTCGGCGCATAGGGGCTGAGCTCCTTTCTTGGCTCTGCGATCGCCTTGGACATCACCTCGTCCATAATATAAATGCGTGCCTCCCTCGTGCGCGCGATCGCTTCCTCCACGATCGGTCTGGTCAGACCATGGATCTTGATATCCATCTGGATCGCCGTGATCCCCTTGTGCGTACCGGTCACTTTAAAGTCCATATCGCCAAAGAAATCCTCCAGACCCTGGATATCCGTCAACACGACGTAATCGTCGTCCGTTTCCCCGGTCACGAGTCCGCAGGAGATACCTGCCACCATAGACTTGATCGGGACTCCCGCCGCCATCAATGCCATACAGGACGCACAGGTCGATGCCATCGAGGTGGAGCCGTTGGACTCAAACGTCTCGGACACGGCGCGGATCGCATAGGGGAACTCGTCCACAGACGGAAGGACTGCCGTCAACGCCTTCTCTGCCAGCGCACCGTGACCGATCTCGCGGCGTCCCGGTCCGCGGGACACCTTCGTCTCCCCCACAGAATAGGACGGGAAATTGTACTGGTGCATATAGCGCTTCTCTGTGATGTTCTCATCCAGTCCGTCGATCCTCTGCACCTCCGACAGCGGCGCCAGCGTTACCACATCACAGATCTGCGTCTGTCCGCGGGTAAACATCGCGGAACCATGTACGCGCGGGATCAGATCCACCTCTGCAGACAGCGGACGGATCTGATCGATCGCACGACCGTCCGGGCGCTTGTGATCCTTCAGGATCATCTTGCGGACCGTCTTTTTCTGATACTGGTAGACGGCCTCTCCAAGCACTGCAAGCCAGTCCTCCCTGTCCGCGAACGCCTCCTCGAGCTTCGCCGTGATCTCGCGGATATTCTCCTCGCGCTTCTGCTTTTCGTCCGTAAAGACCGCTTCCTCCATCTGCTCCGGCGGAACGATCTCACGGATCGCTGCGAACAGCTCCTCGGGAACGGCGCAGCTCTCGTAGCTATGCTTCGGCTTGCCGACCTCCGCACAGATCTTATCGATGAACGCGATGATCGTCTGATTGATCTCATGGCACTGATAGATCGCCTCGATCATCTGTGCCTCCGGGATCTCGTTGGCTCCCGCCTCGATCATGATGACCTTCTCCGCCGTCGAGGCGACTGTCAGCTGAAGATCCCCGGCATCCCACTCCTTCTGAGACGGATTGACGATAAACTGTCCGTTTACCATGCCCATCTGAGTCGTCGCGCAGGGACCTGCGAACGGAATATCAGAGATCGTTGCGACCAGCGCAGAACCGATCATGCCCACGACCTCCGGACGACATGCCGGATCCACAGACATCACCATGTTCGTGATCGTCACATCGTTGCGATAATCCTTCGGGAACAGCGGGCGCATCGGGCGATCGATCACGCGGGAGGTCAGCACGGCATTCTCGGATGCCTTGCCCTCACGCTTGTTGAATCCCCCCGGGATCTTTCCCACAGAATACATCTTCTCCTCAAACTCCACAGAGAGCGGGAAAAAATCAATGCCGTCCCGCGGCTTGTCCGAAGCCGTGATCGTCGAGAGCACCGTCGTCTCGCCGTATTTCATGAGCGCAGCGCCGTTCGCCTGTGCACAGACCCTCCCGATGTCCACGGTCAGCGTTCTGCCTCCCAGATCCATTGAAAAACTTTTGTACATGCCTCTTCTCCTTTTCACCTAAATGCTATGAATGCTTAATTCTATGAATGCTAAATTCTATGAATATAGGGCGGGCAATCGCTGCCCGCCCTCTGGACGATTACTTTCTCAGACCCAAACGCTCGATCAAAGTACGGTATCTCTCGATATCCACCTTCTTTAAATATGCAAGCAGCCCGCGTCTCTGACCGACCATCTTTAACAAGCCCCGTCTGGAGTGATGGTCGTTCGGGTTCTCCTGCAGATGTGCGGTCAGTTCCTCGATACGCGCGGTAAGGATTGCGATCTGCACCTCCGGTGAACCTGTGTCGTTCGGCGTTCTGCCATACTCGGCGATAATGCCCTGTTTCTTGTCCTTTGCGATCATATTGTGATCCTCCTTCTTTTTTCGTGACGCCCCTGATCGTTT
>CANRBT010000207.1 GCA_947628935.1 uncultured Roseburia sp. | reverse complement strand
GCGGCGCACGATCTCGATCACAGTGTTGATGATCTCCCTGGTCCAGATCTGAACCTTCGCATCGTAGTAGGTGCCGACATCCAACGGTCTGTCCGTCCGAAATCCCAGACCGCTGCGTGAAATGTCCGTCACATCCACGTGGACGTATTTGAGTGTCGTGATCCCGTCCTGGTCCAGACGTTCCAGCTCCAGGGAGACATCCAGCTCCAGTCTTTTGTGCTTTCTCTTTTCTTCCATATAAGCTCCTTTTTCTATTCCGCCGTATCTGTGATCAGCATCGCATCCCCAAAGCTGAAAAACCGATATCGCTCCCGCACAGCCTCCTCATAAGCGGCAAGGACATGCTCTCTCCCCGCAAACGCCGACACAAGCATGACCAAAGTGGACTCCGGAAGATGAAAATTCGTGATCAACGCATCGATCACCCGGAACCTGTAACCCGGATAGATAAAGATCTCTGTCCAGCCGCTTGTCCCTGTGAGCATTCCCTGTCCGTCGGAAGCCGCCTCAAGCGTGCGCGTGCTCGTCGTTCCGACCGCGATCACGCGATGTCCCTCCCGCTTGGCGCGGTTGATCTTCTCCGCTTCGGCGGGTTCGATCTGATAAAATTCGGAATGCATGTGGTGCTGTAAGACATCCTGCTCCTTGACCGGCCGAAACGTGCCAAGCCCCACATGAAGCGTGACCTCCGCGATCTCCACGCCCATCGCACGCACCGCGTCCAGCAGCTCCGGGGTAAAGTGCAGCCCTGCGGTCGGCGCCGCCGCGGAGCCGTCGTATTTGGCATAGACCGTCTGATAGCGGTTTTTGTCGGCAAGCCGATGCGTGATATACGGAGGCAGCGGCATCTGACCCAACCGGTCCAGGATCTCCTCAAACACTCCCTCATAAGAAAAACGGATGAGACGGTTCCCGTCCTCGACGATATCCGCGACCTCTCCGACCAGCAGACCATCCCCGAACAGAATACGCGTCCCGATCTTGCATTTTCTCCCCGGCTTTACCAGCGTCTCCCACAGATCCTTTTCCTTCCTCTTCAGCAGAAGGATCTCGATCTTTGCCGCCGTGTCCTCCTTCACGCCGAACAGCCTTGCCGGGATCACCCGCGTGTTGTTGATCACGAGACAGTCCCCGGGTCTTAAATATTCTGTGATGTCACGAAAATGCCTGTGGCTGACGGCGCCTGTTTTGCGGTCCAGCACCATCAGCCGCGAACCCGCCCGGTCGGCAAGCGGGTCCTGTGCGATCAGCTCCTGGGGGAGCTCATAGTAAAAATCCTTTACGTTCATAGTGTCTCATGCTCCCGCCGCAGCTCTATCTGCGGAGCTCCGCCCCGATACCCTCCAATGCCTTCACGATCTTCTCCATCGCACTGTTGATATCGGACTCCTCGAGGTTACGGTCCTTTGCGCGGAAGGTCAGCGAGTAGGCGATCGACTTGCAGCCCTCCTTGATCTGCTCGCCCTCATAGATGTCGAACAGGTCATAGCGCTCTAACAGCCTGCCGCCCTTTTTCTCAAAGATCTCCTCGATCTCGCCCGCGAGCACGCTCTTTGGCACGACCATCGAGATGTCGCGCGCGGCGGCAGGGAACTTCGCGATCCCCTCGTACTTGTGGTCGAACGTCGCGCGCTCCACGATCTTCGGCATATCGATCACAGCGACATAGACGCGCTCCTTGATGGAATAGCCTGCAGCGACGGTCGGATGCACCTCGCCCAGATAGCCGATCACGTCGCCGTCGTAGATCACATCCGCCTGACGTCCCGGATGCAAAAACGGCTTGCCCGCCTTCGGGTCATACATTGGTTTTTGCGTCAGCCCGACCCTGTAAAGGAACTCCTCCACCACGCCCTTCATCGTGTAAAAATCTCCGTCCCCGTACATGCCGAGCGTAAACTGCATGCGCTCCTCGGGAAGCTCCGTCACGGGAAGCTGCTTTGGCAGATAGATGTTCCCGAGCTCATAGAGCCTCACGTTCTTATTCCTGCGGTTATAGTTCGTCGCAAGCGAGGTCAGCATCCCGTTCAGGGGGATCGTGCGCATGACAGAGAAATCCTCCCCGAGCGGATTGCTGATGACGACCGTCCGCCGAAGCGGAGAATCCGCCGGAAGCAGCAGCTTATCGAACACCTTCGGGCTCTCGAACGAGTAGGTCATCCCCTGGGAAAAGCCACAGAACTCCGCAATGTCCCTGGCGACCGCCTCGACGCGCAGTTTAAACGACAGCTTTCCTGTCGTCGCCTCCCCGCTCGGCAGAGTTGTCGGGATCTTATCATAGCCAAAGAAACGCGCGACCTCCTCCGCGAGGTCCGCACCGCACTCCAGATCCTGCCTCCAGGACGGGATCAGAACCTCGTTTTTCTCCTTGTCATAGCCGAGCTCCAGGCGGGCAAAATACGTCAGCATCTCCTCGGCGGGGATATCGGTCCCGAGCAGACGATTGTATTTCTCCGGCTCGAACGGGATCCTTCTTCCCTCCCTTTTTTTCGGATAGACGTCCACAACGCCGCCGACGACCTCGCCTGCGCCCAGCTCCTCGATCAGCTGGCAGGCGCGGTTCATCGCCTCGATGGCGTTGTTCGGGTCCAGTCCCTTCTCAAACTTTGAGGACGCGTCCGTGCGCATGCCGATCTTTTTCCCGGAGAGGCGGATGTTCGTACCGTCGAAGCACGCCGCCTCAAACAGCATCGTCTTTACGGAATCCGTGATCATCGAATTTTCGCCGCCCATGATACCCGCGATGCCGACCGGCTTTTTCCCGTCGCAGATCATGAGCACGGAATCGTCCAGCGTCCGCTCCTGTCCGTCCAGCGTCACAAATTTTTCGCCCTCCGCGGCGCGGCGGACAACGATCTCGTGACCCTCGATCGTATCAAGATCATAGGCGTGCATCGGCTGCCCGTATTCCTCCATCACATAGTTCGTGATATCGACGATGTTGTTGATCGGGCGGATGCCCTGCCCCCGCAGTCTCCGCTGCATCCATTCCGGCGAGGGAGCCAGCCTGATGTTTTTCACGACACGCGCCGTATAGCGCGAGCAGAGCCCCGTATCCTCGATGCGCACCTTGATGTAATCGTTCACATCCTCCGCGTTGCCGGTCTCCTTCACGACCGGCGGCACGAAGTCCTTCCGGAAGGTCGCCGCCGCCTCGCGCGCGATGCC
>CANRBT010000206.1 GCA_947628935.1 uncultured Roseburia sp. | reverse complement strand
GATAACAGACATCCCACCATCCGACCGTCCCTCCGCCAAGAAACGCCGCCAGCAGATGCGCCGCCCATCCGGCTGCTGCCGGGACCGCCAGAAAACGTCCCAGCGCCGCCAGCGGCAGCAAACGCACGGCGCGCCTGTCGACCGGGAGGTAACGCAGCTTTTCCGCAACCCTTTTGAGCTTCCCGTCCTCCCGCACCGTCAGATAGCGCAGCAGATACAGCTCCACAGCAAACACCTGATTCAGCAGCAGCACCAGAAGGTTCCGATCCGGCGGAAACGCCACCAGCGTCACGACGACGAACGTGTAGATGACCGCCAGCATCCGGTAGATCACTTCCATCCCGTTGTCCGTCACACGCCGGAGCTCCCGGTAAAAATGCCGCAGCGCGGCGTCGCGTTCCATGGTCTTTTCTTTCAATTTTTTTCCCTCCGATCTCACAGATTTTCCCGCACGGAAACCAGACGCCCCTTCTCCAGCAGCGCCGTATAGTCCAGCCTGCGCTCCAGCTCGTCCCGAAGGTGCGTCGCCATGAGCACCGCGGCATCCTCGCCGACCGCCTCGTGCAGGAAGCGGAAGAACTCCATGCGAAACACGGGATCCATCCCCGACGTCGCCTCGTCGATCAGGTACAGCCTCGCCCCGTGCGCCATGGCGAATGCGAGCTGAAAGCGCATGAGCTCGCCGCGGGACAGGCTGCCGACCGTTTTCCCCGCAGACAGCTCCATCCTCTCGCAGTATGCTAAAAACTTCTCCCGATCGAACCGTTCATAAAAGCCGCCCAGCGTCTCCATATTCCATCGCACGGAGCACTCCCGGAAAAACTCGTTTTGCTCCGAGAGAAACCCGATCTGACCGAGCGCCCACGCATGGTCCTCCCGGATGTCCCGCCCCATAAGGCGGATCGTCCCCGTATAGCGCTTCTTAGGCGACACGATATATTCCAGCAGCGTCGTCTTGCCCGCCCCGTTCTCCCCGGCAAGTCCCATCATATAGCCTGTCGGAAGCGAAAAACTCACGTCCTGCAGGCGGAATCTTCCCCTTTTCCCTGTCACATGTTCCAGTTCCAGCATCGGTGCATCCATCTTCATTCCTCCACATACAGCGCTTCGACCATCTCGACCAGCTCCTTGCAGGAAAGTCCCGCCTGCCTGGCCTCCGCGATCACCTCCGTCAGCCGCTGTTCCAGCATGACGAGCTGCTTTTCCCTGAGATAATCGGTATTGTACTCGCACACGTAAAAGCCCTTTCCCCCGACGGAGCGTATCAGCCCCTCCTTTTCCAGCTCCTCATAGGCGCGCTTGGTCGTGATAACGCTCACATCCAGCTCCGCCGCGAGCCTGCGGATGGACGGAAGCGCCTCCCCCGCCTGCAGCTCCTTTTTTACAATGCCGTTCTTCATCTGATTGACGATCTGCTCATAGATCGCCAGCGTGCCCTGCGGCTGGATCACGATCTTCATAGCCTTTCCCCGCTCCCTTCTCCCTGTCCCACAGCATAAGCCTCCTCATACTCCTGCGCCTGCTCCATCGCGCGCGCCGCATCCCGCACGCGAAGCACGGCAACCGGCAGCAGCGGCAGCGCAGCCACAGCCAGAGCAGCCTCGCATCCCAGACAAAACAGGAACAGATGCATAAGCCCGCAGAACAGGGAAAACGGGTGCCAGAAATTCCTGTAATGCGCACCTCTGCCGTTTTTTTTGCTCCAGAGGGTCATATCCTGCCATGTCATACTGCCAAGGCAGACCGCCTGCAGCGACGTCTGCAGGAACGTCAGCAGTGCGGTAAGGACTGACAAAACGCCCGCCGCCACGGACACAGCCATCACACTGGCGCACAAGACCGCCGGAACCGCCAGCTTGCACAGATACCGCTCCCTCAGAAGACGCGCCCGCTGTGCGCGCCCCAGCGGGCAGAGATACAGCAGCTTGGGCAGAGTGACCGGATGCAGCGGCGTTGCGAGCATGGCAAACAGCAGCGGCGCCGCTATCGCATAGTACGCTGCAAACCATTCCGCCGCACCCTCCCGCACGCCGTCGCACCACAGCGGATAGACCAGCAGCACAGAGAGCAGTATGGGCGGGACGACCTCGCTGGCATACCCCGGAGCATGATTCCGGATCCACCCCGGCTGCAGTACGGAAAAATATTCACGGATCCGCTCCTTCATCCCCGATCCCTCCTCTTTGTCATAAAATACATCAGCTCCCCGAGCGTCGGCACGCACACAGTCAGCGACGCATCGTAGCTGCGCCGTCTCCTGTGGCGCACCAGCGCCCTCGTCCCAAAGGCGCCCTCCTCCATGCAGATCATATCCTCCCCGGGAAGAAGCTTCAGCTTGTAGGTCTCCCCGGTCAGGAGACGATAGCGGTCATGTAGCGTCTCAATGTCCCCTGAGTACAGGCAGCGTCCCTTTTCGAGGTAGGTGATATAATCCGCCGTCCGCTCCAGCTCCTCCGTCTGGTGAGTCGCAAGGATCACGCTGTGCTTTCCGTCCGCTATGAAGTCCTTTAACACGCGATAGAATTCCTCGCGGAATTTCTGATCAAAATTTCCTGCCGGCTCGTCCAGCACCAGAAGACGCGGCGCGTGGGACAGGGCAAACGCAAGCTGGAACTTCAGCTCCTCACCCTTCGAGAGCGTCCGGTATCTCTGTCCCGGTGCAAGCCCAAAACGCTCCAGAAATTCCGCCAGCCGAGCGTCGTCATAATCCCGGAAGAACCTGCCGTACCGTTCCCCGTTCCGGCGCAGCGTCCACGCCGGGTTGAACAGCCTCTCCTGCAGCACGGTGCCGGTCTCCTCCATCCAGACGCCGCCCGCATCCCCGCGCTCTCTGCCGTCCCGCAGGATGCTGCCCGCATCCGCCCGGTAGAGCCCCAGAATGAGATGGAGCAGCGTCGTCTTTCCCGACCCGTTCGGTCCGATCAGCCCGAGGAGATACCCTTCCGGCAGCTCCAGGGAGACGTCCTCCAGGCGAAAGCTCCCGATATGTTTTGACAGTTCCCTGACCTCCAGCAGCATTGCTTGCCCTCCGTTTATATACTGTATATGCTAATATATACACTATATATACAGCATTGTCAACCGTTTTTTTGCAAAAAAATACGTATCAGGTAAATAACTCGCATCTTGAGTAAACACCTCTCGGTTGAGATAATTGAAAAAGCTGAAAAAGTTCAC
>CANRBT010000205.1 GCA_947628935.1 uncultured Roseburia sp. | reverse complement strand
TCCCCAGCCGTTCCATGTCCCCCGCCGTCTTCCGCTGTCCCTGCCTGGGATAGTTGAACGATCTGGTATAGCGCTCCAAATCGCCGCAGTCCTCCGCCGGAAGCTGCCTTGCATACGCTACCGCCACGGAACCGTCCGCCTGCTCCAACGGCTGTACCAGGCGCTCGATCAGACGGGTGTCCGCCGGGACCGCATCCTGCGTCATAAACAGCAGCACATCCGCATCGGACTGCCCTGCCCCGAGGTTTCTCGTCCCGCCGTGATCAAATTCCTCCTTTGCCACATGGAGCAGCGTATGCTCGCAGGGCAGCTCCCGCAGGCGCTCCTCGATCGGGAACTGCCGTCCCGCCGCCTCCCAGAGCGCCTGCTCCGTATTCAGGAGGATCAGTCTATGAACGACGAATGTCTGCTCCCGCAATCTTTGCAGGAGCAGACAAAACGTTGCGTCTGGCTTGTATGTTGGAATAATGATATCCACCTTCATCAAAAACCGTCTCCCTGATGGAAGCCTGTATCACTCTCGATCTTTTGGCTGTTGCTCTTGACCGTCTCGGTCGGCTCATACTCCTTATCGTCGTACAGGAACTCGTGGAGCTGTACCACATTGTCCTCCAGAGCACAGGGGACGACCACGTTCCCCTTCGATCCCAGCGTCGTTGTGTTCTTCGCAAACGGAAAGCCCGTCGTATCGCCCAGCCTGTAATTGAACACCTTTGCCGCCAGCTCGATCAGATCCGTGTTGGAAAAGCTTGTCTTGATGTCGCCGAACACCTCATTGATCAGGCTATTGATCGTTTTCAGGTCGGAGTGCTGCGCCTTCTCCACCATTGCGGAAAGCACGATCCTCTGCCGCTCCGCGCGCTTGTAGTCGTCGCCGGTCGTGAAACGGATCCGCGCATAGGCGCACGCCTGCACGCCGTCCAGCACATAGGTGCCGCCGCAGGGAAGGTACTTGGAATTGTGCTTCGTCAGCTTGTTGATCTCATCCATATAGCCGATCATCAGGATCGCTTCCTCGTCTGTGATCTCAAGCTCCACGCCCCCGAGCAGATCCACACACTCGACCACAGCGTTAAAGTCGACCGTCACGTAATCCGTGATATTCAGATCCAGATTCGTGTTCAGCATGGAGATCGCCTGCTCCGGACCGCCCGCCGCATATGCGGAATTGCACTTCCGGTATGTATTATTCCCGATATCCAGATAAGTATCACGATAGACCGAGGAAAGCTTGACCTCGCCCGTATCATTGTTGATGCTGGCGATCATGATCACATCGCTGTTGCCCTTGGAGAGATTGCCGTTGGAACGGTTGTCCAATCCAAACAGCGCGATCGTCGTGTAGCCCTCCATGATCTCCTGCGACTCCTGCGAGATCCCCTCATTGACCTCCACATTCTCCAGATTAAAGGAGGTGTCATTCTGAATCCGTGACAGCTTGACCGCAAGGAACAACCCGATCGCTAACAGAAACAGTACCAGGAGCTCGATCACGATCAGCAGAATCTTCCGCTGTGTTTTCTTCCTGCGCGTCGTCCTCGCCGTTTTTTTTGCTGTGGTCCTCTTCTGAGTTTCTTTGCTCATACATCCTTCTCCTAGCATGCGTTTTTATTAATGAATCCTTTGAAAACCGTCAAGAACAGGATCTTGAAGTCCAGCCCCAGAGTCCAGTTCTCGATATAATACAGATCGTGTTCGATCCGCCTGCGGATCGAGGTATCTCCCCGGTAGCCGTTGACCTGCGCCCATCCTGTCATGCCGGGACGCACCTGATGCTTGATCATATAGCGGGGAATCTCCTCCCGGAACTTCTCAACATACTGCGGCCGCTCCGGTCTCGGTCCCACCAGACTCATGTCTCCCCGCAGCACGTTGAACAGCTGCGGCAGCTCGTCCAGGCTTGTCTTTCGCAGAAACCGTCCCGCCTTTGTCACACGCGGATCCCCCTTGGTCGTCCAGCCCTTCTTCTCCTCCTCCTGCGTCTGTACCTGCATCGTGCGGAACTTGTACATATGGAACGGCTTATTGTGCAGACCGACCCGCTCCTGCGAAAAGATCAGGGGACCCGGCGACGTCACCTTGACCGCCAGCGCCGCAAGGAGCATCACAGGCGAAAACAGAACAATGCACACGATCGAACCCACCAGATCCATGCAGCGCTTGGTCAGCGCATGGAACGTATTGGAAAGCGGCACATAGCGAATATTGATGACCGGAAGTCCCAGCAGATCCTCCGTGTACGGTCTCGTCGGGATGATATTTCCATAATCCGGTATGAACTTGGTGTGTACACCGGACTTCTCGCATTCCGCCACGATCTTCTCCAGCTTGTAATACTCCTCCAGTCCCAGCGTGATCGCAATCTCATCCAAACTGTTCTGCGGCAGGATATAATTCAGGTTCCCGATGCTTCCGATGACCTTGACCCCCTTGTAGATCGTACCCTTCGCAATGTTGTCATCCAAAATCCCGCGGACATCGTACCCCCACTGCGGATTGACCTGGATCCGGTCGATGTACTGCTCCGCCGCCCTGGAATAGCCGACAAGCAGGATATGCTTGAGGTTATAGCCCCTCCGCCGGATATTCCGCAGAACGCGGCGGATCAGCAGACGGACCATCTCCTCGGCGATGATGTTCGTCACATAGAAGTAAAATACCATCTCACGGGAGACATTCCGATACTGCGGGTCATAGGACTGCAGAATAAAAAGGATCGTAAAATAGATCAGCAGTCCGACCGTATTCGCCATGACAATGTTGGAAAATTCCAGCCGTCTTCCCTGTACCCGCTTCGCCGTATACAGGTTAAAAGCATAATAGAGGAGAATCTCCCCCGGCACGATCACGATCAATGCCCGCATGTAAAACGCAAACGAAAGCGCGCCGCCCTCCAGCTCCAAAATCCCGCTTTGGAACTTCAGCCACCACGCAAACACATATGAGGCCGCAACCACCAGCGCATCGATCAACACATGCAGTCTGTTCAAATACTGCTGATTATCTTTTATCATACTGCTATCCCTTTATGAATGATTGCTACCATATAGGAATAATGATACAATAATTTGCCCAAAAGCACAACTGATTTTTAGCGAAGAACCCGGTACATTTTCTTAATATTTTCTTACGGAAACCGATCAGCGCCCCAGCACGATCCACAGGATATTCCTCCAGAGCTCCCACTGGATCCGCAGATA
>CANRBT010000204.1 GCA_947628935.1 uncultured Roseburia sp. | reverse complement strand
GACTCACGCCAGCAGATCCACTCCCCCTATCAGCAGCACCAGATTTTTTACCAGAAAATTGACGACCACAACGGCAAGCACCAGCCAGATGTACGCGTCGCGCACATGCATGCCAATCCGGATCCTTCCCCGCGAGACGCGCTCCACGGTCTGGCTCACCATGAACCAGGCGCATACGAAAGCGGCGGGAAGCACCAGCGGATGAAAGCGAAGCGAAAGCCACGGATGCCCTGCGAGCAGTGCGCGCACAGCCCTGGTACCGCCGCACCCCGGACAGTACAATCCCGTCAGGGCATGAAACGCACATGGGCGCAGAAGCGCGAACGGGTTGAATCCGGTAAACGCTGCCACCCCGAGCGCCAACAGGATGAGCGCCAGCGCGCACCATCCCGCAATATAGAATTCCCGATCCCTGCTCCTGTCAACTGCAAACATGCCGTTCTCTCCCTTCTCCTGACTGGGCAAATCTCTTCGCCCAGTATACCCTGATGCCATCCGTTTGTAAAGTGCATGGGGCTGCGCGCTGTCCCTCCAATTTCTCCCGAAAAATTCGTGCATTCCTGCGGATCATATGTTATAATCGTCTCAAAACAAGGAGGGATCCCTATGACAATGAACGGTATTTCCAATTCCTATGATCATATTCAGATATACGGCAGACAGAACTCCGACGCCACAGACGACTCGGCAAAGGCTCCCGGTCGGAAATCTTCCCCAGAGGAGTGCCAGACCTGCAAGAACCGCAAGTATCAGGACGGGTCCGACGAAAACGTGTCCTTCAAGACTGCGGCGCATGTCTCGCCGAACGCGGCGGGAGCGGCTGTGCGCGCTCACGAGGGCGAACACGTCTCAAACGCATACAGCAAGGCTGCGCAGAAGGGCGGGAAGGTCGTCTCCGCCTCCGTGTCCATCCACACGGCAGTCTGTCCGGAATGCGGCCGCACCTATGTGTCCGGCGGCACAACGAACACGATGATCCGCTATTCGGACGAATCCAATCCGTACCAGCAGAACCAGAAGTCTCTGGATGCCATCCGCTTCACAGGCAGCCGGATCGATTATGTGGCATAGACTGACAGGAGCACAGGAACATGACAAGAACTTCCAAAGAGATCAAACGCATTGCACGTGATATGCTGAACAATCGCTATCAGATACCAATGGGGGCTTTCGTGATTGCCGGGCTTGTTCCGGCAATGCTGGAAATCCCCTTTTCCATGTCCGTGGGAGAGGTTCCCACGCGCACACAGCTCATCATTCTCGGCATCGCCGAGTTTTTGATCTTTCTCATCAGCGGGCTTTTTCACATCGGCATTGTCCGGCTGCATCTGAACCTGACGCGCGGGCACAGCTTCCGCCTCTCCGACCTTCTGACGCCGTTCCGCCAGCGGACGGAGCGGTTTCTGGGCGCCGCGCTGCTGCTCGGTCTTCCGGTTCCGGCATGCGGCGTTCTCATCTATGCCGCCGCTGACCGCATCCGTCAAACAGAGACCGACTCTGCCTCCGTCGCCGTTCTCGTTGGGGTTTGCGCGCTCTCGCTCGTGGGCGTCCTTTGCTTTTTAATACACTATCTCTTTGCCGTCTTCTTTCTGCTGGACGACCCTGACTGCAGTGTGCGCGCTGCTTTCCGGGCATCCCGGCGTCTGGTGAGGGGACGTCGCTTCCGCCTGTTGTACCTTCTGTTCAGCTTCCTTGGGTGGGGCATGCTCATTCTGTTTTCCTTCGGCATCGCGGCGCTCTGGATCGCGCCCTATTTCACCCAGACGCTCGTCACCTTCTATCTGGATTGCACAGACGAGCTCAACCGGATCCCGGTACGGAGCTACCGGCAGGCATCCCCCACACTCTAGGTCCTTTGACTAGATATAATAGATGTTGACCGTGCCAAAGCTGGTATCGCCATTCAGATAAAATTCGGTCAGACTGGTACCGAGCGAGAGTCCCCGCTCGTTGACCGCCCCGAACGAATGCGCCAGGCTGCAGCGCGTCTTCCATTCCTTCGGGATATACAGGTTCACAGCGCCGAAGCTGTTTTCGATGTTGACGAACGCGCTACCGCTCTGCACGATCGCATTGTCAAAATACACCGTCAGCGTGCCGAAATTGTTCTCGAGCGTCGCATTTTTCAGATTGTCCGACGTGACATAGCGGATCACGGTTCCGAAGTTGTTTTCCAGCCGGATCTGTTCTCCCGTGCACTGCTGTCCGTCCGCGCTGCCGCCTGCGGAACCGGCGTACACTCCCTGCATGACATGCCGCCTCTTATTTCCGTCAAACAGCAGGGACAGACCGATGCTGACCAGAAGCGCCGCGCCGAATACCGCCCACGGCGAGATCCACAGGAACGAGAGCAGGCTTTCATGGAGCCGGTCCTGATAGAGCCAGTAGATCCCGGCTAGCGGCAGAAGCATCTCATAAAAATTCAGCGAGCGGAGCCCCTCGACACAGAGCCAGGCAAACAGGATTGTGAGCGCGATACAGACGATCCCGACATCCGGAAAGATGCCGAACTGGCTTATCACCACATAGACTGCCGCCAGAATAAATAAGATTCCCCAGAACACTCTACCTTTTTTCATGCTGTAACCTCTTTTCCTCTAATTTTTCAATCAACGGTTTATAGTAGTACCTCGACACATAGGTCTGCTTGTGCGTATGGTCAAACGCAACCACGCTCGAGGCGGTCAGGTTCCGGCTGATGGAGTAAATGTGCGCGGTATTCAGGATCGTCGATTTTGACACCCGCATGAAGCTTGCCGGGAGCAGCTCCTCCAGCTCATACAGCTTGTACCGCGTATGATAGAGCTCTTCTCTGGTGTGCGCGCACACGCCGCTCTCGTCCGTCTCAAAAAACAGGATGTCATCCAACGGCAGGTAGTATTCCGTATTTCCCTTATAGAATGCCAATCTCTGATTCGTGCTCACGATGTCGCTGATGGCACGCTGGATGGCTGTCACCTGACCGGTCAGACCCCTGCAGCGGATCACGACCTCCTCCTCCGCAATCCCCTCATCCACTTCGATCCTTATCTTCATATCGCAGCTCCTTACATGCTCAAGTCACCAACAGCCTCCTCATAATATGAGGATATGTTCATCTTAATAAAAAGACCTCCTGATGTAAATACCTTCCCATCAAGAGGTCTGTTTCACACGCTATGTGGTTCTTTTTTTCAGGTCAACAGACGCTCCAGGCTTTCCACGCCCGCCGTAAGCTGCGTCTGCTCCAGACTTGCGAAC
>CANRBT010000203.1 GCA_947628935.1 uncultured Roseburia sp. | reverse complement strand
GACTATGCGGGATTTGTCTTTTATGAGAAGAGCAGGCGCGCGCTCTCCGTGGCGACGGCGGAGAAGCTGTCAAAAAAATTAAATTCTGATATAAAAAAGGTGGCTGTCACGGTTTCGCCGGATGAGAGGCTGGCGGACGAGATCTGCGAGGCAGGGTTCGATATCATACAGATCCATGGGGAACTCACGGAGAAGTTAAAAGAATATATAAGAATCCCGATCTGGCGGGCATGCAATCTGACAACCGTCGACGAACTTTCACGTCTGGAGCGGGAGCTGAGCCCGGAGGTGAGCGGGATCCTGGCGGATGCGGGAAGCTTTGGCAGCGGAAGGACCTTTGGCTGGGAGCAGGCGGCGGAGGGCTGGCAGGAAGCGTTTGCCGCTTTCCGCCGATCGCTCCGGGAACGCGGGATCACGTTCCTTCTGGCTGGCGGACTCAACGACCGGAACGTGGCGGACGGCATCCGGCTGTTTGAACCGGACGTGGTCGACGTCAGCAGCGGGGTCGAGAGACCGGACGCGGATGCGGACGGGTCGATCCCCCGCAAGAGCAGGGAGCTCCTGCAGGCGTTCTGCATGTCATGCAGGTAACGGAAGCCGCGATCACGCGGACCGTTTTCGATAGGAAAAAAAGAAAGTGGAGAGGAAAGAGATGGACAGGAAAGCATATTACGGAGAGTTTGGCGGTCAGTATGTGGCGGAGTCGCTGATGAAGACGCTGGAGGAACTGGATGCGGCGTATGAGGAGGCGATCCGTGACCCGGAGTTTCTGCGTCGGTATCACTATTATCTGAAGCAGTATGTCGGGCGGGAGACGCCGTTGTATTTTGCGGAACGCCTTTCGGAGAAATACGGCGTCAAAATGTATTTAAAGCGCGAGGACTTAAATCACACAGGCGCGCATAAGATCAACAATGTCATCGGACAGATCCTTCTGGCAAAGCGCATGGGCAAGACGAAGGTCATCGCGGAGACCGGCGCGGGGCAGCACGGGGTCGCAACGGCGACGGGAGCGGCGCTGTTTGATATGGAGTGTACGGTCTACATGGGGGCGGAGGACATCAAGCGGCAGTCGCTCAACGTGATGCGCATGGAGATGCTGGGGGCGAAGGTCGTGAGCGTGACCTCCGGCAGCAATACCCTGAAGGATGCGACGAACGAGGCGATCCGCACATGGGCGAAGACGGCGGAGGACACCTTTTATGTGATCGGCTCCGCTGTGGGACCTTACCCGTACCCAAAGATGGTCAAGGGCTTCCAGCGCGTCATCAGCGAGGAGGCGAAGCGTCAGATCCTGGAGGCGGAAGGGCGCCTGCCGGATGCGGTGCTCGCGTGTGTCGGCGGCGGCTCGAACTCGATCGGCATGTTTGCGGAGTTTATCGAGGAACCGCAGGTGAAGCTGATCGGCGTCGAGGCGGCGGGCAAGGGCATCGAGACGGGGGAGCACGCATCGGCGATGGCGCTGGGGGAGCCGGGCGTGCTGCACGGAATGCGCTCCTATCTGCTGCAGGACGAGGACGGAAACGTACAGCTGGCGCACTCCATCTCGGCGGGGCTGGATTATCCGGGCGTCGGACCGGAGCACGCATACTTAAAGGACAGCGGCAGGGCGGAGTATGTGTCCGCCACGGACGCGGAGGCGATGGACGCTCTGATGGAGCTCTGCAAGCTGGAGGGCATCATCCCGGCGATCGAGAGCGCGCATGCGATGTCCTATGCGTTCCGGTATGCGGGGCAGCTGCAGGAGAAGCTGGGAAAGGAGAAGGCGGCGGAACAGATCCTGATCGTCTGCCTGTCCGGAAGAGGAGACAAGGATGTGAACACGATCGCGGATTACCTTGCGGGGAAGGGATATCTGAACTAGAGGAGGAAGGAAACATGAATCGTATCGAACAGCGCATGGCACAGTGCAGGGAAAAAGGGGAAAAGGCGTTTGTCACCTATATCACGGCGGGGCTGCCGGATCTTGAGACGACAAAGGAGATCCTGCGGGCGCAGGAGCGCGGAGGGTGCGACGTGGTCGAGCTCGGCGTGCCCTTCTCGGATCCGGTCGCGGACGGACCTGTGATCCAGGACGCTTCCTACCAGGCGATCTGCGGCGGCGTCAATGTCAAAAAGATCTTTGCCATGATGGAGGAGCTGCGCTCCGAAGGGCTTACGCTCCCCATCGTGTTCATGATGTACTACAACACGATGCTCCACTATGGCATCAAAAAGTTTGTCGAGCGATGCCACGAGGCGGGCGTGGACGGACTGATCGTGCCGGATCTTCCGCTGGAGGAGCAGGGAGAGCTGAGGGAATGTCTCGGCGCATCCGACCGGACGATCCTGCTCCAGCTCGTCTCCCCGGTATCTGCGGAGCGTATTCCGAAGATCCTCTCCGGTGCGCGCGGCTTTGTCTACTGCGTGTCCTCGATGGGCGTGACCGGACAGGGAGCCGATTTCCACAAGGAGGTGCGCTCCTATCTGCAGCGCGTCAGGGAAGCCACGGAGCTTCCGATCATGATGGGCTTTGGCATCCGCACGGCGGAGGATGTGCAGCCGTTGAAGGAGCTGATCGACGGGGCGATCGTGGGCAGCTATCTGATCCGGCTGTTGAAGGAGCACGACTTTGACCCGAAGGTGGCGGAGGAGTACTGCCGCGACTTCCGAAGAGAGTTAAATGCATAACAACGCGTAAACGCGAAAAAGAGAGGAGAGTATCTATCATGAAAGAAGCGATTTCAAAGGTTGCAGAGGGACAGAACCTGACGGAGCAGGAGGCGAGAAGGGTCATGGATCTCATGCTGAGCGGTCAGGCGACACAGGCGCAGATCGCGGCGTTTTTGTCACTCGAGCGCGTCAAGGGCGAGACGCTCGACGAGCTGTCCGGCTTTGCCGCTGTGCTGCGCGACAAGGCGGACACGATCACGCCGGAGGTCGATAATTACGTCGATCTGGTGGGGACGGGCGGAGACCGCACCTTCACCTTTAACGTGTCTACCACTTCCGCGTTCGTCGTGGCGGCGGCGGGGCTTCCGGTCGCAAAGCACGGAAACCGCTCGATCTCGTCGAAGTCCGGCGCGGGCGACGTGCTGGAGGCGCTGGGCGTCAACATCATGGCGGAGCCGGCGCTGGTGGAGCGCTGCGTGAAGGAGGCGGGCATCGGGTTCATGTTTGCCCAGCTCTTTAACAAGTCGATGAAGTATGTGGGTCAGGTGCGCAGCGAGATCGGCATCCGCACAGTGTTCAACATCCTGGGACCGCTTGCCAACCCGTCCCGCGCAAAAAACATGGTCGTCGGCGTCTACAGTCC
>CANRBT010000202.1 GCA_947628935.1 uncultured Roseburia sp. | reverse complement strand
CCGTGATCGGGTATCTGCCGAGGCTGCCGGAGGCGGAGCTGCCGGACCGGCATCTGGGGCTTGTCCTGCCCTGGGAGATCGAAGGGCTGCGCGCCAAAATCCGGGCGGCCGCAGACGTCATGCGCCGGACGGCGGATATCGGACGGCTGCTCGCGATCGCGGAGCGTGCGCGGACGCGGGACGAGACTTTTGTGCTGCCGGAGGCGGAGCTTTTGACTGCGTGTCCCTCCGTCCTGCCTCGGGGAGAGGGACGTCTGAGGATCGGCGTCGCACGGGACGAGGCGTTCTGCTTTTATTATGAGGAGAACCTTGCGCTCCTGCGCCGCGCCGGGGCGGAACTGGTGCCGTTTTCCCCGCTGCGCGACCGGGCGCTGCCGGAGGGGATCTGCGGGCTGCTCCTCGGCGGCGGTTATCCGGAGCTCTACGCGGAACGGCTCAGCCGGAACGTCTCCCTGCGGGAGCAGATCGCCGGGCGGATATCGGACGGTTTGCCGACGGTCGCGGAGTGCGGCGGTTTTTTGTATCTGCACGAGGTGTTGGAGGATCCGGAGCGCAGGGAATACCCGATGGTGGGTGTGGTGCCGGGGAGATGCTTTGACACGGGGCGTTCCGTGCGGTTCGGGTATGTGGAGCTTGTGGAAAAACAGGAGGGGTTCCTGCCGAGGGGAGAGCGGATCCTCGGGCATGAATTTCACCATTACGACAGTACGTTGAACGGGGAGGATGTGGCGGCTGTGAAGCCTGTGTCGGGGAGGCGGTACGATTGTGTGCACAGGGGCAGTGCGTGCTGGCTGGGATTTCCGCATCTCTACTGGTATTCCAACCCGGCGTTCGCGTTCCGTTTTCTGGAAATGGCGGCGCGTTATCATAGGACGAAGGGCACGCCGTTCTTGGCAAACAGAAACGGTTACAAATGGTAATATCAAAGGGCTGGAGAATGTAAAACAGGCATGTCTGGATATTGAAAACAAAGTGAATGACAGAAATCAAAGACAACACAGTTGTTGAAAGAGATGAGCAAAAAAGGTGTTGTCAAAGCGGAAAGCAGGGGACGAGGTACGAAATATGTGATAAGATAATCACTGTGGTCTTTCCGGTCAAGACGGATCAAAACATACTCCTGCGAACTATGGAATTTTGGAAATAAGTTGATAAATAGTTGAAAATGAACGGTTATACTTTATTTCCGATCGGTGATGAAAGGGCTGCTGATGCGGCGGAACAGAGGAAAATGAAAAAAATACTGATAGCTGATGACGAAACGGACATTGTTTCCATGCTTGCCGGTTTCTTTGAAAAGAAAGGTTATATGGTATTCTCCGCCAGGAACGGTGCAGAGGTATTCCAATATGTGGAAAAACAGCCGGATATTATTTTGCTTGATATAACTATGCCCGGATTAGACGGGTTAGAGGTTTGCGAGCGCATCCGTGGTCATGTATCCTGCCCTATCCTGTTTCTGACTGCTCGGATTGAGGATGCTGATAAAGTAAAGGGATTTGCTGCCGGCGGGGACGATTATATCGTTAAGCCATTTTCGCTTATAGAGCTTGAGGCCAGAGTAGGCGCCCACCTGCGCCGGGAAGCACGACATCATTTTGCAACGCAGGTTACATTTTCCGGCGAGTTGACGATCGATTACGCGGAACGATGTTTCTTTTTCAAGGACAGGCGTATCGGACTTGCCAAAAAGGAATTTGAAATCGTGGAACTGCTCTCACAGAATCCCGGACAGATTTTTGACAAAGAACGGATTTATGAGCGCGTCTGGGGCTATGACAGCGAGGGTGACAGCAGCGTTGTGGCTGAGCATATCCGAAGAATACGGGCGAAAATTGCTGTATATACGGAACGAGCGTATCTTGAAACCGTCTGGGGGTGCGGCTATAAATGGATCAAGTAAAGTACTCTGTACGAAGTTTATCTCTCCGAAAAAGCCTTGTGTTATATGTGGCAGTATTTGTTATGCTTGCGCTTGCTCTTTCTGTAACAACCGCGTCCTTATGCAATGAAATGATCGATGCTATCAGAACGTCCTATCCGTTATCCGGCGAAAAGTATTACCTGACAAACGAACAGGGCGAACAGCTGGGCGATGGCGCTTATATCGGAGGGGTGCCGGCTGCATATACCGAAAGCGATCAACTTGTCATAGACGTATTGAGCTTCGTTCCTGTCGCTGCAGCGCCGCTGTATTCAGCGCTGTGTATCATAGCGGCTGTGTTATTATTTTACAAAAACAAATTACAAGAACCTCTTACGGAGTTGATGGAAGCTTCCGAAAAAATATCGCAAAATGATCTGGATTTTTCCATCGAGTATCACAGTAAAGACGAATTGGGACAACTGTGCAAATCCTTTGAGATCATGAGAACTACGCTTGCAGAGAATTTTTCGGAAATGTGGCGGCAGGTCGAGGAGCGCAAACAGCTTAACGCCGCTTTTGCACATGACCTGCGCACTCCGCTTACTGTGCTGAAGGGCTATGATGAAATACTGAAAACGAACGACAACCCTGCCATAAGAGAAACCGCCGCCACTATGGAGAAGCATATATCCCGCATGGAAACCTATATCAGCAGCATGAGCCGTCTGAGGCGTTTAGAGGACACACAGCCGGAATACAGAACGGTTCTTTTGCAGCCGTTTCTGTCATCCTTGTACGAAAGTGCAAAGATCGTATGTAAGCAGAGAGAAAAAAATCTGTATCTGCAAAATCATATCTCTGTGCTGCAGTTATCCGTTGATACAGATTTTGTCACACAGGTAAGCGATAATCTGATCGCAAATGCCGTCCGCTATGCGCGCAATATGATAACGATCTCTTTCGCACTGCAGGACAACGGCTTGCTGCTTTCGGTCGCTGACGACGGAAAGGGATTTGATAAAAATATCCTGCAAAAAGCGGTCAGTCCATATTTCACAGAAGAAACGAACCGCTCGGAACATTTTGGGCTTGGTCTTTCTATCTGCAAGCTGCTTTGCGAACGCCACGGCGGCTATCTGCAGATTGAGAATGTTTCCAACGGCGCAAAAGTGAGTGCTTTTTTCAGATCTTCCTCTCTGTAGATAAAAAGTAGATAAATTCCCTTTATACTCTCCATGAAAACACATGGGGAGTATTTTTTTGCTCCCCATGGAGAAAGGAGTTTTTATATGGAACTGAAAACGATCGGGCTGACGAAAAAATTCGGCTCAAAAACGGCTGTAGACCATTTGAACGTAACGCTGTCGAACGGCGTTTATGGCTTGTTAGGTGCAAATGGTGCATAGATTTATAGACAACTTTGCCTAAAGATTTGATACCAACACGCCGC
>CANRBT010000201.1 GCA_947628935.1 uncultured Roseburia sp. | reverse complement strand
GAGGCAAAGGAACGGGGCTTGCATCGCTGTGTGGTACCGGGAGAGAACCGCAGGGAGGCGCAGCTTGTCGAGGGGATGAAGGTTTTTGGCGTCACGGAGCTTTCGGAGGTGGTACGCCTTCTGCGCGGGGAGACGCTTGACGAGACCGACGCAGGGGAGACGTCTGTCGAAGGGGAGCAGGAGGAGCTGCCGGACTTTGCGGATCTCCATGGACAATTGCTTGGCAGACGAGCCTGCGAGATCGCGGTCAGCGGCATGCACAATCTGCTGATGATCGGACCGCCCGGAGCCGGAAAGACGATGATAGCGATGCGCATTCCGTCCATTTTGCCGCCGCTGCTGCCAGAGGAGGAGCTGGAGCTGCGGAAGATCTACAGCGTGGGCGGCGAGCCGTACGACGTCGCCCATGTGCATCGCCCGTTCCGCGCGCCGCATCACACGATATCCGTACAGGGGATGGCGGGAGGCGGCGCCGTGCCAAAGCCCGGGGAGATCTCGCTGGCGCACAAGGGCGTGCTGTTTCTGGACGAGCTCCCGGAGTTTCGCAAGGAGACGCTGGAGGTGCTCCGCCAGCCGCTGGAGGAAAAGCGGGTGCGCCTGGTACGTCTGCAAGGCAGCTGCGAATATCCGGCGGATTTTATGCTGGTGGCAGCGATGAACCCCTGCAAGTGCGGCTACTATCCGGATATGCAGCGCTGCCGCTGCACAGGTGCGGAGCTGGCTCGTTATCTGGGAAAGATCAGCCAGCCGCTTTTGGACCGCATCGATATCTGTGTGGAGACACCGCAGGTCTCGTTCCGGGAACTGGCTGCGGGGGGAAGGGAGGAAACCTCGGAGGAAATTCGCCGACGGGTGGCGGCGGCGCGCGAGATTCAGGCGAAGCGCTACCGGATGGAAACGTTTTCCTGTAACGGGCAGATACCCGCGTCGCGCATCCGGGAGTTTTGTAAGCTGAGCGGCGCGCAGGAGGAGCGTATGGAGCAGGCGTATCAACGATTCGGATGGACGGCGCGCTCCTATCACAAGCTGCTCCGTGTGGCGCGGACACTGGCGGATATGGAACAGGAGGCTGAGATTTTAGACCGCCATCTGAGCGAGGCGCTCTGTTATCGAAGCGTTGACAGAAAATACTGGGAAAGGGCGTGAGGAGGGTGGCGCAGATGAATTATGCATATTGGCTGGCTACGGTTCCGGGTATCAGCAATCGCGTGCGGCTGCACCTTTGGAAGGAGGCAGGAAGCGCCGAGGCGCTTTATGGGATGACGGAGCGCCAGCTCCGGGAGCTGCAGGGCGTGTCGGACGCGTTGGCGCAGAGGATCACAGAGGATCACAGGAGAGATACGCAGGCGGCGTATGCGGCGCTCGGAGCCCGTGGCATCGATTTTTTCTCCATAGAAGACGAGCGCTATCCGCGCAGGCTGCGGGAGATCGCAGACGCGCCGTACGCGCTGTACGGGAAGGGAAAAGTGTGGCAGGAGCGGCGCGCCGTCGCGATCGTGGGAGCAAGGCAATGCTCGGAGTATGGCAGACAGCTCGCGTTCAGGATCGCGGAGCGGCTCGCGGAACAGGGGATCTGCGTGGTGAGCGGCATGGCGCAGGGCGTCGACAGGGCAGGGCATGAGGGTGCGCTTGCGGCAGGCGGCGTGACCTGCGCCGTGCTTGGCTGCGGCGTGGATATCTGTTATCCGATGTCCTCCAGACGTCTTTTTGATTCGATACCGGACCGCGGCTGCCTGCTCTCGGAATATCCGCCGCGCACGGAGCCAAAGCCCTACTTTTTTCCGCAGAGGAACCGCATCATTGCGGGTCTTGCCGAGCTGACGATCGTGGTGGAGGCGCGGGAAAAGAGCGGTTCCCTGATCACGGCGGATTGTGCGCTGGAGCAGGGCAAGGATGTCTACGCGGTCCCGGGGCGTGTGACGGATCCGCTGAGCGGCGGCTGCAACCGCTTGATCCGGCAGGGAGCGGGGATCGTTTTAAGCGTGGACGACCTGCTCCGGGAGCTGTCGATCTGCGGGTTTCGGGAGGACAGGCACGCAGGGACGGAAAATTTATCTCTTGAAAAAGAGGAACGCTTGGTGTATAGTTGTGTAGATTTACGACCGACAAGTATGGAAGAGCTGTTGCAGAGGACAGGGCTCACGCTGCCGGCGCTGGCAGAGATCCTGACAGGGCTGGAGAAGAGAGGCTTTGTTCTGGAGACCTTTAAGAACTGTTATGTCAGACGGATGTAAAATAAAGGAGAGATGGGCATGGCGAAGTACCTTGTGATCGTCGAGTCACCGGCAAAGGTAAAGACGATCAAAAAGTTTCTTGGGAAGAATTACGAGGTCGTGGCGTCGAACGGACACGTCAGGGATCTGCCGAAGAGCCAGATGGGCATCGATATCGAGCATGACTTTGAACCGAAGTACATCACGATCCGGGGGAAGGGGGATATCCTGGCGAAGCTCCGCAAGGAGGTCAAGAAGGCGGATAAGATCTACCTTGCGACCGACCCTGACCGCGAGGGGGAGGCGATTTCCTGGCACCTCTCCCAGGCGCTGAAGCTGGAGGACAAGAACGTCAAGCGCATCAGCTTCAACGAGATCACACAGAGCGCCGTCAAGGCGTCTCTCAAGGAGCCGCGCGACATCGATATGAATCTGGTCAATGCACAGCAGACCAGGCGTATTCTGGACCGCATGGTGGGTTACGAGATCAGCCCGCTGCTCTGGGCAAAGGTGAAGCGCGGCTTAAGCGCCGGGCGCGTGCAGTCCGTAGCGCTGCGCATCGTCTGCGACCGCGAGGAGGAGATCAACGCGTTCATTCCCGAGGAGTACTGGACGCTGGACGCCGCCCTCGCGCTGCCGGGGGAGAAAAAGCAGCTGATCGCGAAGTTCCACGGGAACGAGAGCGGTAAAATGGAGATTTCCTCGGAGGAGGAAGCGCACCGTATCATGGAAGAGATCCAAAAGGAACGCTTCTCCGTGCTGGAGGTCCGGCGGGGGGAGCGCGTGAAACGCGCGCCGCTTCCGTTTACGACGAGCACCCTGCAGCAGGAGGCGTCCAAGGCGCTGAACTTCCCGATCTCCAAGACGATGCGCATTGCGCAGCAGCTCTATGAGGGCGTGGATATCAAGGGCGAGGGGACGGTCGGATTGATCACCTATCTGCGTACCGATTCCGTCCGTATTTCGGAGGAGGCGGACGCACAGGCGCGCGAGTACATCAGGGAGACCTACGGGGATGCGCTTGTGGCGGGGGAGACGTCCGCGAAGAAGGGCGGCGCGAAGATCCAGGACGCGCACGAGGCGATCCGCCCTTCGGATATCCGCCGGACGCC
>CANRBT010000200.1 GCA_947628935.1 uncultured Roseburia sp. | reverse complement strand
GACGCCATGCCGATCAGCGCGTCGCCTGCCTTCACATCCGCGCCTGTGATGATATCCTTCTCATCCACAACGCCCACAGCAAAGCCGGCAAGGTCGTACTCGTCCTCCGGATAAAAGCCCGGCATCTCCGCCGTCTCTCCGCCGATCAGCGCCGCGCCGGACTGCTTGCAGCCCTCCGCCACGCCGCTGACGATCGCAGCGATCTTCTCCGGATAATTCTTGCCGCACGCGATATAATCCAGAAAGAACAGCGGCTCTCCGCCCGCACATGCAATGTCGTTGACACACATCGCCACACAATCGATCCCGACCGTGTCATGCCTGTCCAGCAGGAACGCAAGCTTCAGCTTCGTCCCGACACCGTCCGTACCGGAGACGAGGGTCGGCTTCTCCATCTCCTTGAACGCCGTCATCGAAAACGCGCCGGAAAAACCGCCGAGCCCGGTCAGCACCTCCGGACGCATCGTCCCCTCTACATGCTTTTTCATCAGCTCCACGGAACGATAGCCCGCCTCGATATCCACACCGGAATGTTTGTAGTCCATTGTCTTTTCCTCCTGCATCTGCTCTTCGATCTGTGAGAGAAATTTCTTCTTTCACTAGTATATATGGAACAGGGCGGTTTTTCCAATGATATATTATAATACTACTTATTAGTATTTCTTATATACTGCTCCGTCTGTATTCACTTTTTCTAATATATCAGCGATCCTTTTCCGAGATCTTCTGCACATCCTGCTCCAGCGCCTTCCTGCGGCGATGCTCATGCGCAAGCTCCTCCTGGATCTCGTCGATCCGCTCGAAGATATTGACGATCGCCTCCTGCTCGTTCTGCGGATAGCTGCGCGCCTCCTCGTCCCTCCTCGCGATATCCCTGCGGAACAGCGTCTTGAAGATCACACGGACCGCAGGCTGGATGAAGAAGAGCTGCGAAAAATACGCGAACGGGAAATTAAAACACACCAGCTTCAGCCAGTTCGCCAGCAGCGTAAAGATGTTGAAGCCCGTGTCATACGGATAGTAGAGAAACGCCGCGATCAGGCTCATCGACGGGCACATAATTCCAACGGTCGCACAGATGATCGCCGTCTCAAAGATCATCGGGTGATTTTTTGCGGGATTGAAAATCCGCGACGCCAGCCGGAACGACATCGGGCTCCCCACAAGATTTTCCAGTGCAAAGGCAAAGCAGAACTCGATCAGCACACACGCCCAGATCGGCAGATAGGTCCCGCACATGTAGACCCCGCCCTGTGCACGCAGCGCCGCGATCACGCCCGTCGTCTGGTTGAGCTGCATCAGCATATCTCCGTTCACCACGTAAAGGCTGTAAAAAACATAGGCATGTACCGTGATCACCACAGTGATAAAGGCAAACACCATTCTCTGAAACTGGTTTCTTGGCATAACTTTTCCTCCTTTTTCTGCGCAAAAAAACACACGCAGCGACCCGGCGTTTCTGTAATCCCATACTCTGTGATCAGATTTACGCGCCAGGCGCCACATGTGTCGTTATGCGGATCGTTATTTTTTACGCAGATTAAAATAGCACATCCGCCGTGGAAATGCAAGCCTGTGATTTTTCATATCAGTTCAGTCGGAAGCCGCCGTCCGCCGCAGCCGTTTCCCTGACGGGTCCGCGCAGGAAATCCGCCACGCTGTCGACCGTAGGCTCTGCAAGCGCGCCCGTCGCATCTGCGGATGCCTCCCGCAGAAGCGCCAGCTCTGTTCCTGTGTTCTGATACACCCGCACCTCGGAAAAGCCGCCGCCCACATCCGGTCCCTGCACATAGGAATACGCACAGATCGCGATCGCATCCTCATCCCCGTCGCTGTCGAAATCCCGAAAGCCCACAGCCTCCACAGCATCAAAGTGCTCCGCCGCCGCCCGCCGGTTCTCCTCGCACGTTCCCTCCAGTATCTGGCGCACCCCGCCGTCGGTCTCCAGCAGTGCGAACACCACATCCCCGTAGGGATCTTCCCTGTCCGGCGCATAGGAGGCAAACGTCACCTGTCCGATACCGGACAGCTCGACCGCAAAGCTCTGCTCCGCGATCCGCCGCTCCTCCGAAAGCCCGTGCTCCTCCGGCAGCAAAACCCCCTGCTCCGTCTGTCCGGTCTCCTCCGTCTGATCGGTCTCCTCCGTCTGATCGGTCTCTCCCGCCTGCACGGTCTCCTCCGTCTGTCCGGCGGGCTTCTCCGGCTCCGCGTCCCCCGTCACAGCCCTGCCTCTCCCGCAGCCCGCAAGCGTGACGCCCAAAAACGCGCACGCCAAAAGAGCCCTTTTCCTGTCTCTGCCCATCTGTCTGCTCCTCCCCCCTCAATGTGCGATATTCCAATCCGGATACGGTCCCAGGATATCCGCCACGCCCTCCGCCTCATTGTCCAGCGTCAGCTCGTACGCCGTTCCCTCCTCCATGCGGATCTGCCACGTCTCCGGCTGCGCGGAGTACGGCTGCAGGCACTCCACCACCGTCTCCCCCTGATAGAGCCCGCTGTGCTCCAAAAACCACACCGCGCGGTCCCGGTCCGAAAGCTCCTCATAATCCTCCGGCAGCACGAGCTGGTCGACGTCGGAAAACCAGACGCGCCGCCTGCTCGCATAGCTGATGGAGCCGATCCGCAGCGGTCCGAAGACGGGCTCCTCGTTCTCGCCGTACGCCCGGTCCAGGAAGATCCTCTGGCGGTCCATATCCTCCCTGGAATGCGCAAAGTAAAAATCACCCAGCGTCGTAAAGTAATAAAAACACTCCTCGATCTGCGTTCCGGTCAGATCGTAGAGATCCTGCAGGGCATCCACGGCGAGCCTTGTGCGCTCCTCCTCCGAGAGCATCTCCACGTCCACATAGGTCGGATCGTACGACGGCACATACAGATGCACGACCGGCTCCTCAAAGCCCTTCCGATGCTCCGGGACGCTGCCGGACGTCACAGTCCCGAACGGCTCCCTCTCTCTTTGGGTCTGCGCCTCCTCCGCCGCGGGATTTGCTTCAAAGCTGCGTGCCTCCGCGGAAAAGCGGTATCTTGTCAGCCCGGTGTCGCCGACCAGCCCCGCGTCACAGAGCTCCATTTCCCAGGGCGAAACGGACAGGGCGCTCATCACAGGCGTCAGCACGAAGCAGACCGTGTGCTCGAACCATTTGTCCCCCGGCCGCTCAAACAGCGCCAGATACAGCTCATGATCGTTGCCAAGCATGATAAAGGAGGCGTCATACGCCGCATTTCCGACGTCCGACGCTCTGGGGGCGTTTTCCGACTCCCATCTCTCCCGCTCCCCCTCCGTCATTTCGAAGCGCTCCTCATAGCCAAGCTCCGGCGCGTCGAGCAGCAGCGTACCGTCCCCGTTTTCCCTGAAATACAGTCCGCCGTAGCCCGCGCCGTACGGTTCCGGCTCCCCTCCATCTGTCTGCGCCAGCTGCGGCAGCGGTATCTGCACATAACG
>CANRBT010000199.1 GCA_947628935.1 uncultured Roseburia sp. | reverse complement strand
TGGAACACGGCTCCCACATAGATGCCGTCCTTTTCCCCATCCTCCGGATAGATATACCTCACTATACAGTCCGTATCGTAAATGCAGTAATAGATATCCATCGTGACCAGCTTCCGCGTGATCCTGATCGTCTCTTTCAGCTGCTCCAGTTTTTCTTCTGTCATACAGACCTCCCCTCACCTGCGGCGGAAACAAATCCCCTTCTCCCTCTTCATCATAATATACTTTTTTTCTCTCCACAAGCTCTTTTCCGATCCAACTATCGCGGTCAAATTAAGTCTTGACATCTGCGGCAGAAATCAGTATAATTATTAATTGTTCGAGAAAGTTATATAGGGGATTGGTCAAATGGTATGATAGGGGTCTCCAAAACCTTTGGCGGGAGTTCGATTCTCTCATCCCCTGCTCTGACGATGCCTGAAAGCCTTGCAGATCTGAGGTTTTCAGGCATTTTCCTTTGCAGTTTCTTCCGAAGCTCCCGGATCCTCCCGCATCGCTCTCCATGCCGTATGGAAAAACAGCGCCACAGTGGAGCACACGGCCAGCGTGTCCGCCGTCGGTTCCGCCAAAAACACGGCAAGCACCTTGTCCTCGAAAAAGCAGGGCAAAAGATAGATCAGCGGGATCAACAGGATGATCTTGCGCAGCACAGCTAAAAACAGCGACTGCGCCGCCTTTCCCAGCGCGACAAAGGTGTGCTGGCACGCCGTCTGCGCGCCGAAGAGGCAGGACGCGCCCATATAGATCCGCATCGCCCACGCCGCGTACGCCACAGTCGTCTCGTCCGACGAAAAGATCCCCGCCAGCCCCGCGGGAATAAGCATGGCAAGCAGCCAGGTCAGAAAAGAGTAGGCAAGGCAGCTCGCCAGCGTCAGGAGGAAGACCCTCCGGACCCGTCCCATGTTGCCGGCTCCGTAATTAAAGCTGGCGATGGGCTGCATCCCCTGCGCCAGCCCCTGCAGCGGCATCATGGAGACCTGCATCACGCTTGCCAGAATGGTCATGGCGCCCACAGCCAGGTCCCCGCCGTACCGCTGCAGGGAGGTGTTGAAGCAGACGGAAAGCAGGCTCTCCGTGGACTGCATGATAAAGGGCGAAACGCCAAGCGCCAGCACAGGTCCTAGGATCCGCGGCGAAAGCCGCAGGCTGCTCCTGCGGATCCGAAGCATCGTCCTTTCCCCCGTGAGAAACCGCAGGACCCAGACGGCGGACACAGCCTGCGACAGCACCGTGGCAAGAGCGGCTCCCCGCACCCCCAGCCGAAAGACAAAGATGAACAGCGGATCCAGCAGGATATTCAGCCCCGCCCCGATCATGACCGTCCGCATCCCCACCGTTGCAAACCCCTGGGACGTGATAAAGGAATTGAGTCCCGTAGCGATCATGACGAACACGCTCCCGCACACATAGATCCGCAGATACGGCTGCGCGTAGACAATGGTCTCTGTGCTGGCACCGAAGGCGTACAATACCGGTTCCGCAAACACGAAAAAGACGATCGTCAGAACGACCGCCAGACACAGCAGCGCAGCGGTACAGCAGCCGAGGATCCGCTCCGCCGTATCGTTGTCCCCCTTTCCCATCGCGATCGCCGCCCGAGGCGCGCCGCCGAAGCCTACCAGCGCCGCAAACGCCGCCACCAGCGTGATCACGGGCAGCGTCACGCCCATGCCCGTCAGCGCATAGGAGCCGCTTCCCGGAATGTGTCCGATATAGATGCGGTCCACCATATTATACAGAAGATTGACGATCTGCGCCGCGATGGCAGGCATGGCAAGCGAAGCCAGAAGCCTTCCCACAGGCATCACGGCAAGCTTGTTCTCCCCGGCATCCCCCGCTCTTGTGTTGTTCTCCCGCTCTGTCTGTTCCAAAACCGCTCCCCTCCGCCTTTCTCCTGTCCCGCTCTGCGGCGCTGCGCGGGAATCCTCCCGCAGCGGCCGGCAGGCTTACGAGCGGAGGCTTACGAACAGCTCCGCCCCGGCGCGCTCCGTCACCCAGACGGAGACCGACCCGCCGTCCACAGCGAACTCTCCGAAGCCCTCCGCGTCGATCGGGACACGCTCCGTGCGCTTTCCCATCGCGTCCACCATGCAAACGCCCGCGTGCGCCCTGCCGGCATACATCCGCTTTTTTCCTCCGACGCTGTCGCTGAGCAGTACGACCACCCCGGAGTCCGCGTGCGCATCGTCTCCCTCGCGCGTAAAGCCGACAACAGACGGATCGTCAAAATACAGATGCTCCGCGCCGCAGGCATACGAGCTGCGCACCCGCAGGAGCGTCCCCAGCCCCGGCACAGCTGCGATCCCGTCATGCGGTATGCCGTAGTAATCGCCGTAAAAGACGCACGGCGTCCCCGCGTCGCGGAGCAGGATGAGCGCATAGGCGATCGGCTTGAACCATGCGGGGATGAACGACTGCAGCGCCTGTCCCGGCTGCGTGTCATGGTTGTCCACAAACGGTACCGCATGCTCCGGATCTGTCCCGGTCAGCGTGCCCTCATAGAGCGTGCGCATGTCAAAGTTCCCGTCGGAGGTCGCCGCCTGATAAAAATGAAAGTGAAGCGGCACATCGAACAGCGCGAGCGCGTGATCCGCCGCATCCAGATAATGCGTCAGCTTCCCGAGCTCCCGGCTCCAGTATTCCCCGACAATAAAAAAGTCGTCCTGCCCGCCTGCGCCGCCCGTCGCATAGGACCGCATCTCCCCGATCCACTTTCGGTAAAAATCAAAGCCGATGTGCTTGACCGCATCCAGCCGCAGCCCGTCCATCCGCACAGTATCATAGTACCATTTTCCCCAGTCCAGCGTCTCCCGAACGACCTGCGGACAGTCGGTATCGAGATCCGCTCCCATCAGGTAATCATAGTTCCCGTTCTCGTCGTCCGTCTCCCGGTTCCAGTTCTTTCCGGCAAACCGGAAGATCCCGTTTCGCTTTCCGCGCTCGTCCCAGTCCGTCCCGCTGAAATGGGAGGCGTTCCACAGAAAGGAGGAGTACTTTCCCGCCCGTCCCGGAAACTCCAGCTTCGTCCACGCGAGGATCGTCTGGCTGCCGCCGATATCCTGATTGCGGTCGTCCGCCCGCTCCTCTATCACCGACACCTCCTCCGTGCCGTCCGCACCCATGCGATGGTTGAGCACGACGTCGCAGAGCACGGCGATCCCCTGCGCCTGCAGCGCCTGCACGGCCGCCAGATACTCCTCCCGCGTGCCGTACTTGGTGCGCACGGAGCCCTTCTGCTCAAATTCGCCGAGATCGTACATGTCATAGACGTCGTAGCCGACGCTGCTGCCGCCGCCTGCGCCCTTGTACGCGGGCGGGAGCCACACCATGTCTATTCCGGCTTCCCGCAGCGCTTTCGCCTGCGCCGCCGCCCGGTTCCAGAGAAGACCGTTGTCCGGCAGATACCATTCAAAATACTGCATCATCGTTCTGTGCTTCATCGTCTGTCCCTCTCTCCTTCGTACCCTGCCGTTTTTTCGTTTTGTTTTATCATAGCA
>CANRBT010000198.1 GCA_947628935.1 uncultured Roseburia sp. | reverse complement strand
GCAAACACAGGCAACATCTCCAGGGCAGCCAAGGAGCTCTACATCAGCCAGCCTGCGATCAGCAAGTCCATCCAGAAACTCGAGGAGGGCATCGGCTGCCGGCTGTTCTTCCGAAGCTCCCGCGGGGTCATGCTCACAGAGGAAGGAAAGCTTCTCTACGACCATGTCTGCTCGGCTTTCGAGACATTGACGCTCGGCGAGGAAAAGCTGAAGCGCTCCATCGAGCTTGGCATCGGACATTTGAAGATCGGCGTCAGCTCGACGCTCTGCAAATACCTTCTTCTTCCCTATTTGAAGGAATTCATCCGACAGAACCCGCATATTTCCATTTCCATCACCTGTCAGTCCACCAACGAGACCCTGCGCCTCCTGGAGGACGACAAGATCGATATCTGCCTGATCGGGAAGCCGGAAAACGCCAGGAACATCCATTTTGATTTTCTCGAGGAGATCGAGGATATCTTTGTCGCGACCAGGGACTACCTCCGCAACCTTCATGCGCGGGGCGTCGGAAAGGAACAGATCCTCTCCCACGCCACGCTGATGCTGCTCGATAAAAACAACATGACAAGACAGTATATCGACGACTATCTGCAGGAGCACCAGATCCAGACAGGCGACACCATCGATATCTCGAATATGGATCTGCTGATCGATTTTGCCCGCATCGGGGTCGGCATCGCCTGCGTCATCAAAAATTTTGTCCGCGAGGATCTTGCAGCCGGAACGCTCGTCGAGATACCGCTCGACGTCCCCATCCGCAAGCGCGAGGTCGGTTTTGCCTACCTGACGGGAAGCAGACATTCCAACGCCCTGGCGGAATTCGTGCAGTTTTACCGCGATTTCGGCGAAGCCGGCGTTTCAAAGCTGTGAAGCCAGTCCGCCTTCAGGAAATAGATCAGAAAGATGACCGAGCTGATCGACCAAGTCAGCGGGTACGCCCAGAAGATGACTTCGATCCTGGGGAGGAAGCGCACCGTCACAGAGATGTAGGCGATGCGGATCAGGCACCAGGCGATCAGCATGACGAACATCGGCACCCGTGACTTCCCCGCTCCTCTCAAAATGCCTGCGATACAGTGCGAAAATGCGAGGAAGCAATAGAATAACGCCTCCGTGCGCGCCTGCCTTACGGCGATCGCAACGACCTTTGCGCTGTCGTCAAAGGCGGCGGCAAGCTGCGGGATCAGCGCAAAGACAACGACGCCGACAAGCTCCGCCAGGAGCACGGAGCAGAGGATGCCGAAGCCTGCCCCGCGTTTTGCGCGTTCATACTGCTTCGCACCGAGGTTCTGACCGATAAAGGTCGTCAGCGACATCGCAAAGCAGGTGATCGGCAGGAAGGCAAAGCCCTCGATCTTGGAGTACGCGCCGCAGGCGGCGACCGCCATCACGCCGAATTTGTTGATATTGCTCTGCACCACAATATTCGCAAACGAGATGATCGAGTTCTGCATCCCGGACGGAAGCCCGATCCCGATGATCTGGCGCAGCATCGTCCCGTGAAACCGGATCCTTTGGATGCGCACCTGATAGACGTCCTTCGTTCTCAACAGCCGGACCAGACAGAGAACCGCGCTTGCCGCCTGCGAGATCACTGTCGCAAGCGCCGCTGCCGCCACGCCCCAGCGGAACGCCCCCACGAACAAAAGGTCGAGCGCCACGTTCACGAGGGACGAAAAGATCAGATAATACAGCGGATGGCGGCTGTCCCCCACAGCCTGCAGGATCCCCATCACGATATTGTACATGACAAAGGCAAGGGAGCCCGCATAGTAGGTGCGGAAGTACGCGACCGAATTGGGGAGCACGCTCTCCGGCGTCCCCATCAGCACCAAAATCTGCGGCGCCAGGAACATGCCAAGCGCCGTGAGCAGCACGCCCGCGGCAAGCCCGAATGCCACGTCCGTGTGCACAGCCTTCCCGAGGTTCTCATAGTCCTTCGCCCCGTAATATTTTGAGATCACGACGCCCGCGCCCATCGCGATGCCGTTAAAAAAGCCCACCATCAAAAAGATCAAACTCCCCGACGAGCTCACAGCCGCAAGCGCATCGCTTCCCAGAAAGTTGCCGACGATCAGCGAATCGACTGTATTGTAGAGCTGCTGAAACAGATTGCCAAAAAAAATGGGGACCGCAAATGACACGATCCCCCTCCAGACAGAACCCTCCAACAGCCTTCGCTCCGTGTGCTTCATACTATGACCTGCCTTCTTACCAGATAATGCCGTTTTTTCAAACGCTTCTATTCTACCTCACGGCAGATCATTTTGCAACCGTCCGTCCTCACTGCCGGATGGCGTCGAGCAGCCGCTCTTTTTTCACCCGCCATCTCCCGTAACACATCGCGGCGTACACCAGCAAAAACACGAATACCGCCGCCAACAGCGGATATCGAAGCGGCACATAATAGCCGGCGAGGCTTCTCTCATGGCTCATGAAATACATGAGCAGCGTGCCGAGCAGCGACAGGAACAGCCCCAGGAGCAGTCCCCTGCATCCGTACAGGATGCACTCAAAATTCAGCATGCCGGCAAGCTCCCGCGGCGTCATGCCAAGGGAACGCAGGACGGCAAGCTCCCGCTTTCGCGCATGCAGATTCGTCGAGATCGTATGGAACACATTCGCCGCCGCGATTAGCGAGAGAAGCGCCAGAAAGCCGTCACAGAAGACGCGGATCATCAGCCGCACCATCCGATACTGCTCCTCCTCGGCGGCAACATCCTGCACATACACGTCCGCGCCGGCGAGCTGCTCCAGCTCCGCCGCTGCCGCCGCATGGTCCGCCGCAAGGTAGTAGGTTTCCCCGGCAAAGCCGTTCCACAGCTGCACATCGCCGTTTCGCGTCGCAAACAGCGTTTCCATACAGGACTCCGGATAGACGAGGGTAAGACAGTTCATGTTGCCCGTGCCCCTCAGGTACAGACAGCGCGCCGATGCTTCCTGCGGCGCAAGCGGCTGTTCCACCAGATCCCCCACGGGCAGCTCCCACAGGACGTCCTCGCCCTCCACAGCATCCAGGCTGCAGGTGAGGCTGTCACAGGAACCCGCAAGGACCGGATAGCTCTCCTCCAGCTCGTTTGTCGTCGTACAAAACACGACCGCCCGCGGCTCCCCCGCCTCCTGATACGTCTGCGCATCCAGCCCGTAGTGATCCAGCAGCTCCGCAAAGATGTCATCCTGCAGAAAATTGAGAAACCCTGTCGCCTGCTGCGGATCCTTGCCCAGCCGCTCCTGCGCTTTCCGCTCCTCGGTCATATCCTCCGGCGCGATCACAAATTGTACATACATGTAATACAGATGGTAGATCTCGGCCGTTCCCTCCGCCTGGCGCATCCGCTCCCGTATCGCCTGCACCGACGCCGGATCCTCGCCGGATAAGTGTACACTGACGTCATAGCTGCTGATCTCCACTGCATCCCGGTAGCTTCCGAACAGATACTCCGAAAAGCTCCCCGCCGACACGAAAAGGAGAATGCTAAGCGCCAGTGAGACGGTCGTCGTCCGATAGCTCCGTTTGTTTCTGGCAAAATTCTTCCACGCCAGCTCATGTGCATAATTTG
>CANRBT010000197.1 GCA_947628935.1 uncultured Roseburia sp. | reverse complement strand
TCCGGGTTGAACATCCGCATCCGAAAATCTCCCGTCTCGGACGGGCAGATCAGCACGATGCCGTCCGACCCGACCGCGAAATGGCGGTCGCTGACAAAGCGCGCCAGCTCAGGCAGGTGATCCAGCTTTTGGTGGATCGCGTCGATATAGACATAATCGTTCCCAAACGCCTGCATTTTTGTAAATTTCATCATCGGTTCCCTCATCATCCATTCATGGCGCGGTCAAGGTCGGCAATGATATCCTCGACATGCTCGATCCCCACGGACATGCGCAGAAAGCTCTCCGTGATGCCCAGCTTCTCCTTGACGTCCTTTGGCGTGTCCTCATGCGTCTGTGTCGTCGGATAGGTGATCAGGGTCTCCGTCCCGCCAAGGCTCTCGGCAAACATGATCATATCCACATCCCGCAGGATCTTTTTTGCCGTGTCCACGCTGTCCACGGCGAAAGAGATCATGCCCCCGAAGCCGCTCGTCTGCCGCAGCGTCACCTCGTAATCCTTGTGATCCGGGAAGCCGACATAATACACCCGCTCCACCTTCTCCTGCCGCCGCAGCCACTCGGCGACCTTCTTCGCATTCTCGTTGTGCCGGTCCATACGGACCGCCAGCGTCTTCAGACCGCGCAGCACGAGCCAGCAGTCCATAGGGGCAAGCTGGCTTCCGTGCGACTTGATATGGCGCAGGATCGCCGCCGCGATCTCCTCATCCTCCTTTACCACCACGATGCCGGAGATCGTATCGTTGTGCCCGCCCAGATACTTCGTTGAGCTGTGCGTCACAATATCCGCCCCCAGCTCGAGCGGTCTCTGATAGTACGGCGTCAGGAAGGTATTGTCCACCACAGTCAGCGCGCCGATCTCCTTCGCGATATCCGCCACAGCGCGGATGTCCGCCACCTTCATGAGCGGATTCGTCGGCGTCTCGACAAACAGCATCTTTGTGTTCGGACGGATCTCCGCCCGCACGGCATCCAGATCAGACATGTCTACAAAGGTATGCTCGATACCGTAAGTCCCATATACCTCGTCAATGATACGGAACGTTCCTCCGTAAATATCATCCGAGAGCAGCACATGTTCTCCCGGTTTTAACAGGGAAAAGACCGCCATGTTCGCTGCCTGTCCACTGGAAAAGGCAAAGCCCTGGATGCCGCCCTCCAGGATCGCCATCGTGCGTTCCAGCTCCTGCCTGGTCGGATTGGCGAGGCGGCTGTAGGCAAACCCCGTCGTAACGCCAAGCTCCGGATGACGGAACGTCGCCGACTGGAAGATCGGCATGCTCACAGCACCCGTGAGCGGCTCCGTCCCCAGCGCGCCATGTACGGTCCTGGACTCAAAACGAAGCTGTTCCTTGGTATCATAATCTGTGTAATTGCTGAAATTTTTCATGGCACCCTCCTTATTTCCAGCTGTTGATACCCCCATTATACAGGACACTTTTTCCAATATATACCACGCAAGTGCTTTTTACATTGCAGATCGTGCTGTATTTTGCAGGAAACGGCTGCGATTTCATTATAGTATTTCCCTCCAAAAGATGATATAGTAAAAAAAACGCGTAAAAGGATGATCCCCATGCCAGAATACAAAAAGACCGGATATCTGACATCCGGCTTTCATATGTTCCATATCAAAGACCGGGAGCGCAAAAGCTTCTCCTACCACTATCATGATTTTCACAAGATCCTGATCCTGCTCGACGGCGACATCACCTACTGCGTCGAGGGACGTTCTTACGAGCTCGCGCCAAACGATATCGTTCTCGTGAATGCAGGCGAGGTCCACCGCCCCATCATCCGCTCGGACGCAACCTACGAGCGCATCATCATCTATATCGCGCCGGACTTCCTCGTGCAGTATGCGGAGCCTGACAACGATCTTGGCTTATGCCTGCGGCAGGCGGCTGCAGAACAGTCGCATGTACTGCGCTTTTCGTCCGCACACGCCTCACGGCTGGAAGCTGCGATCCGCGCGCTCGACGCCTGCACCTCGGACACGGACTATGCGAGCGCACTGCATGAAAAGCTGCTGTTCCTTGAATTCATGATCCAGCTCAACCGCGCCGCGCTGCACGACCGCGTAAAGTTCATCGACCACTCGCCGTCGGACGAGAAGATCGTGGACATCCTTGGCTACCTGAATGAGCACCTGACAGAGGACATCTCCATCGACGCGCTTTCCGCGCGCTTTTATCTGAGCCGCTATTATCTGATGCATGCCTTTAAGGAGCAGACCGGCTACACGATCGGAGGCTACCTCTCCACCAAGCGGCTGCAGCGCGCCAAAACGCTGATCGCACAGGGCGTCCCTATCACGGAGGTTTGCTACACGTGCGGCTTCCGCAACTATTCCAGCTTCTCGCGGGCATACAAAAAAAACTTTGGCGAATCCCCGAGAGAATACCGCCAAAGTCTGCTATCCTGAATCCTTCTGTGGATCCCGTCGATATTATGCCCTTTCTGCCAGCGTGTTCATCAGCGTCGGGATCAGCTGCTTTTTGCGCGAGATGATGCCGCTAAGCCAGACTCCGTCCGCATCGACAGGCTTTTTGAACGCGTTCGTCACAAGCTGTATCGCATCCTTTCCCGCGTAGATGAGCTTCGAGCTCTCCTCCAGGATATCCGTCAGCATCACGAACACCATGTCCAGCTTTTTCTCACCAAGCACCTGCGTCAGGAATGGCTGCAGCTGCCCGCTGAGCCGTTCCAGCTCCTCATGGCTCATCGCGCTGATCTGCGCGACTCCAAAATCGCTGTCGTCGGTATGAAAGATCTTGAAATCCTGATAGAAGATCTCCTCCGTCGTCTTGTGCTTGAAATCGCTGCCTGCCCGGAACATATTCCTGGCAAGCTCCTCTATATCGACTTCCGCAAGCGCCGCAAGCTGCTCTGCGACCGTCTTGTCCAGCATGGTACAGGTCGGCGAGCGGAACATCAGCGTGTCGGAAATGATCGCCGCGAGCAATAACCCCGCAATCTGCGTCGGGATCTCGACGCCCTTCTCCTGATACATCTGAAAAATGATCGTTGAGGTACAACCCAGAGGCTGGTTCCTGAAATAGACCGGCGAGATCGTCTCCAGGCTTCCCAGCCTGTGGTGGTCGATGATCTCCAGGATCTCCGCCTCTGTGATCCCGTCGACCGCCTGCGATCTTTCATTGTGATCGACCAGAATGACCTGCTTCTTCTGCGTGTTCAGCAGGTTCCGGCGGGACACCATCCCGACATAATTTCCCTTCTCGTTCTGCACGGGAAAATCTCTGTGACGCACCTTGGACATCACATCCTTCACATAGTCCACATAGTCATCGAGCTCGAAAACGACCAGATCTTTTTTTGTCATATACTGTTTGATGGGCATGCTCTGGTTGATCAGCCTCGCCACGGAAAAGGTATCGAACGGCGTCGTGATGATCACACAGTCGTTCCGCTCCGCCAGACGCCGGACCTCCTCGTCCACCTCCAGCCCGCCGCCGATGACGATGCAGCTCGCGTTCGAGCGGATCGCCTGCATCTGCGCCTCCTCCCGGTCGCCCAGGATGACGAGATCGTCGTCCTCAATGTAGTCCGCCATATACTCAATGTCCGAGGTCGCGACCACGACCTTGCCG
>CANRBT010000196.1 GCA_947628935.1 uncultured Roseburia sp. | reverse complement strand
GCTGTTCCCGATCCCATGCTCGTCGACGTACTCCTGCATGGCAAGGATCTGCTCATGCGTGAAATAATAGGTCTCGACCGGGTCATCCTCCCGGCTCCTGCGGAACGCCTCCTGAATCACAGCCGCATATTCCGGGTCTGTCTTCCAGAGCGAATCCTCCGCCAGTCCGCCGTTCGCATAGTCCTGGTTATAATAGTGCTCCGTGATGAAGCGCGTCGTCCCGGCGGGTCTCACAAGCTGCGGCGACGTGTCGACCACATGCACCGTGATCTGCTTCGCATAGGCGCTTCCCATGCTGTCCACCACGGTCAGGTTCTCCGTACAGCTTCCCGACGCCGTGAACTGCGTGAAATCACCCGGCAGATAATCCGGGATCGTGAACGACGTCCCGTCCTCATGGATGCCGGGGGCGATCGGGCTTCCGTCCTCACGGTCCGCCGCCGATGCATGGGAGAGGATCTCCGCCTCCGTGATCTGCCCGCTCTGTGCCTCCTCCAGCGTGTAGTACAGGTTCACGGCTGTCAGCCACGGGCTGTCGTCCCACACAGCATACAGCGTGATCACAGCGCCGTTCGCTTCCTCCACGCCGGCGGCTCCCGCAAGCTCCTTCACCGTGACCGCCACAGGCTCCCACTGCGGCTCGAAGCCGTATCTGCCCTCCTCCAGGCTCCAGCCGCGGTACACGGAAGCATACGCATGCCTGTCCGGCACGGGATCTGCATCCCGGTCTGCAGACGCCTCCCCGTCCGGGTCTTCCGCCGCCTCCTGCGGGACGTCCGGCGTCATGCCGGGCAATGCAACACTTCCGTCTTCGCGGACCGTGACGGCTCCCGACAGCACGTCCTGCGTGATGTTCACGCCGTCTAAGGTATACTTCACATAAGCCTGCGCGCCGTCCGGCAGGGAGACCGCATCGTCATAGTGTACGGTCATCTCCGGCAATGTCTCCCGCTCCCCGCCTCCGTTCGCATCGAACCGGATCGTGTAGGTGTTTGCCTCTCCCTCCGCCTTCAGCGTCAGGTCCCCCGCAGGCATCGTGAACGAATAGTCCTGCTGCGCGGTCACATAGCTGCCCGTCCAGCCCTTCCAGTGCCAGCCCCTCTTCGGAGTCGCTTTCACCGTGACGCGCTCCCCGTAGGAATAGCTCCCGTCTCCGGTCACCTCCTCGATGCCCTCGCCCTTCTGCAGCGTCAGCGTGTACTTCGGCACGGCAAAAGAGGACGCCGTCCACAGCCGGTCGATCCAGTAGCCCGTATTCACGCCCTCGGAACGGAGATAGCCGTGGAAGCCCGCATGATTGTCAAAACGTGTCCTGCCGAAATTGCCTGTGGCGCACTCGACGGTATAGCGGATGCTGCTCCCGTTCATCATGCTCGCCACCGCGGGACCGGCAAAGGTCACGGTATTGCCGCTGACCGTACCGTTCACAGTCGTTCCGCCCGCAGTCGCTGTCGCCCGCACTGCCGTAAGCCCCGCATCGAGCGTGACGGTCAGGTTTCCGTTATAAATGCCCGTGTCCGCCGTCCGCGCCGTGTTCGTGAACCGCCCGGAGACCGTCACCTTTTTTGCGCTCTCCACAGTGGTCGTCTGCTCCCCGATGAAATCCGGGTAGGCGATGTCCACAGCAATGCCAAAGAAAAAGAAGGTCGTCCAGCCAGTGTTCTTCACATCCAGCCGGACGCTGTCCGCTCCGTTCGCGATACCGGAGACGTCCGAGAGATCCATGCGCAGCGTCCCCTCCCTGCCGTTAAACAAGCTGCCGTTCCGGTACAACCCGCCGTGATCGGTCACATGAGACGTGACCGTCCCGAGCGCCCCGCCGTCCCGGTATGCAGTGACTACCTCCGACATGTCATTGTCATGTGAGTTGGAGGCTCCGAACAGCACCTGACCGCTCACGTTTCCGACGGAGGATGTCCTAAGCCCGCTTCCCAGCTGCAGGTTGCCTTGAAAGTCCTTTTCTATATAGGCCTTCGCTCCCATATTCATAGTAACCACGCGCACAGGGAAGCTGTCCCCCTCCTCCACGACGATCAGCTGCCACGAACCGAGCGATTCCCCTCTGGCCGTGCGCCCCAGCGCATCGAACACCCCGTTCTGCCACCGGGGGATGTTGTAAACCGAATAATTCCCGTACCCGGCGCTCTGCACCAGGGAGGTCACGTCCGCCGCCATGCAGTAGAGCGTCCGGAGGCTGCCCAGCCGCAGATCGTTGATCGCATACTGCGGAGAAATCGCCCTGTTTCTCCCGTCCGGCGTCACAAATCCGACCGGCGTCGACGCCGCCGTTGGCTCCCTGGTCTCCCACACCAGGAACGCATACCTGATCCCCGTAGCCCCCTCTGTCTTCTTCAATGCTGCCGTCGAGCTGTTCTGATAAGGACCGTTCAGGTCGTTGTAGGTGGTTTCATAGTCTCTGGTGTTGTTGGTAGTCCATATGTCAAAAAAGCAGGTTCCGCCGGTATAATTCAACTGATAGCGCCCAACCAGCGTATTTATCAATGCCACCTCAGTCTCCTCCCCGGTCCATGCCGCCGCCTGCGCACGCTGCGGAACCGCCGTCACAAGGCATGCCAGCAGCGCCGCCAACGCCAGCCATGCCGTTCTGTATCTTCTTTTTTTCAAATACAAATCCTCCCTGTTAATTCCATGTAACCGTTCCTAAACCAAAATCGGGAATGGGCTCATTTTCCGAGCCGTCATAGATCTCCATCCCGTCCCACCAGTTCGACGACGGACTGTCGGGCGCAGACGTCTGTCCCTGGCTTCCGCTGTCCGCCGCAGGCGTCTGTCCCTGGCTTCCGCTGTCCGCCGCAGGCGTCTGTCCCTGGCTTTCACTGTCCGCCGCCGACGTCTGTCCCTGGCTTTCGTCCCCGGACGGCTGTGCGGCAGGTGCCTGTTCCTGGCTTTCCGTTCCCGCGTTTCCGCTCTCCTGGCTGCTATCGGCTGCACCGCTGCTCTCATTGTCGCCTGACGGCTGTGTCTGGCTTCCGCTGTCCGTCGTCGCTGCGGGTGTCTGCCCCGCTGTCCCCGCGCTGCCGCGTTCCTGGCTGTCTCCTGCGCCGCCCCTTTCGGCGTTCCGGCTCCCGGAGACCCTTTCCTTTGCCACCGTCACCTTCGCCGTCTCCGTCGCCGAAAAGCCATCCGCATCCGTGACCGTGTAGGAGATCTCATACGCCCCTTCCTTCTCCAGGTCGACCGCCGACGCGTCGCAGGACAGCTCCTGTGTGATGTCGTTTCCCTGCCAGTCCACAGCTGTGATCCCCTTCAGATAATCCGGTTCTTCCGCGCCGTCCGTCACAGTCAGGTCCCTGACGCCGGAGATCACAGGCGCCTCGCCCACTGCGATATGTACCACGATCTCCGCGCTGTTCCCGGAAGCGTCCGTCACAGTCAGCACGTTGTCATACTCCCCCGTCTTCTCATACACGACCGACGCATCCGCACAGTCCACGCCGGAGAGGATAAACCGCTCTTCCCGGGCAGACGCCGCAGCTTCCGTGTCCCCGATATCCTCCGTGTCTTCGATGGTCTCCGTTGTCTCCGTGTCCCCGATGGTCTCCGTTGTCTCTGTGTCCCCGATGGTCTCCGTTGTCTCCGTGTCCCCGATGGTCTCCGCAGCTTCCGCTGCCTCCGTGTCAGAAATATCTTCATACACAGGCTCCTCGAACGACATCTCCACAGCGCCGCTCGCTTCTGTGATG
>CANRBT010000195.1 GCA_947628935.1 uncultured Roseburia sp. | reverse complement strand
CTGTCCGGCATTGGCAGGCGTGAGCAAGACGAGGAAGTCGATATAGCAAAGGAGCGTCCGCAGGTGTCGGATGACGTATCGGTCGAAGAGGCGGAAGAAAGTCGGGAGCATGCCGCATGGGAAGATCTGCCCTTGGATGGAGAGGGGTTTCGTGGAATTGAACTGGATTCGGAAAGCGGAACACAGGCAAAGGGGACAGAGCAGGAAGATCCCAGGCAGGAAGATCCCGGGCAGCCGGGGGGCGCAGGATGGCCGGAGGAGCCAAAGAACCCTGAGGAGTATGAGACGGAGACGTTTGTGACGACGACAAAGGTGAATGTCCGCACGGGTCCTTCCACGAAGACGGAGATCTACTGTACGCTGGATGCGAGGACAGAGGTGGAGTGTGTCGGAACAGAAGGCGGATGGGCGAAGGTGCTGATGGACGGAAAGCTTTATTACATTTCCGGGGAGAATCTTCGCAAAAAGACGGAGGAGGGCAACGGGCATCTCATTGTGATCGACGCCGGACACCAGATGCATGCGAATACCGAGACGGAGCCGATCGGACCCGGCGCGAGTCAGGAGAAGGCGAAGGTGGCAGCAGGCACAAGCGGATCGACGAGCGGTCTGGCGGAATATGAGCTGAACCTGCAGGTTGCGCTCAAACTGCAGACCGAGCTTGAGGAGCGAGGATATGATGTCATCATGATCCGTACCACGAACGATGTGAACATCAGCAATGCGGAGCGGGCGCAGATCGCAAACAATGCGAATGCAGACGCTTTTATCCGGATCCACGCCAACGGCTCGGAGGACACCTCCGCAAACGGAGCGATGACGATCTGCCAGACGGCGGGCAATCCTTATAACGGGAGTCTGTATGAAAAGAGCAGATCGCTTGCCTCCAGTGTGTTGGATCACCTCGTGAGCGCGACGGGCTGCAGAAGGGAGCTTGTGTGGGAGACCGACAGCATGAGCGGCATCAACTGGTGTCAGGTCCCTGCCACGATCGTGGAGATGGGGTACATGACGAATCCCGAGGAGGATGCCCTGATGGCGACAGGGGAGTATCAGGATAAGATCGTGGACGGTATTGCGAACGGGATCGATGAGTTTTTGCAGGAGCAATAAAAAGGAGGCTGTGAAAAAGCAGAGTTACAATACTTTGCTTTCCACAGCCTCTTCCCTTTGAAAACAAAATTATCTGTTCGATCTTCTCCAGATGTGCATCCGCTCCGCCTCTTTGATGAGCTCATCCCGGAAGTCGGGGTGCGCGACGGAAATCAGAGCCTCCGCACGCTGCCAGCCGGAGAGCCCCTTCAGGTTTACCTTGCCGTACTCTGTCACGACATAGTGTACATTGGCGCGCGTGTCGGTTACGATCGAGCCGTCCGCCAGTGTCGGTCGGATGCGGGACTGCAGGGTGCCGTCCTTTGCCTTGAAGGTGGAGGAGAGGCAGATAAAGCTCTTGCCGCCGTGGGAGAGGTAAGCTCCCAGAACGAAGTCGAGCTGTCCGCCTGCGCCGCTGATGTGCTTGATGCCTGCAGACTCTGCGTTGACCTGACCGAACAGGTCGATGTCCACGGCATTGTTGATGGAAATAAAATTGTCCAGCGCGCTGACGGAGCGAATGTCGTTCGTATAGTCGACCGGAGCGCTCATCAGCTCGGGGTTGTCATCCATATAGTCGTACATTTTTTTGGTACCGGCGCCGAACGCGTAGGTCTGACGACCGCGGTCGATGTTTTTGCGGGAACCGTTGATCTTCCCTGCCTTTGCGATATCCACGAACGCATCCACGTACATCTCCGTGTGTACGCCGAGATCCTTCAGGTCAGATTCCGCGATCAGGGAGCCGACCGCGTTCGGCATACCGCCGATGCCAAGCTGCAGGCAGGCGCCGTTCGGGATCTCCTCGACGATCAGCTTTGCGACCGCCTTGTCCACCTCGGTCGCCGGACCGCCCGCGCCCATCTCGCCGATCGGCGGGTTCTCGCCCTCGACAATATAGGTCACATCCGAGATGTGTACGCCGCACTCCGTACCGCCGAGGCAGCGCGGCATGTTCTCGTTGACCTCTACGATGATGTGCTTTGCCGTCTGGCACATTGCGCCGAGATGGGAAGCGCTGGGACCAAAATTGAAGTAGCCGTGCGCGTCCATCGGAGCGACCTGGAACATCGCCACGTCATCCGGGCAGGGAAGGTCGCGGTAGTACCGGGGCAGCTCGGAATAGCGGATCGGCGCGTAGTAGGCGCAGCCGCGCGCAATGAGCTTCCGCTCGATGCCGGACATGTGCCAGGAGTTCCAGGTAAAGTGATCTCCCGCGTCCTCGCGCTCAAAGACCGCCAGCGGTTTTAAGAGGATGCCGCCGCGCAGGTTGACGTCTTTTAGCTCATCCGTGCGCCTGGCGAGCGCGCGGTCCAGGGCGTCGACCGTATTCACGCACCAGCCGTAGTCCACCCAGTCCCCGGATTTGATGAGCTTTACCGCTTCGTCTGCGGAGACGAGCTTCTCCTTGTATTCCTGTGAAAAATCCATGTGAGATACCTCCCGTTTCCATGTTTATGAAAATACCATATCTGTATGGTATCACGGGACAGACAAATTTACAAGCCAAATCCCCTGCAGAACGCAGAGCCGGAACGCAGAGCGCCCTATTCCTCAGGAAGCGACCATGCCTTGGATGCCTCCCGATATTTGTCCAGCATCATCTCATATTGAATGATCAGCGCTGTGTTCGGCGGACGCTTTGCATTCTCGTCGGCGAGCAGCAGCTCGTAGCATTCCACCAGACCGAGCAGCGGCAGGTCGCCGTTCGTGTGGACATCGAGGATGCTCGTCGTCTCGTAGGCGGCGTTGTAGAACCAGATGACCGCCTCGTCATAATCCCGATGCGCGAGGAAGTAGGTGCCGAGTTCATAGCAGATCTCCGAGCAGGGAGTCGTGAGCATATCCTTCATGGTCAGCTTGAAAAATTCGTTCTTGTTGTCCTCGAGGCGGTAGACGCGCGCCAGCACGCAGGACGCCTCCTTGCATGCCTCCTCGTCCGTCTCTGTCTCCAGAATACGGCGGAAGACCAGCTTGGCGTCCGAGAAATCCCTGGTGTCGCCGGTCTTTAACAGCTCCCTTGCATACATGGAGCGGATCTTGGGCGACAGATAGCCGTCGTGCTCGAACGCTCTTAAGAAGATCGAGAAATCGCGTTTGCTGTGCAGGGATTGCGGCAGGTGCTGGATCTCAATATCACTGTCAAAAATAACAGGATCCAGGCGGACTGTCTCATGGATCGGATCGATCCAGGTGAAGGTGCGCAGACGCTTGAACAGCTTGGGGCGGAGCTCCTTTTGGGCGTTGAGCACGGTGTCAAATTCCGTCTTTGTCACATATCTCATCTGCACGATCTCGATCTCGGGAAGAAGGACCGTCTTTAAACGGAGAAAGCGTTCATGGTTCTCCGCGTCAAGCATCTCGTCCGCATCGGCTGTGTAGATATAGTCCTTGCTTGCCTTGGAGAAGGAGAAGTTGCGTGCAGCGGAAAAGTCACTGTTCCACTTAAAGTCATAGACCCTGGAGGTATACCGGTAAGCGATGTCTTTCGTACCGTCTGTGGAGCCGGTGTCGACAATGATGATCTCATCCATGAGATCCGCAATGCTGTCCAGGCAGCGCGCGAGGACTGCCTCCTCGTTTTTTACGATCATGCATAGGCTGATGGTGGGCATGG
>CANRBT010000194.1 GCA_947628935.1 uncultured Roseburia sp. | reverse complement strand
TCTCCCAGACCTGCCGGCACGCCGCCTGCGATGCATTCCACGACGCCGCCGGAGGAGTTCTGCTCTGCCATGCAGGCGTCAAGGTAAGCCTGCGCATCCGCTGCAGCCTGCGCGTCCGGCATGTAGAGCGGATTCGCCGTGATCTGCGCCGCGTCGAACCGTGCGGGATCGACGGAGACAGGACCGATGGAGCGGGTGTAGGATGTGAACGTGATGCCGAGCTCGGCGAGGAGCTTTGCGGCGATCGCACCGGCTGCGACGCGGCCGATGGTCTCCCGCCCCGAGGAGCGTCCGCCGCCGCGGTAATCCCGAAAGCCGTATTTCCGGTCGAAGGTGTAGTCTGCGTGTCCCGGACGATAGTAGGAGGCGATCTCGCTGTAGTCTCTGGAATGCTGGTCCTTATTGAATACCGCCAGCGAGATCGGGGTTCCCGTGGTGCGTCCCTCGAACACGCCGGACAGGATCTCTACGGCGTCGTCCTCCCTGCGCGGCGTTGCGTATTTGGATTGACCGGGTTTCCTGCGATCCAGATAGCGCTGGATATCCGCCTCGTTAAGGGGCAGTCCCGCCGGGCAGCCGTCGACTGTCACGCCGACGCCCCGTCCGTGCGATTCCCCCCAAGTCGTGATCCGAAAAATAGTACCATATGTAGAGCCTGCCATGAAGCTGCCACCTCCTTTGAAATTCTTTAGTTAGTATAAAAGATTTCCCTTTGCCTGGCAACAGGATTGTGATAAAATGGTCACTGATCGGCAGAAAGAGGAGAGCTATATGACAGAACAGTATCAGGTAAAAAAGGTGGGGGGTCCGATCGACTGGACCGTCTCGGTTCCGGGTTCCAAGAGCATGACCAATCGGGCGCTGCTCTTGGCGGCACTCTCGGACGGGACCGTGGAGGTGGACGGCGTCCTTTTTTCGGACGACTCCCGTCATTTTCTGGGCGCCCTGGAAGCGCTCGGGTTTTCGATGCATGTGGATGAACGGAAAAGGCGCGTGTCGATCACGGGATGCAGCGGTCACATTCCGCGAAATACGGCAGAGATCGACGTGGGGAGCGCCGGGACGGCGGCGCGCTTTTTGACGGCGATGCTCGGACTTTCCGACGGGGTCTATACGATCCGGGCATCGGAGCAGATGAAGAAGCGCCCGATGCAGCCTCTTTTTGCACTGTTACAAGAGCTCGGCGCAGAGATCACGTTTCTGGAGAAGGAGAATCATCTCCCTGTGCGTATCAGAGGCTGTGCGGATGGCGGGAAGGAGGGAGCGTCTCCGACCGGGGTCTCGCTTGACATCAGTCAAAGCACGCAGTTTTTAAGCGCGCTGCTGCTGGTCAGTCCGATGTTCCGGCAGGGACTGCACGTACATATCGTCAGTGAGAAGACGGACGGCTCTTACATCCGCATTACGCGGAACATGATGGAGGAGTTCGGGGTTTCGGTCTCCTATACGGGGCGGGACTACATCGTGATGCCGGACGCCGGTTATCACAGGGAGCGCTATACCGTGGAACCGGATATGTCCGCGGCGTGTTATTTTTATGCCGCCGCCGCTGTGACGGGGGGCAGGGCGCTCGTGCGGCATGTGCATGCGGATAACACGCAGGGGGATTACCGCTTTCTGGAGGTTCTGCGCGCGATGGGATGTGCCGTGCGTGAGGAACCGGACGGGATCGCGGTCGAGGGACCAAAGGGCGGCGCGCTGCACGGGATCGACGTCGATATGAACGATTTTTCCGATCAGGCGCTCACGCTCGCGGCGATCGCGCCGTTTGCGGACGGGGAGGTGCATATCCGCAATATCGGTCATATCCGGGGACAGGAGTGCGACCGCATTCACGCGATCGTGACGGAGCTTTCCCGGCTTGGCATTCTGTGCAGGGAGGAGACGGACGCTGTGACAGTCTATCCCGGCGCGCCCGGGGGCGGCGTGGTCAGAACCTATGAGGATCACCGCGTTGCGATGGCGTTTTCGCTGATCGGACTTCGTGCGGACGGCATTGTCATCGACAATCCGGGCTGTTGTAAAAAGACGTTTGAGGAGTATTTTGAGATCCTGGACAGGCTGTGTGCAGGCGGGAAAGGACAAAGGGGCAGAGACGATGTATGAGTTGATCCGGCAGGAGGGGCGCGCAAAGAGAGGGATTTTTCACACGGTTCACGGGGATATCCAGACCCCCGTGTTCATGAACGTCGGGACGGTCGCCGCCATCAAGGGTGCGGTTTCCACGGAGGATCTGGAGCAGATCGGCTGCCAGGTGCAGCTTTCCAACACCTATCACCTGCACGTCCGCACGGGGGATGAGCTGATCCGCGAGGTCGGCGGGCTGCACAGGTTCATGTCCTGGAGCCGGCCGATCCTCACGGATTCCGGCGGTTTTCAGGTATTTTCGCTCTCCGGTCTGCGCAGGATCACGGAGGAGGGCGTCTGCTTCCGCTCGCATATCGACGGCGCAAAGATCTTTATGGGACCGGAGGAGAGCATCCGGATCCAGTCCAACCTGGGTTCCACGATCGCGATGGCGTTCGATGAATGTCCGCCCGCGCTCGCCGACCGCAGCTATGTGGAGGCTTCCGTGGCGCGCACGACGCGATGGCTCTCGCGCTGCAGGGAGAAGCTTGGGGAGCTGAACCGGGCGGAGGGAACGGTGAATCCCCGTCAGATGCTCTTTGGCATCAACCAGGGGGCGGTCTATGAGGATATCCGGATCGACCACGCGAAGCGCATTGCGGAGCTGGAGCTGGACGGCTATGCCATTGGGGGGCTTGCCGTCGGGGAGACGCATGAGCAGATGTACCGGATCCTGGACGTGACTGTGCCATACCTTCCGACGGACAAGCCGACCTACCTGATGGGAGTCGGGACTCCGGCGAATATTCTGGAGGGCGTCGAACGCGGCGTCGACTTTTTTGACTGCGTCTACCCGTCGAGGAACGGACGGCACGGGCATGCCTACACGAATCAGGGGAAGATCAACCTCTTTAATCGGAAATACGAGAGGGATATGCGACCGATCGAGGAGGGGTGCGGATGCCCGGCATGCCGGCGGTACAGCAGGGCGTATATCCGGCATCTGCTCAAGGCAAAGGAGATGCTTGGCATGCGGCTGTGCGTGCTCCACAACCTCTATTTTTACAATACGATGATGCGGGAGATCCGGGATGCGCTGGATGCGGGCAGGTTCGCGTCCTACAAGGAGGAGAAGCTTTACGGCATGGGACAGCAGTCCCGCGACGCCGAATGATAAAAAGGACTTGCCGAACGGGGCGGTTTTGTGTACAATGAGAAAAGATTCCCGCGGGGGAGTCTTTGAAAACAGGAAACGAGAAACCATTTAGGAGGAAGATCGATGTTAGCAATCTTAGCAACAGACGCGGCGAGCAGTACGGCGGGCATGGGCGGCATGCTCCTGTCGATGGTGCTTCTGTTTGCCGTCATGTATTTTTTCATGATCCGTCCGCAGCAGAAGGAGCAGAAGAAAAAGACGGCGATGCTCGCAGAGCTGGCGGTCGGTGACACAGTGATGACGACGAGCGGGTTTTACGGCACGGTCATCGACATCGCGGACGACACGGTCATCGTGGAGTTCGGCAACAACAAGAACTGCCGCATACCGATGCAGAAGGCGGCGATCTCCGCTGTGGAGAAGCCGGAGGACGCCGCGGAATAAGAGAAAATTGATAGAAACGGGGGGCTATGGACTGTGCAGGTTTGTAGCCTTTT
>CANRBT010000193.1 GCA_947628935.1 uncultured Roseburia sp. | reverse complement strand
CGCACGCGCTCCGGAATGGAGGAGAAATGATCAGGCAGTTTGGAAACACATTCGTGCTGGACACGGCACATACCACATACTGTTTCCGGGTCATGGAGGCAGGGCATCTGGAGCATTTATATTACGGCAGAAGGATTACGATACAGACGCAGGAGGATGCCTGTGCGCTCGCAGAGCAGCATGTGTTCGCGCCGGGCAATACGAATGTCTGTGAAGCGGGAGACCGCTTTTCCCTGGAGGACATACGGCTTGAGATGTCCTCCTACGGGAAGGGCGATATCCGGGAACCGTTTGTGGAGCTGGTGCATGCGGACGGGAGTTACACGTCCGATTTCCGCTATGAGAGCGCCGGGATGTCACAGGGAAAGGAGCCCTGCGGGACGCTGCCCGGATCCTATGACGAGACGGGAGCTGTGGATCATCTGTGCGTGACGATGCGGGATGCCGGTTACGGGCTGCGCCTTTTGCTGCATTATTATGTATATGAGGATTGCGATGTCATCACGCGCAGCAGTGTGCTGTGCAACGAGAGCGGGAGCGAGGTGCAGCTCCGGCGTCTGATGAGCGCGCAGGTGGATTTTGACACGCCGGACTATGTGTTCACGACGTTTACGGGCGCATGGGCGCGGGAGATGCGGCGCACGGATCTGCGCGCCGTGAGCGGACGCCATGTCAACGCTTCCTATACGGGGACATCCTCAAGCCGTGCGAACCCGTTCGTCATGCTCTCCAGACAGGGGACGACGGAGGACGCGGGGGAGTGTTACGGATTTAACCTGATCTACAGCGGCAACCACTATGAGGCTGTGGAGGTCAGCGGTCACGGCAAGACGCGGTTCGTGTCCGGGGTCAACCCGCAGTCGTTTTCCTGGCTGCTGTCCGACGGGGAGCAGTTCGAGGCGCCGGAGGCAGTCATGGCGTACTCCCACGAGGGCTTTAACGGGATGAGCCAATGCATGCACCGCTTTGTGCGGGAGCATATCGTGCGCGGCGCATGGAAGCGCAAAAGCCGTCCCGTGCTGCTCAACAGCTGGGAGGCGTCGTATTTTGATTTTTCCGAGAAAAAGCTGCTCGCGCTGGCAAAGGAGGGCGCAGACCTGGGGATCGAGCTGTTCGTGATGGACGACGGCTGGTTCGGGGAGCGCAACGATGACAGCCATTCCCTGGGGGACTGGGAGGTCAACCGGAAAAAGCTCCCGAACGGGCTGGACGGGCTGGCAAAAAAGATCCGGGCGCTGGGGCTGCAGCTCGGTATCTGGGTCGAGCCGGAGATGGTCAATGTGAACAGCAGGCTCTATGAGAGACATTCGGAGTGGGTCATTGAGATCCCGGGGAAGCCGCATGCCGAGGGGCGCAACCAGCGGATCCTGGACCTGACGCAGACCAAGGTGCAGGATTTTGTCATAGAAAAGATGTCGGAGGTGTTTTCCTCCGCGGATATTTCCTATGTGAAATGGGACATGAACCGGACTTTTACGGATTATTTTTCCAAGTCGCTTCCCGCCGAACGGCAGGGGGAGGTCGCGCATCGCTATGTGATGGGACTTTACCGGTGCATGGGAGAGCTGGTAAAACGCTTCCCGGACATTTTGTTTGAGGGCTGCGCGGCGGGAGGCAACCGCTTTGATCTCGGCATCCTGTGTTATTTCCCGCAGATCTGGGCGAGCGACGACACGGACGCGCTCTGCAGAGCGGAGATCCAGAACGGCTACAGCTACGGCTACCCGATGTCTGTGGTGAGCGCGCATGTCTCCTCTGTGCCGAACCACCAGACGCTGCGCGTGACGCCGCTTGAGACACGGTTCCAGGTGGCGGCCTTCGGGGTGTGCGGCTACGAATGCAATTTCTGTGATATGAAAAAGGAGGAGCTTTTGGCGGTAAAGGAGCAGATCGCGCTTTATAAGAGGTGGCGCGAGGTGTTTTTGTGGGGCAGCTTTTACCGCGGCAGGAGCTTCGGGGCGGAGCAGGCGTCGGGCTCCGGCGTGCTGGGCGGCGCGGCCGGCAATGAGATGGAGTGGACCTGCGTCGCGCCGGACGGCTCCCGGGCAGTCGGTTTTCTGATGCAGCGGCTCGTCGCCCCGAACACGCAGTTCCATTATTACCGCGCAAAGGGGCTGCTCGCGGACGCGCGATACCGTTTTTATAACCGCAGTCTCAAATACAATGTCAAGGGCTTCGGGGATCTTGTGAACACGGCGTCCCCAGTGCACATCCGGCAGGATTCCCTCATGCACGAGCTGGTTGCAAGGTTCGTGAAGATGGACGGGGAGCGTGAGGAGTACACGGCGTACGGGGATGCGCTCATGTACGGCGGCGTACACTTAAAGCCCGCGTTTGCCGGGAACGGGTACAACGGGGAGGTGCGGTTCTATCCGGATTTCGGATCGCGGATGTATTTTATGGAGAGAGTGGAGCAGGAGTGAGCTGCGGAGGGAGAGCACGCTTGCCGATATAGGCTTGAGCATGTCTGCCGCAATCCATATTTTTTTAAAAACTGTGGTACGCGAACAGCGCATACCGTTTGAACTGGCAGCGGATCCTTTTTACAGCGGGGAGAATATCGCGGAACTGGAGAGGCGTGTGGCAGATATACGTTCCGGGAAAAGCGTATGGAAAGAGCATGAGCTTTTTTATGATACAATGTCATTTCTTGCCGAGTTGTCGGAAGGGAATGACATTTTTTTATTATTCTGCCGGATGAAAAGCTTTCCCTGCTCCAGATAGATCTCTCTCTGATCCGGCGTCAGCGACCGGAAGATCTGCAGCAAAAGATCCTCGCTGCGGGTGAGTTCTTCTTTTTTATTTTGATGTCCCAGCAAAAAATCTGTGGAGACACGGAAAAAACCGGCGATCCGCAGAAGCATATCGAAATCCGGTTCCCTGATGTTCCGGATATAGTTCCCGAGAGCGGCCGGAGTGATGTCGAGCTCTTGCGCCAGCTGTCGCTGTGTCATATTGTTTTCTTCCAGCAGATATCTGATATTGTCTCCCAGTTTCATGTTTCCTCTCATTCTGCCGTATCTGCGGCTCTGTCATAAGCCGGAGCTTTGTATGCTCCGTTCCTGATTACGTTGATATCATATTTTATGATGTTGTTCCTAAAAATACACAAAATGAATTTACAAATAAACAATATGTGTTATAATTGTGATAGACATTTTTCAGGAAGAGGGAATGGACATGTATCAGGCAAAACAGATCGGCGACCGGCTGCGTGCGCTTCGATGCGCGGGACGTTACAGCAGAAAGGACATCGCAGCGCGCATCGGGCTCACGGCAAAATATTACGCCGACATCGAGCGCGGGACCTGTGGGATGAGCGTGGACACGCTGCTCGCCCTGGCAAATGTCTACGGGGTGTCCCTGGACTATCTGGTGCGGGGAAAGGAGAACGCGCTGTCTGACGAGCAGGTGGAGTGGGCTGTGCATTGTCTCTGTGGACTTGGGGAGGAGCGCAGAGAGATCGCGTACGATATGCTGAAGGTGTTGGAAAAACGATGAGCCGGATGGTCGTGCAGTCGGTCACAGGTCCGGACGGGGTCTGCGGGGAGCGGGAGCTCTACGTCCGGGTCCGCGGGAATGCGGACGTCGGAGGATCCGCAGAGACCGCCGTCTTGTTCCGGGAGACCGGCTGTCTGCAGATTGCTCCGGGTACGGTCGTGACAACGGACTGTTACATGAATCTCTTTGACGCGCGTGCCTGGTACCGGTATACCGGGAGAGA
>CANRBT010000192.1 GCA_947628935.1 uncultured Roseburia sp. | reverse complement strand
AAAAAAGCGCCGGAGGATGTCCGTCCCCCGGCGCATGGTTTCTGCCGCCGTTCTATGCCCTGCGCTCTCTAGTCCTCATAACCGTTTGGATTGTTTTTCTGCCATCTCCAGGAGTCCTCGCACATCTCCCGGATGCCGTACTGCGCCTTCCAGCCGAGCTCCCGCTCCGCCTTGGACGGGTCGCAATAGCATGTCGCGATATCGCCCGGTCTGCGTTCCTTGATGACATACGGGATCGTAAGCCCGTTCGCCTCCTCAAAATTCTTCACGATATCGAGCACGCTGTAACCATGCCCTGTGCCAAGGTTGTAGATGCAGAGCCCCGCCTTCTCCTCGATCTTTTTCAGCGCCTTCACATGACCGACCGCCAAATCCACCACATGGATATAATCGCGCACGCCCGTTCCGTCCGGCGTGTCATAGTCATTGCCAAAGACGCCGAGCTCCTTGAGCTTTCCGACCGCCACCTGAGTCACATACGGCATCAGGTTGTTCGGAATGCCGTTCGGATTCTCGCCCATCGTACCGCTCTTATGCGCCCCGATGGGATTGAAGTAGCGGAGCAGGATGACGTTCCACTCGGGATCCGCCTTCTGGATATCGGAGAGCACCTGCTCGAGCATCGACTTCGTCCACCCGTACGGATTGGTGCACTGCCCCTTCGGGCACTCCTCCGTGATCGGGATCTGCGCCGGATCCCCATACACAGTCGCCGAGGAGGAAAAAATGATGTTCTTGCAGCCGTTTTTGCGCATCACGTCCACAAGCGTCAATGTCCCTGCGATATTGTTGTTGTAATACTCCCACGGCTTTGCCACGGACTCCCCGACAGCCTTTAACCCTGCAAAATGAATGCAGCTGTCGATCTTCTCATTTGCAAAGATACGGTTCAGGATGTCGCGGTCCAGGATATCTCCTTTGTAAAACTTTACCTCTTTTCCTGTGATCGCCTTCACGCGCTCCAGGGATTTTTCCGAGGAATTGCTCAGATTGTCCAGCACGACGACCTCATAGCCTGCATTCTGTAATTCCACACATGTGTGGCTGCCGATATATCCCGCGCCACCCGTCACTAAAATTGCCATAACGCACCTGCCTTTCCCGCCGTTTTCTCTGTCCGGCGGCTCTTTTGATGTACTTATCTTACCCTATCCCCCTGAGAAAGTATATCGAAAAATGTACAAAAAACATGTAATTATGTTGCAGATTTACACTACTGCCACTATAATGAAAAAAAGCGAAAGAGGGGCATGCGATGTTAAAGAACTACAAAAACTCTTACAAGGTGACGGAAAAGGAGCTCGTCTCGCTCTCCGTCTACAACGTCGGATTCCAGAAGTGCGACCCTCTCTATCAGTGGGGACCTGGCATCCGGGACCACTACCTCATCCATTATATCATTTCCGGCAGCGGCTATTATTGCCTGAATCACCAGACCTATGCACTGCACACGGGCGACAGCTTCCTCGTCTATCCGAACACGGAAGCGCTCTACTACGCCGACGAGCAGGATCCCTGGGAGTACGCCTGGGTGGGCTTTTCCGGCAGCGATGCGCCCACCATCCTGAAGGCAACCGACTTCACGGCGGAGACCCCGTTCATCCGCGCCACGCCTTGCGGCGACGCCATCCGCCGCCAGCTCCTCCACATCTACGACGCCCGCGGCAACCAGTTTGAACACGCCGTGGAGATGACCGGGCGGCTCTATACGATGCTCGCCCTCTTTCTGCAGGGCTCCACCCATGCCGGCACGCCAAATTCCGCCAACAGCTATGTGCAAAAAGGAATCGAGTTCATCTCCTCCAACTACTCCTACGCCATCACGGTCGAGGATATCGCGAACTACGTCGGCGTCAGCCGCAGCCATCTGTTCCGCTCCTTTGAGACTGTGCTCGGGCAGTCGCCGAAGGAATATCTGACCGATTTCCGCATGAAGCAGGCATGCTATCTTCTGGAGCATTCCGATCTCTCCATCACGGCGATCGCGAACTCCCTCGGCTTCGACAACAGCCTCTATTTTTCCAAGACCTTCCACAAGCAGAAGGGCGTCTCGCCCAAGGAGTTCCGCGCACGGAGCGCGCCGCGCAGAGAACGGTTTGACGCCGCAAAAAAATAATACCAGAGTAGTATTGACAAGTCTGTAAGACTGTGGTAGTGTATGTACAGGGCGCATACTACCGCAGTCTTATACATTAGGAGGTTTCCATGGAACAAAAGCTGTTTGATTCGGAATTAAAGATTATGGACGTTCTCTGGCGCGAGGGGGACTGTACCGCAAAACACATCTCCGATGTGCTAAAGGAGGCTACCGGCTGGAATATCAACACGACGTACACGCTGATCAAGCGCTGCATCCAAAAGGGCGCGATCGCCCGCACGGAACCGCATTTTATGTGCCACGCGCTGATCCCGAAGGAGGAGGTGCAGGCGGCGGAGACAGACGAGCTCATCAGCAAAATCTATGACGGCTCCGTCGATAAGCTGTTTGCCGCCCTCCTCAGCCGAAAAACACTCTCCGCGGAGCAGATCGCGCGCTTAAAGCAGCTGGTAGACGAATTGAAATGAGGTGATGATATGAGTCTGCTGCAAAGGAGTTTTTCCGGCGCCGTCCTGATCCTTGCGGTACTTCTGCTCCGGGCGCTTTTCCTACACCGGCTGCCCAAGCGCACTTTTTCCGCTCTGTGGGAAATTGCAATGCTCCGGCTGCTGCTGCCGTACTCGGTACCATCCGCGCTCAGCATACACTCACTGCTGCGCCGCGCCCTCCCCTCCCTGCGGCATTTTGAGGGAACTGCCGCGCTTCCCGGAGGCGGCTTCGCAAAGACTGTTCCCCAGGGCACTGTCTTTGCCTGCTCTCTTATCTGGTACACAGGCATGGCGATCTGTCTGGTTGTCTTCGCCGTTTCGTACCTTTGCTGCCTCAGGGAATTGAAGACTGCGCTGCCGGTCGCAGACGCGTATGTGACCGGCTGGCTGAACGCCCATCCCTTAAGACGCCGCATTACGGCAAAACATTCCGACCGCTTTTTTTCACCGCTTGTCTATGGACTGTTTCGCCCCTGCATCCTGCTGCCGGACCACATGGACCGGAACGATACCGAAGCGCTCTCGTATATCCTGATGCACGAGTATCTGCACATCCGACGGTTTGACAGCACACGGAAGCTGCTCGCGGCGCTCACCCTCTGCGTACACTGGTTCAATCCCGCTGTCTGGATCTGGTATGTATACTACAACCGCGACATGGAGCTCACATGCGATGAACTGGTCCTGCGCCAGACCGGCGGGGATATCCGCGCCTCCTACGCGCAGACGCTCATCCGCTTTGAGGAACAGAAACGCAGCTATTTGACACCCGGAAACTGTTTTAGCAAAAACGCTACCGAAGAAAGGATTGTTGCTATTATGAAAACGAAAAAGAACACGCTGCACGCCGCCGTCACAGGCTGCGCCGCCATCGCACTGACCGCACTGGTATTCGCCACCTCCGGCACGGCATCCGCCGGAACGGCTGACGCCCTGCCGGACATCGAACGGCAGATCGCCGGAGATTCCGCCGCCTTTTGCATCTCCACGGAGAGCGGCACAGACGTCCTTCTCAACACCAACCGCACACGGTTGTCCGATGCGGGGGACTATTACTATATCGTACTGCAGAACGGCACGGAGGGATATGTGCTGAAGGAATACCTTGACAACGACGGGCTGCCGCAGCTCGCTGTGGAAGA
>CANRBT010000191.1 GCA_947628935.1 uncultured Roseburia sp. | reverse complement strand
ACGCGCGGACCGGCATCTGTTATGGAAACGCGACCTACCGGACGATCGTCTCCGTGCGGCGCGTATTGTAGTGGAACCGTCCGTTTGTTTTTTGTTCGTGGAAGTGATATAATAGTGAGCTGGCAAGAAAGAAAAAAAGGGATATCAGATACATGAAGCAGAAGGTCTATTTTACGGTTTTCCTCATCCTGATCCTGATTCTTTTGGGAGTGTTATCCGTGCGTCAACGGCTGCGCACGAGGGATATTGTGTATGCGGAGTCGCTGGACGAGGTCGCAGCGGTCGTGGACGATCAGGAGCTGACGCTTCGGGATCTGGCATTCTACGTGGCATTTGAGGAGGGGCAGATGGAGTGGGACGCGCGTGCCTATGATATTCATGATACGGGCGCATTCTGGCGGATCCATACCAATCATACCTTTCTGCGTGCAGAGGGCAAGGAAGCTGCAATGGAGATGGCAGTCCACGATACGCTTTTTTATCAGATGGCGATGGAGGAGGGAATCGTACTGTCGCAGGAGGAGGAGGAGCTGCTGGCAAACGACCAGTATGATTTCTGGAGCGATCTGACAGAGGAGCAGCGGGAGAGTCTTGGCGTGGAGGAGGATGCGGTAAAGGAAAGCATGCGGAGGCTTGCGCTGGCGGAAAAGTATCAGTATCTGCTCGCGGAGATGAAGGGGAGGAGCTATGAGGAGTATTCCTTTAACGGGTCGGCGTATGAAAGGCTTTTGGAAACGCATACATATGAGGTGATAGGAGCGGTCTGGGATCGTGTGCCGTTTGGAAGCATCACGGTGGACCACTGAGCAGACAAGAAGTAAGAGAGGCAGAAGGAAATGTTGGGAAAGATCAGTCGTAACGACCCATGCTGGTGTCACAGCGGGAGGAAGTATAAGGTTTGTCATCAGGCGTTTGACGAGAAGCTGGCGCTGCTGGCGTCTCGGGGACATATCGTTCCGACGCGGGATATCATCAAAAACGCGGAGCAGGTCGCAGGCATCCGGGAGAGCTGCAAGATCAACATTGCAGTGCTGGATTACATTCAGGAGCATATTCATGAGGGCATGAACACAGCGGAGATCGACAGGATCGTATATGAAAAGACGACGGAATGGGGCGGCATACCGGCGCCGCTGCACTATCAGGGCTACCCTTACAGCGTGTGTACGTCCGTGAACGATCAGGTGTGTCACGGTTTCCCGTCGAAGGATGTGATACTGAAGGAGGGGGACATCGTCAACGTGGATGTCTCGACGATCCTGAACGGGTATTTTTCCGATTCGTCGCGGATGTTCTGCATTGGGGATGTGGGACCGGAAAAGCGGCGGCTCGTTGAGGTCACGAAGGAGTGTGTGGAACATGGGCTTGCGGAGGTAAAGCCCTGGGGATTCCTGGGCGATATGGGGCAGGCTGTGCATGACCATGCCTACGCGAACGGCTATACGGTCGTGAGGGAGATCGGCGGACACGGAGTTGGTCTCGAGTTTCATGAGGAGCCCTGGGTGGGCTATAACAGCAGGCGCGGACAGGAGATGGTTCTGGCGCCGGGGATGATCTTCACCATAGAACCGATGGTCAATATGGGAGGGGTGGAGATCTACGTGGACGATTCGAATGACTGGGAGGTCTACACGGAGGACGGGAAACCGTCCGCGCAGTGGGAAATCATGGTACTTGTCACGGAAGAGGGACATGAGGTGCTCTGTTGGTAGAAGGGAGAGAAAAAGAGATGGAAAAGCGGATTTCAGGACATACGGGAGTGATGGCGCTGATCGGTTCGCCGGTCGGGCACTCCGGCTCGCCGGCAATGTATAATTACAGCTTTGAGCGTCTGGGACTGGATTATGTGTATGTGGCGTTCGACATCAAGGTCGAGGAGGTCGGGGATGCCATCGCCGCGATGCGAACCTTTCATATGCGGGGTTGTAATGTGACGATGCCCTGTAAGACAGAGGCGGCGCGGTATATGGATGAGTTGTCCCCCGCGGCGCGTATCATCGGGGCTGTAAACACGATCGTCAATGACGGCGGAAAGCTGACGGGCTATATCACGGACGGAGAGGGATTCGTCAACAATCTGAAGGATCATGGAATCGATATCCGGGGAAAGAAGATCACGGTTGCGGGCGGCGGCGGCGCGGCGACCGCCATTCAGGTGCAGTGTGCGCTCGACGGTGCGAGAGAAATTTCCATCTTTAATAGGAAGGATGCATTCTGGGGAAGAACGCTTGAGACCGTAGAAAAGATCCGCGCCGCAGTTCCGGGCTGTGTGGTGCATGTCTATGACATTGCAGATACAAAGCGGATGACGGAGGAGATCGCCGCCAGCGATATCTTTGCAAATGCAACGATCGTCGGCATGAAGCCGATGGAGAATGAGAGTGTGGTAAAAGATCTGTCCGCGTTCCGTCCGGGTCTGGTGGTCGCGGATGCGGTCTATGATCCGGAGGAGACAAGGTTATTGCGCGAGGCAAAGGAGGCGGGCTGTACCTGCATTGGAGGAAAGGGCATGCTGCTGTGGCAGGGGGTCGCGGCATTCAAATTGTACACAGGAGAGGATATGCCGGTCGCAGAGGTAAAAGAGCGGTTTTTCCGTTAATATCATTTGGGGGAAGGATATGAAAAACATCTATTTGATCGGTTTCATGGGCGCGGGAAAGAGCACGGTCGCAAAGGAGCTGGTGAAGTGCCTGGACGCAACATTGGTGGAGATGGATCAGCGGATTGAGCAGGAACAGGGGATGGCGATCACGGAGATCTTTGAGAGATACGGGGAAAGCCGCTTTCGCGATCTGGAGACGGCGCTGGTACATGCGCTTGCCGGGGAAGAACAGCGGGTGGTGTCCTGCGGGGGCGGGAGCGTCCTGAGGGAGGAAAATACCGCGGCGATGAAGGAGAGCGGATATATCGTGCTGCTTTCCGCGACGCCGGAGACCATCTATGAGCGCGTGAAGAACAGCACGAACCGTCCGATCCTGAACGGTCATATGAGTGTGGAATATATCCGCGAGTTGATGGAGAAGCGGCGCGCGCGCTACGAGTCTGTGGCGGACGTTACGATCCAGACGGACGGCAAGACAGTCAGGGAGATCTGTCAGGAAATTTTGAAAATAACGCAGCAGGGCGGGGCGCAGGCATGAATTTTGAATTTGTAAAGAGATGTAAGTTGGAAGATCCGCTGCTGCAAAAGTGGTATGAAATGATCTCGGCGGATCTGGAACATGCGCAGCGGCAGTATTATCGCAATCCGCGTGAGAGCGGGATCCTTCTGCGCGGTGTTACGACAAGGATCTGTTATATCTATGACCGGTATTACGAGATCGGATTTGGGGATCAGGCGGCGTTGGAGGAGTTTTTGAATTATACCGGAAACGAAGGGCATAACGTGATGGTGAGCCGTTTCTTAAGTGTGGTGCGCAAGGAGCAGAGGGACAGGCTGAACAAGCTGCGGGTGCTGGGCGACGACTGCATTCAGGGGGAGGCTGCGCCGGATCAGGGCATGAGCCTTGAGGATCGCATGCAAAAGAATGCAAAGCGCATGATGGAGACGATGATGGAAGCGGTCAAGGATATGTGCCAGAGGATCAACAAGCTGGAGGATATCCAGGAGGAATGTTTTTTGGAAGATGCGCTGCCGGAGCCGAGAGAGCCGATCGCGGAGGAGCTCTCTCATACGGGAGAGAAAAAGAGCTGGTTCGGACATATTTTTTCGGGGAAGAGATAAAGGAATATGGGACGAAGAGTATCAATTATTTATGGAG
>CANRBT010000190.1 GCA_947628935.1 uncultured Roseburia sp. | reverse complement strand
ATTGCCCGCTGCCTGCATGCGGGTAGAAAAAAGAAAAGAGGGGAATCGCTATGGCATACAAGATCGGCGTGATCTCCGGGGACGGCATCGGACCGGAGATCGTGGCGGAGGCAAGAAAGGTGCTGGACACTGTTGCCGAGAGGTACGGACATACGTTTGCGTATGAGGAGATCCTGATGGGAGGCTGTTCCATCGATGCGACGGGAGAGCCGCTGACGGACGAGGCGATCGCGGCAGCCCGGGCGTCCGATGCTGTGCTGATGGGCTCCATCGGAGGGAATACGGCGACCTCGCCGTGGTACCGGCTCCCGCCGGACAAACGCCCGGAGGCGGGGCTTTTAAAACTGCGGAAATCCCTGAACCTGTTCGCCAACCTGCGCCCGGCTTATCTCTATGAGGAGCTGAAGGAGGCTTGCCCGCTGCGCGCGGACATCATCGGTGACGGGTTCGACATGATGATCATGAGGGAGCTGACCGGAGGGCTATATTTCGGCGAGCGGAGGACCGAGGATGTTGACGGCGTGCTGACGGCGACGGACACCCTTACCTACAATGAGAACGAGATACGCCGCATCGCAAAACGCGGGTTCGACATTGCAAGGAAGCGCAGGAAGAAGGTGACGAGCGTCGATAAGGCGAACGTGCTGGACTCCTCCCGCCTGTGGCGGAAGATCGTGGAGGAGGTCGCGGGGGATTACCCGGACGTGTCGTATGAGCACATGCTGGTCGACAACTGCGCGATGCAGCTCGTGAAGGACCCGAGGCAGTTTGACGTCATCCTGACGGAGAATATGTTCGGGGATATCCTCTCGGATGAGGCAAGCATGGTGACAGGTTCGATCGGAATGCTTTCCAGCGCGAGCCTGAACGATACAAAGTTCGGTCTCTACGAGCCGAGCGGCGGCTCCGCGCCGGACATCGCGGGAAAGGGGATCGCGAATCCGATCGCGACGATCTTAAGCGCTGCGATGATGCTGCGATACAGCTTCGACCTGGACGCGGAGGCGGATGCCATAGAGCTCGCGGTCAGACAAGTGCTGCGGGACGGCTACCGCACGGTCGACATCATGCCGCAGGAAGAGGAGAAGCGCGCGTCTGTGAAGCAGGTGGGCACAGGCGGGATGGGTGACCGGATCTGTGAACGCATCAAATAAGAAAGTAGGAACGGAAAGGAAGCGGATAGAGGATGAAGAGCGATAATGTAAAGAAGGGAATGCAGCAGGCTCCTCACAGAAGCCTGTTCCATGCGCTCGGGTTTACCGAGGAGGAGATGGAAAAGCCGATGGTCGGCATCGTGAGCTCCTACAACGAGATCGTGCCGGGGCATATGAATCTGGACAAGATCGTCAACGCCGTGAAGCTCGGGGTCGCGGAGGCGGGCGGCGTTCCGGTCGTGTTTCCGGCGATCGCGGTCTGCGACGGCATCGCGATGGGGCATGTCGGCATGAAATATTCGCTGGTCACACGTGATCTCATTGCGGATTCCACGGAGTGTATGGCGCTTGCGCACCAGTTCGACGCACTCGTCATGGTCCCGAACTGTGATAAGAACGTGCCGGGACTTCTGATGGCGGCGGCGCGCATCAATGTGCCGACCGTGTTCGTCTCCGGCGGTCCGATGCTCGCAGGTCATGTCAAGGGGCAGAAGCGCAGCCTTTCCTCCATGTTCGAGGCGGTCGGCGCACATGCGGCAGGGACGATGACGGAGGACGAGGTCCGCGAGTTCGAGGAGAAAGTCTGCCCGACCTGCGGCTCCTGCTCCGGCATGTACACGGCAAATTCCATGAACTGTCTGACGGAGGCGCTCGGCATGGGACTGCGCGGCAACGGTACGATCCCGGCTGTGTACTCCGAGCGGATCAAGCTTGCCAAGCATGCGGGCATGGCGGTCATGGAGCTGTATCGGAAGAATATCCGCCCGAGCGACATTATGACGAAGGATGCGATCTTAAACGCGCTGACGGTCGATATGGCGCTGGGCTGCTCGACGAACAGCATGCTGCATCTTCCGGCGATCGCGCATGAGGTCGGATTTGACTTTGACATTGCGTTTGCGAACCCGATCAGCGAGAAGACCCCGAACATCTGCCACCTCGCTCCTGCCGGTCCGACCTATATGGAGGATCTCAACGAGGCGGGCGGCGTGTACGCTGTGATGAAGGAGCTCGCCGATATCGGGCTGCTGCACACAGACTGTATGACGGTCACGGGAAAGACGGTCGGTGAGAATATTGCCAATGCGGTCAACCGGAACCCGGAGGTGATCCGTCCCGTGGAGAATCCTTACAGCAAGACCGGCGGGCTCGCCGTCTTAAAGGGGAACCTGGCGCCGGACGGCAGCGTGGTGAAGCGCTCTGCGGTCTGCGACGAGATGATGGTGCATGAGGGACCCGCGCGCGTGTTTGACTGCGAGGAGGATGCGATCGACGCGATCAAGGGCGGGAAGATCCAGGCGGGAGACGTCGTCGTCATCCGCTACGAGGGACCCAAGGGCGGACCGGGCATGCGCGAGATGCTCAACCCGACCTCGGCGATCGCGGGGATGGGACTGGGCTCTACCGTGGCGTTGATCACGGACGGGCGGTTTTCCGGCGCGAGCCGCGGGGCTTCCATCGGACATGTCTCCCCGGAGGCGGCGGTCGGCGGACCGATCGCGCTCGTCGAGGAGGGCGACCTCATCCGGATCAACATCCCGGCGCTTTCGATCGAGCTTGCCGTGTCCGATGAGGAGCTTGCGGCGAGGAGAGCGAAATGGCAGCCGCGGGAGCCGAAGGTGACGACCGGCTATCTGAAGCGGTATGCGTCGATGGTGACTTCCGGAAACCGGGGAGCGATCCTTCAGCTGCCGGAGCAGACCGGGAGACGATAACGGATAGGAAAAGAGGGGAGAGACAACATGCAGCTTACAGGAGCGCAGATCGTCATAGAATGCCTGAAGGAGCAGGGCGTAGACACGGTGTTCGGATATCCGGGCGGCGCGATCCTAAACGTGTATGACGAGCTGTATCGATACAGGGACGAGATCCGTCATGTGTTGACGTCCCATGAGCAGGGGGCGGCTCACGCGGCGGACGGCTATGCGCGGAGCACGGGAAAAGTGGGCGTCTGTCTGGCGACGAGCGGACCGGGAGCGACAAACCTGGTGACCGGCATCGCGACGGCGTATATGGATTCCGTGCCTGTGGTCGCGATCACCTGCAATGTCAATGTGCCGCTGCTGGGGAAGGACAGCTTTCAGGAGATCGACATCGCCGGCATCACGATGCCGATCACGAAGCACAATTTTATCGTCAAGGATGTCACGAAGCTCGCCGATACGATCCGGCGCGCGTTCGTGATCGCACAGAAGGGACGTCCGGGTCCTGTGCTCGTGGATATCCCCAAGGACATAACGGCGGCAAAGACGGAATATACATGTAAAAAGATCGAGCCTGTGGAGCGCGTGACGGAGACCATTCTCCAGGAAGATATAGAAACGGCGCTCTCGATGATCCGCGAGGCAAAGCGCCCCTATATTTTCGTGGGTGGCGGCGCGGTCATCTCCGAGGCGGGGGATGAGCTTGCGACGTTTGTAAAAAAAGTGGATGCGCCTGTGTGCGATACCCTGATGGGGAAGGGCGCCTACGACGGAACGGATGCGCTCTACACGGGGATGCTCGGCATGCATGGCACGAAGACGTCCAATCTTGGCGTCAGCGAGTGCGATCTTTTGATCGCGCTGGGTGTGCGGTTTTCCGATCGCGTGACAGGAAATGCCGAGAAGTTCGCGAAGCAGGCGAAGATTTTGCAGTTTGATGTGGATGCGGCGGAGATCAACAAGAACATCCGGGTGGA
>CANRBT010000189.1 GCA_947628935.1 uncultured Roseburia sp. | reverse complement strand
CAACCAACTTTCAATTTGTTTCATTCATATTCTACCATAACCACACTCATTTCCCTACCACGTTTTCATGAACTTGCTCCATTCAATCCGACATCTATAAGAAAAAAACGGCGAGAATGCTTCCGTCATGAATGCTCTTGACAAGCTGATCCTTTTGTGTCATTACTATATAAGTACGAAATCGTACATGAGGAGTGATTATGAATACTATATTATTTGAGAAAATCCATAAGCTCAATTATCTGGCCACTGAATTAGACGCCGCCTATCATCAGGCAGCCTTGAAGCTCGGCATGTCCGACAGCGTAATGTGTGTGCTGTATGCGATATATGACAATGGGGAAGGCTGTTTGCTCAGTGAAATATACAAGCAGTCTGGAATCAGCAAGCAAACGGTCAATTCAGCTGTCCGAAAATTGGAGAAAGATGAAATGCTTTACCTTGAACGCTCTAAGGGGAAAGCAAAAACGGTTTGGCTCACAAGCAAAGGGAAATCCTATACAAACAACACGATAGCCCATCTGTGCGAGGCGGAAACCAACGTGCTTAGCTCATGGTCAGCAGAGGAAATTGAGTCCTATATTTCCTTGTTTGAAAAATATGTGTCAGGCTTTAGGCTGCAACTTGAAGGAATGTCTGAATAAGGTTTTTGTTGGAGGTTTTTATGACATCGGTAAAAAATATGACATCAGGTTCTCCGCTGCGGATCCTTTTTTCGTTTGCGCTGCCGCTGATGATAGGCAATGTGTTCCAGCAACTCTATACCATGGTGGACTCAATGGTCATTGGCAAGGTACTCGGACTGAATGCGCTTGCGGCGATAGGCAATGGAGAGTGGCTCAACTGGCTTGTTTTAAGTATGATTCAAGGCTTTGCACAGGGATTTTCCATCCGTTTGGCGCACAATTTCGGTGCGGGCGATGAAAAAAGCCTCAGAAGAACCTATATGACATCACTAAAACTCTCTGTCGTTTGCGCTGCGGTGATTCTCGGCTTTGCCTTTACCGCTTTAAGACCGATTCTGCGTCTGATGAATACGCCCACGGAGATCTTTCCGATTACCGTGACATACCTGAGCGTAATTTTTGCGGGTGTGCCTATTGTCATGGCGTATAATTTTCTGGCATCCGTTCTGCGTGCTCTCGGCAACAGCAAAACACCCCTGCACGCCATGATTGCCGCTTCGGTATGTAACATTGTTCTGGATTTGCTGTTCGTCATTGTGTTTCATTGGGGCGTTGCAGGTGCGGCTGCCGCTACGCTGATCGGACAGGCAGTATCGGCGGGAATCTGTTATATGTCGCTGAGAAAACTCAGCATCATACATGTTCCGAAAAGTGAACGCAGCTTTGACAGAACGCTTGCCGGCAACCTTCTGAAGCTCGCCATGCCGTTCGCGTTCCAAAACCTGATTATTTCTGTGGGCGGTTTGGTTGTACAGTTTGTGATTAACGGCTACGGCGTTTTGTACATCGCCGGTTTTACGGCAACAAATAAGCTCTACGGACTCCTTGAAATTGCCGCTATTTCCTACGGATTTGCGCTCACAACCTATGTGGGACAAAATGACGGAGCCAACGAGATGAAGCGTGTCAGTAAGGGCGTTCATACCGGCGTTCTGATGGGTGTTGTAACGGCTGCGGTCATCGGCACGGCTATGCTTCTTTTCGGAAAGCAGATAGTCGGTGCATTTATTTCTGGAAGCCCGGAAGATGCTGCGGCAACAACTGAAATTGCATACCATTATCTTTGCATTATGGCGGTATTTCTGCCTGTCCTTTATATTCTGCACGTTTATCGGTCTTCTCTGCAGGGTCTCGGCGATACCGTAATGCCGATGGTTTCCGGTGCGGCGGAGCTTGTTATGCGTATACTTACTATTTTTATCCTCCCCATGCTGATAGGAACAGAGGGGTTGTTTTGGGCAGAGGTTCTTGCTTGGGCAGGCGCCGATGTAGTACTTATGAGCAGCTATTATATTAAAATTGCCCGTCGCTTATCTTCCTCTGCTTACGGTAAGTAACGCATGAATGGAGGACCTGCAGAATGCCCCCGGTATTCACAGCAGCCCCAAAGACCGCATCAGCACAATGAGAAGATAGATGGAAAACACGGAAAACACATTCGTCCAGACCACAAGCTGTCCCGCAAGCTGTCCGTCGCTCCCCATCTCCTGCGCCATCAGCGCGCTGGACACAGCGACAGGAGCCCCGAACATCGGGATCAGGATGCAGTACTCGACCGATCCGACCGGCAGAACGCCCAGCCTGCTGCAGAGCCATGCAAGACCGATTCCGATGACAGGCGCGGCGACAAGCCGGAAGCAGACGCCGACGGCGATCGGTCGCAGCAATCCCCGGATCCGGTTGAACTCGAACTCTCCGCCGAGCACGATCAGCATCAGGGGCGTCGCCATCCCCGCGAGATATGTCAGGATCCGGTACAGGAACGCGAGCTGCCCCTTCAGGGAAAAGACCGAATTCCCGTCCGCCCCTGCGGGCAGGAGTTTCCGCAGCAAAAGCGCCAGCATGCCGAGCAGCGCCCCATGGATCAACGGATTCGTCGCGATCTTTTTGAGCACGCCCTTCCAGCGGTTCGCCGACGCGTTCCCTCCGTCCGCGACCGAGAGGCAGATGACGCTCAAAACATTAAACAGCGGCACGGAAAATGCCGCCATCACGGAAGCGAGCGCCTCTGCCTCCGCTCCCCCGAGCGCTGTCGCGACCGGAATACCGATCAGCACAAAGTTGGAGCGGAAGCAGCACTGTGTGACCGCTCCGCGCCGTCCTGCCTCCGGCTCCGCCACCCGCGCCGTCAGAATGCCAAGCACATACAACAGCAGGATCACGCACACGATATAGCCCGCCATATCCCAGCGGATCGAATCCAGCCCCTCACTGTCGTAGATGTTGATGAACAACAGTGCAGGGAGCGCCAATCGAAAACCGAGCTTGTTACCGACCTTTAAAAAAGCTTCATTCAAAAAGCCCCTTTTTTTCAGAATATACCCAATCAGGATCAGACCGATGACCGGCGCCACAGCCTGAAACGCAAACACAAAAATATCGAACATTGTTCTTCCCAGCCTCCTCCGCTCTCCCTGTCAGAGCTCCATACTGTCCTCCGGCGGCTGCCACTCCTCCGTCTCCGTGTCCGCTTCCATTCCGTCCGTCACCATATGATGGGTCGTCACAGCACAGATAACGGTAAACGATACCGCCAATACCAGTGCCGTCAACACGACGATGAACCGGCTGCTCACCTTGCGGACGGGATAGCTCGCTCCCTCCCATCCGGGCTTTTGCGCCGGCATCACTGGCGGTATGGGGCACGGCGGCGTTTGCTGTGCGGGATAAGGCGTCCCGGGCGGTATCTGCACATACTGAACCCGCGCCTGCTGCACAGGATAACTGTCAAAGCGCGGGATCGACCAGATGCGCCGCTCCAGCAGCAGCTCGCCGCTCCCTGACGCTATGCTCTCCTGAACCAGGGTAAAGCCGATATGATAAAAGAACGGCGCCGCGACGAGCGGCACGACACGGACCGTCACGCGCTCGCGACGCAGCACATTTGCCGCATAGGCGCACATGTGATCGGTCAGCTGCGCCCCGATATGCCGGCGCGCGTACCCCGGCAGTACATAGAGCATCGTGATGCTCCCGTCCTGCCGCATCCCGCTGACCCCGCAGAACTGTCCCCTGTCATACGCGCCCCAGAGAACCAGCTGCCCCGCGCACATCCCCTGCCACAGCGCTTCGAACTGCACCTCCCGGTAAAATGCCTCCGTCTCCTCCGACGAACCGAGCTGCGGATGCACGCATTGCTCGAACACAGCCT
>CANRBT010000188.1 GCA_947628935.1 uncultured Roseburia sp. | reverse complement strand
GCCTGGAGCATGGACTGCAGCGCCACGGGAATGGCCAAAGCGCAGACGGAGCGGAAAAAAGACGGCTCTTTTGAACGTATCATTTTCTGTTCTCCTCGATCCTTTTGACCGCGAAAGTTGATTTTTCGTTCCATGTCAGCCTCCATGATTGGAAAGATTCCTTCATGCGTCCATTATAAGCGGATGGAGGAATTCTTTTCAAAACTTAACTCTGTAAGCTGTGACAAAAATGGAACGTCGTTTTTGTTGAAAATGACAATACAATGTCAAGATCGATCCGTTCTGCGATTCCTTGTGCTGTCCCGGACCACCAGGGATGTGGAGAGGGTAATGACCGGTTCCGCCGGCGCACAGGTCCGCATTTTTTCGATAGCGCCCAATGCCGCCCTTGCGCGTTCCGCATTGTCCTGACGAACGGAAGTGAGAGACGGATAAACCAACCCGCAAAGGGGCGTGTCGTCAAATCCGGCGACAGATATTTCGTCCGGTATCTCCACGCCGTTGCCTTGCAAAAAACGGATGAGATCAACCGCATAGTAATCCGATACAGCAAAAACAGCCGTGAAGCTTCGGATCTCGGGCAGCTTCTCCCGGTAAAACGCCATCCGCTCCGCGCGGGTCTTTGGGATCATCATAAACTCCGCGCCGCTCCCGAAGCCTTCCCGAAATCCCTTCCAGCGTTCCAGGTCCATGTCAGTCTCATTGTCGGACAGGCACAGGACGCGCTCGTGCCCGCAAAGGCGGAAATACTCGCCCACCTGAAATCCCCCGTGCCGGTCGTCGATGTTCACGGCGCAGACCCGCTCCGCCGTGACGCCGCAGGCGTCGTAGACCGCAAAGGGGACGCGGACATTCTCTCTGAGGCGCCCGTAATCCGCGCTGCAAAAGCCGATGAGCACCAGTCCCTCCAGGTTCCACATGGTGGCAAAGGAGACGATCTCGTCAAGGGCGTTCACAGCCCTCACCATCATCTGTAATCCGCGCCGGGTTGTCTCCGCGCTGAGGGCATTGAGCGCCGAGGCGATAAAGGCGTCCTCCAGGACGTGAGATTCGTATTTCTCATGGGCATGGATGACCACTCCCACGATTTTCGCCGGGTTTTCCGCCAACAGCACCTCCGCAGCCCGTGGCAGATACCCCCGCTCCTCCAAGGCGCGGCGCACCCGGACAGCCGTCCGCTCCGACACCATGCCGGTCTTGCCGTGGAGCACATAGGACACAGCCGCCGTGCTGAGCCCCAGCTCCGAAGCAATATCCGAAAGCCGTACTTTTTCCTCCATGTCACACCTCTTTTCCATTTTCCGACAAGCGGAAATTTATACTTCTCATTCGTATCATGCCATTTATTTGACTGAAAAGAACAGGAATCCTGCAGCAAGCGACACTGCGTTTCCAAAAACGTGCGAAAGGGCGCTGACAACGCAATTCCCCGATTTGTGATAGATCACAGAAAAAATCAAACTGTCGATCCCTACAGAGGCGACATCATAAGCCACAAGCTCTGTGTTTCCCGTGGCGATATGTCCTGCGGCAAAGGTAAGCGATGAAACGACTGCGCAGAGCCAAAACGGGAACAGCTCCGATCCTTTCCCAAGGAAGAAACCCCGATATGCAATTTCCTCGCCAAATGCCGCAAGGATGACCTGACCGATCAGCAGAGCTGTTTGATCAAAAGACAGGATAGAACCCGTCCGCCCCATGACATGGGCAGCAAATGCTCCGCTGAACATCAGATTCCCCACCACAAGCGTTGCAATCCCGCTCACGCCCGGCAGCAGCATCCATGCAATGACACCCGGTTTTTTTAGATCTTCCGCGATCGTATGAAAACGCAATCCCGATGCGGCGTTTGGCGTTTTGGAAAGTGCTTCCGCAATGAAGAAAAACGCAATCCCCACAAACACGGAATAGCCCGCAATATTCGAGGACGGCACAACTTTCGTCGCCGTCAATACGACCATGCCTGCCATGCCTGTCATCGTGAGGAAAGCGCTCTTTTTGCTATGTTCTACAGCTTGCGGATGGTTCATTTCATTTCCTCCTGTATCGCGAATATCGCGCCTGTGCATACCCGTTTCAGATGCTTTGCGATCAGCTTTTCATCGAACGCAAGCGGGTTGTTCGCAATGATGCTGGCGTAACCGTGAACAAACATTGCAAGCGTGATAAAAACTTCTCTTGTCTGGTCCAAGTCCAGATGCATCCCTTGCTGCATTGCCGAGAGGACGGGCATAAGCCCCTCGGAATTTATCATTTCAAGCAGGCTGTTGCCCTCGGTATACCCCGATTGAAACAGAAACCGGAACAGATGCGGCTCATCCACAGCAAAGCGGATATAATTCAGCCCAATTCCAAGCATGATTTCCTTTTCGTTTCCCGAAACATGCATTAAATACGCCAAGTGAAACTGGTCGGTCCTCTCAAAAGCCGCGGTCCTCAGCTCCTCGATCGTTGCAAAATGGTACATGATCGGCTGCGTGGAGCATTTCAGCCTTTCCGAGACGGTTCTCGCGTTGATATTTTCCGCGCCTGTCTCGCGAGCGACTGCAAAGGCAGCTTCTATGACCATGTCCTTTGTGATCCTGGGTTTTGGCGGCATAGTGTTTCCTCTCTTTTTTATAATTTGCGTTATATAACACTCATTATAATAAATGGTCACACAGACTTTGTCAATCCCTCCCTTGCGCCGTAGTCTGGCAGGCGGCGGGAATTTCCGGATGGGCGAGATTTTATGTACCATCCGATTGTTCAGAGGGTTTTTCCGTGTTATAATAGCTTCATCATTGCAGCAGGAGGTCGGGGATGGGGCGGGAACAAACGCAGGACACGGCACAGAACGATACGTTTCGGATGCGCACGAAAAAAGCATGGGATGCGTTTCTTCAGGGAGAGGCGGAGCTTCGTGCCCTGATGGAGGTGAAGGATCGCGCGGCGGTAGAGGAGCGGTTGATGGACCAATGCTTTCGCATGCTCCATCTGGCATTTGAACAGATAGCGTTCGAACTGGGGCATAACGGGGAAAAATATGAGCTGATCCTTTCTCCTGAGGGAGATAAGGTGCGGCTTTTCGCGCTGGTCTATTTTGGGATGCATGCACCGGATGCCGTTTTAGAGCATTGGGATATCCGGGTCGGGCGTCAGCCGGCGGTTGCCTTCGGGCTGCATTTTGGTGGCTGGGAGTTCACAGCCGACGACGTGCAGGTGTGGACGGATGTGCAGGAGGACGGCAGGGTAACGTTGACGCTGTACTGTGAGAGGCTTCTGACGCTCTTAAAAGAGGAGGAAGATCAGGCGTACTGGCTGCTTGGTCTGCTGCTCGACCAGATATTGGGAGAGGTCGCTGCGATGGCAAGGGTTGCCGGATTTGAAGTGACCGATACGCGCAGGGCGGAACAGGGAGTTCCGCTGTCCAGGCTTCCCGCCGCGCTGGAGCGGCAGGGAGTCACGCTGCCGCTCGATCCCATGGAATTTTTGGAAAGCAGCTATACCGCGTATCAGACGGAGCCTCAGGAGAACCCGGATGCCGGGTGCAGAGCGGATGTGTTCGCCGGTTCCACGAACTGTGTGCGGTTGGTACAGGAATACCGGAACGGGCGGAGCGGTTCCGCGGAAGCATTGCAGCGGGACGGTATTGCAGCGGGTGCGTTGTTTTATCCGATAGAAGGGTTTACCGGGAAGGAACGCGGAAGGAAGATCCTGGAATTTCGGGACGCGCTGGAGGCGGCGATCCTTCGGGAAGCAGGGGAGGACGTGATCCGCTTTACCGGGGGAGCGTCGGGACTTCGGTTCGCGTATCTGGATCTGCTGGCATGGGACCTGCCGGCGGCGCTTGCTGCGGCGAAAAGGATTTTGGAGGC
>CANRBT010000187.1 GCA_947628935.1 uncultured Roseburia sp. | reverse complement strand
AGGAAAAACGGCTGCAACCCGCATTATTACTGGGTTTGCAGCCGTTTTTGATTTCACTATGTGTCAAACTCGGGATTATAGTAGTCCCGGGGTACTTTTTCAAGCAAATCTTTTTCAAAGGTCGTTTTTCTTGCTGACGGCAGCTGCTGCCGTCAGCTGCTGCCGTCAGCCCTTCATCTGCGCCAGGCGCTCCTCGACCTGCGCCATCATCTGTTCATAGCCCGCCAGCTTCTCGCGCTCCGCCTGCACCTTATCCGCGGGAGCCTTGCTCAGGAATTTCTCATTGCCCAGCATACCGCGCGAGCGCGCAAGCTCCCCGGTCAGCCGTTCTCTCTCCTTTTCCAGGCGCTCCCTCTCCTTTTCCAGATCCACCAGATCCTCCAGCGGCAGATAGAGCGTCGCGCCCGGGATCACCACGGACACGGCGTCCTCCCCGATCCCGCTCCGGTCCGCCTGCACGCACACCTCGTTCGCGCCGGCAAGGTTCCGGTACACCTCCACATTGTCGGCAAACGCCTGCCGGAGCGCCGCATCCTCCGCGACAACGAACAGCTTCGCCTTTCTCGAGGGCGGCACCTCCATGTCGATCCGGACGTTCCGGACGCCCTTCACAAGGTCCTTGCAGTGCTCCAGGATCTCCTCCTCCGCCGCAAAGCTCCAATCCGCCCGGTACTCCGGCCACGGCTCCAGCATGATCGTCTCCGCCTCCGGGTGCAGCGCGCAGAAGATCTCCTCCGTGATAAAAGGCATGAACGGGTGCAGCAGCTTTAACGCCTCCGTCAACACGGTCTGCAACGTCCAGAGCGCCGCTGCCGCGCTCTCCGGGTCCTCCTCCTTCCGGTAGGTGCGCGTCTTTGCGATCTCGATATACCAATCGCAGAACTCGTCCCAGATAAAATCGTACACCTTCTGCACGGCGATGCCCAGCTCGAACTTGTCCATGTTCTCCGTGACTTCTTTTGCCAGACGGTTGACCCTGGAGAGGATCCAACGGTCCGAGGCGGCGAGCTCCCCCGGCTCCGCTTTGCCGGATGCCCCCTCCAGATTCATCAGGATAAAGCGGGAAGCGTTCCACACCTTGTTGGCAAAATTCCTCGACGCCTCGACGCGCTCCCAGTAGAAGCGCATATCGTTGCCCGGCGCATTTCCCGTGATCAGCGTCAGGCGCAGCGCATCCGCGCCGTACCTGTCGATGACCTCGAGCGGATCGATGCCGTTGCCCAGCGACTTGCTCATCTTGCGCCCCTGGGAATCGCGCACCAACCCGTGGAAGAGTACTGTGTGGAACGGCGCCTTCCCCGTCTGCTCATAGCCGGAGAAGATCATGCGGATGACCCAGAAAAAGATGATATCGTAGCCCGTCACCAGCACGTCGGTCGGGTAAAAATAGTCCAGATCCTCGGTCCGCTCCGGCCACCCCAGCGTCGAAAACGGCCAGAGCGCGGAGGAGAACCAGGTGTCCAGCGTGTCCGGATCCTGCTCCAGATGCGTGCCGCCGCACTTCGGGCAGGTTTTCGGCGCCGTTTTTGCCACGGTCATCTCCCCGCAGTCCGCGCAGTAGTATGCGGGGATGCGGTGTCCCCACCAGAGCTGCCTGGAGATGCACCAGTCGCGGATGTTGTCCGTCCAGTTGAAATAGGTCTTCTCCATGCGCTTGGGCAGCAGCCTGACCTCGCCGCTCTTTACCGCCTCCACAGCGGGCTTGATCAGCTCGTCCATCCGCACGAACCACTGCTGCTTGACCATCGGCTCGACCGTCGTGCCGCAGCGGTCATGCGTGCCGACGTTGTGCACATGCGGCTTCGTCTGCACCAGAAGCCCCTGCGCCTTTAGATCCTCCAGCAGCGCCTTCCGACACTCGTAGCGGTCCATGCCCTCGTATTTTCCCGCATAGGCGTTCATCGTCGCGTCGTCGTTGATGACTGTGATCTCCGCAAGCCCGTGGCGCTTCCCGACCTCAAAATCGTTCGGGTCGTGCGCCGGCGTGATCTTCACGCAGCCGGTCCCGAATTCCATATCCACGTAGGAATCCGCGATGACCGGGATCTCCCGGTCGGTCATCGGGAGCCTTAAGGTCTTGCCGATGATATCCTGATAGCGCGGGTCCTCCGGGTTCACGGCGACCGCGGTATCGCCGAACATCGTCTCCGGTCTCGTCGTCGCGACCTCGACGAACCTGCCCTCCTCGCCGACGACCGGGTAATTGATATGCCAGAAAAAGCCGCTCTGCTCCTCGTGCTCCACCTCCGCGTCCGAGATGGAGGTCTTGCAGACCGGACACCAGTTGACGATGCGCGAGCCCTTGTAGATCATGCCCTTCTCGTAAAGCTTGACGAACACCTCGAGCACGGCGTCCGAGCAGCCCTGATCCATCGTGAAGCGCTCCCTCTCCCAGTCGGCGGAGGAGCCCATCTTTTTGAGCTGGTTGACGATGCGCCCGCCGTACTCCTCTTTCCACTCCCAGCACTTTTCGAGGAATCCTTCCCTGCCGAGCTCGCGCTTGTCGATGCCCTGCTCCTTCAAGCTCTCGATGACCTTGACCTCCGTCGCGATGGACGCGTGATCCGTCCCCGGCTGCCAGAGCGCATTGTAGCCCTGCATGCGCTTGTAGCGGGTCAGGATGTCCTGCATCGTGTTGTCCAGCGCGTGCCCCATGTGGAGCTGCCCCGTGATGTTGGGCGGCGGCATCACGATCGTAAACGGCTTTTTGCTGCGATCCGCCTCGGCATGGAAATAGCCGTTGTCCTCCCATTTTTTGTAGAGCCTCTCCTCGATCCCCTTCGGGTCATAGGTTTTTGCCAGCTCCGTCCTGCTGCAATTCTGACACATTGTCTCTCCTCCCTCCAGCATAAAAACGCCCCCTGCATCCGTTCGGATGCAGAGGGCGAGCTCTCGCGGTACCACCTCTGTTCGCCGGCAGCCTGCCGGCCTCTCCCGTCCGGTACGCAGTACCGGCCGGCAGTCCGCTAACGGGGACCACGCGGGAACGCTTCTGACAGCGCGCGCTGCCTTCTGGGCATTCCGGTTCAAAAGCCACGTTCCGCACCGCCCTTCCCAAGGGACCTTCCAGCCGACGGATCCCTCTCTCTGCGGGGAGCTCTGTGCGTACTCCTCTTTCTCGTCACCTTTTTCCTATGGTATTTATCATACGGATGGGCGGCGGATTTGTCAACCATGAATTTCGGAAATCCGCGCACGGGAAAAAGAGGCGTCCCCGCCTCTTTTCCCTGATTTGGAATATTTCAACTGCTTCTGCCTTGCCCCGGAAGAATTTACTGAAGCAGGGACAGCACGCCCTGTGTGGAGGTGTTCGCCTGTGCCAGCATGGACTGACCTGCCTGTGCAAGAATGTTGTTCTTGCTGTACTCCACCATCTCCTCCGCCATATCCGTATCGCGGATGCGGGACTCTGCCGCCGTCGTGTTCTCGACGACGTTGTCCAGGTTCGCGATCGTGTGCTCCAGACGGTTCTGGACTGCACCGAGCGCAGATCTCTGTGAGGACACCTGTGCGATGGCGTCTGCGATCGCGTCGATCGCGTAGGTCGCGTCCGAACCGCTGTAGTCCACGACGCCGATGCCCTTGATGCCGAGCCCTGCTGCGCTCATCGTGTCGATCTCGACGTTGATCTTGTTCGTCATATCCGCGTCCGCGCCCACATGCAGGTTGAAGGAAAGCGACTGCATCACCTCCACGCTGCCCTGGGTGATCGTGAAGCTGCCGTTGCCGAGGTTCTTGACCACTGCGCCCTTGCCCTCGTCCGCGCCGATGGAGCTTGCCTTCTCGAGCTCATCCGCCATCTTCTTGTAAGCCTCCTGCGCTGTGATCGTGTTGCGGTCGTCCGCGTCGGTCGCGGAAACGCCGATCGCTGTGTA
>CANRBT010000186.1 GCA_947628935.1 uncultured Roseburia sp. | reverse complement strand
ATCCCCTCGACAAGCTGCGCCTCCCTGCGGTTCTCTCCCGGTACCACACAGCGATGCAAGCCCCGTTCCTTTGCCTCTGCAACCATCGGCAAAATCCCATGTACCGGCTGAATCCTGCCGCTCAATCCGATCTCCCCTGCCACAAGCAGCCCCCGAAGCGCATCCTTCGGGATCTCTCCCAGTGCGGCGAGCACGGCAACTGCGATCGGCAGATCAAAAGCGGAACCTGATTTCCGTATATCCGCCGGGATGAGATTCACTGTGATCCGCCTGGGCGGCAAGGTGAAACCGCAGTTGCGCAATGCCGTGCGCACCCGCTCCTTCGCCTCCCTGACCTCCCCCGCCAGAAAGCCCACCATCTCAAAGACCGGCATCCCATCGCTGACATCCGCTTCCACACTGACCGGTACACTGCGAATGCCGCAAATGGTCGCTGTCGTTACAATACTATACAACCTATCTCTCCTTTTTATTCCTGAAACATTGGAAAATACAGTGAAATGCATGTCATGATCTGATAAGAAAAAAAAGATGTCAGACATCCGCAGCATGCAGACCGCATGCTGCGCCACTTCTGCCTACGCAGATAGTTTAACACAAGTGTCTCAAAAAGGAAAGCCCTATCCGTCAAAATTCTTCCTGAGTTTTTCCAGAGCGCGCTTCTCGATCCGCGATACATAAGAGCGGGAAATGCCAAGCTCCTCCGCAATGCTGCGCTGTGTCATAGGGCGCCTTCCAAACAAACCGTATCGGTTCTCGATGATGTAGAGCTCTCTCCCGTCCAGCACACGCGGGATGAGCGCGAGCACCCTTCGGATCCGGCGCTCCCCTTCCAGCTGTTCCACCACATCGGGCTCGTCGCTCTCCACAATGTCCAAAAGCTGGATCTGATTGCCCTCGCGATCCGTCCCGATCGGTTCGTACAGCGATACTTCCCGGGACGTCTTTTTCTTTGCCCGAAAATGCATGAGAAGCTCATTGTCGATGCAGCGCGCGGCGTAAGTTGCCAGGCGGCTCCCATAGTCTTCCTTATATGTGGAAATTGCCTTGATCAGCCCTATGGTACCGATGGAGATCAGATCCTCCATGTCCTCGTCGGAATTCTGATACTTCTTTGCCACATGTGCCACAAGGCGCATATTTCGGAGAATCAGCTCTTTCCTCGCCTCAGGATCGCCCTGTTTGATTTTTTGCAGACAGTCATTTTCCTGTTCGGACGTAAATGGGGATAGAAACGTCTTCAAAATGCACCTTAAAACCTTCATTGATACATTTTATGACTGGGTCAGGTCCTGCGTGCTTTTCCCCATTTTTTCTACAGAAAAACTATTTTTTATAGCGCTCGCACATCCGCTCTAAGACGCTCCTCTCGTAGGGGATCTCCCCGCGCAGAAGCTTTTTGCGGATGAACCAGTTGACATAACCCTCGCCCCGCGCCGCAAGCATATACAGCAGCAGCTCTAAAAGCGCCTGCGTGTCCTCGTGCAGCATGTGCACGTCCCTGCCCCTTATGTAGTACTCGAGCGCGCTTCGGTCCGTGTACCGCTCCTTCTGGTAATTCTTCGACGCCGCCACGCGGTCGATATACATTTCCACCACATACCGGACCGGCATGCGCATCCCGCACATGCCCCTTCGGGTCGTCCTGTCCTCCCCCTGTTCCGGCACCCCGTAATCGATCCAGTATTCCAGGTGGTGCTTATTGCGCCCTTTATGGTGCAGCCACGCCGAGGAATACCCGCGCTCCAGCCGCTCCGCATTGTTCGGGCTCATGTCTCCCTGATAATACCTGCATCCGACCAGAAATTCCACCGGCGAATACTTGGAGAGATCATGCAACAGCCCCTGCCGGTACAGTCCCACGGCAAAGCAGCCCTTCATGACCAGGTATTTGTGATGATTGATCGTACGCAAATGCTCCAAAGCCTTCATACACTCACGACTCCCATGACAGGATCAAACGCATCCCACGCGTCGTCCGTTATTTTCCTATGAGCAGGATCACAGACTGTCCCTTCACAAAGATCTGCGCATCCTTCTGCATTTCCTCCCTGGGAAGAAATGACTCCGACCCCCGCGACGTGTCCATGACCAGATACCAGTTCTTCTTGTCCGGCAGCCGGGGAAGCGCCAGCTTTAGAAGCCCTGCCTGAAAGTTGTAGCCCACATACAGATAGTCGTCATCGTCTGTCTCATGCGCTCCGTCCACGCCACAGTAGAGCACGCCCACAGCCTGCCGGTCCTGCGGCAGATTCTCGATCCAGGCGCTCTCCCCATGGTAAGAGAGATCCGGAAATCCTGTGCGTCTGACATCCTTCATCCGCTTCGGCTCCTCCGCCGAGAGGATCGGATGCTCCCTGCGAAATGCGATCATTTGGCTGGTAAACCGCACCAGCCACGCGTAGCGCTCCGTCTTCTTCCAATTCAGCCAGCCGATGGGATTGTCCTGGCAATAGGCGTTGTTATTGCCGCTCTGCGTGTTCCCGCGCTCGTCTCCCTCGTACAGCAGCGGCACTCCCTGCGCAAGCATCAGCACGGCGATCGCGTTGCGGAGCTGCCGCTCCCGCAGTTCACTGATCTGGCGCTTCATGCTCCTTCCCTCGACCCCGTAGTTGTTGCTCAGGTTCCAGCTGCTGCCGTCACGGTTGCACTCGCCGTTGTCCTGATTGTGTTTCTCCGCATAGCAGAACAGGTCGAGCAGGGTGAACCCGTTGTTGTCCGCAATGTAGTTGACAAAGCCGTGCATTCTGTGCTGCTTGCGCTGCTGGCACAGAAACGCGTCCAGGTTCGCGTATACATGGTTGAGCATGCCGCGGACCGGGTACAGATACTCGTCATTGTAGACAAACAGATGCGGGTACCGGCAGCGCTCCTCCAAAAGCCTCCCGTCAAAGCCGGTATAAAAGATCTTCGTGCGGCGCAGCCACGCATCCTGGACGATCTGCGTGACCGGCAGATTCTGCCCCTGCAGATGAAAGCCGTCCACATGAAACTCGCGCACCCAGTAGCGCAGCACGTCCAAGATCAGATTCTGGTTCTGGTCGTCGTCAAAGAACATCTCCATCACGCACTCCATCCCGTTGGCGTGCAGCTCCCGGATCAGTTCCTTCCATTCTATAGCGGCATCCGGCACGCTCGCATAGGACGCCTTCACAGCAAAATAATTGCCGGGGACGTAGCCCCAGTAATTGACCCTGTCCGCATCCTCCGCGGGCTGTGGACGGATCCGGTCGCCCTCCCTTTCCTCCCAGGTCAGATACTCCGGCAGCGCCGTCCGTCCGCCGCTCTCGATCTCCTCAAACTCATAGACCGGCATAAATTCCACAGTCGTAATACCAAGCGCCTTCAGATAGGGGATGCGCTCTCTGACCGCCAGGAAGGTCCCCCGCTCCCTGCCGCGCAGACCCGCATCCATCGAAAAACCGCGCACATGCAGCTTGTACATCACCATATCGCGGCGCGCGACCTCCGGCATGACGTCATCCTTCCAATCGAACGGCGCCGAGGTATGCCCTCCGCAGATCGTCCTTTTGCCGGAATGCCGGAGGGGATCGTTCCACCGCTCCCTGCCATAGATACGGTTTGCATACGGATCCGTCACCACACGCCCGCTGATCTCATAACTGTAACGCAGATGGCGCTCCGTCAGCCCGTGCACACAGATCGAGCGGACCGCGCCCCGGCAGAACCGGTCCGGCACAGGTATGCGCTCCCTAAGCTCTCCCCGGCTCCCGTAAAGCAAAATGGCACATTCCTCCTCCTTCTCCGCCTCAAAGGTAAAAACGATCCCCTCCGCTGTGATCTGCACGCCGTATCTCTCATAGTTTCCCTCTTTTATCTTGTCTGCCATGCACCATTCCCTCTGTCGTCAACTCAT
>CANRBT010000185.1 GCA_947628935.1 uncultured Roseburia sp. | reverse complement strand
GATACGGACTGTATAGTGAGGTATATCTATCCGGAGGATGGGGAAAAGGACGGCATCTATGTGGGAGCCGTGTTCCATGATCCGACCGGAAAGCTGGAGGAGGTTCTGGAAACCGGGAAAAGCGTACATAATTTTCTGCCGATGGATCGTTTTGGCTTCTGTATGGAGGGAAACGTCATTCCGGTCTACGAGGAGGGGCGGCTCTGCGGGGCGATCTCCACAGCCTATGTGCCGATGAACCAGCAGCAGCTGGCGGCGCAGGAGCTGGCAGTGCAGTCCATCTATTATCTGATCTTGTCTGTGGACATGCAGCACGAGAATAATCATTGCAGCCGGCTGTATTTTAATTATGAGACACAGCAGTTCCCGACGGACGCCCAGCATTTTGACGATTTCTGCCGGAAATCCCTGCCGGATGTGCACCCGGAGGACGCGGAGCATTTCCTGGAGTTTACGGATCTGAAGCGGGTGAAGGAAACCCTGCAGCAGGACAGGACGATCGGTATGGAGTGCAGGCTTAAGGACCAGAGCGGGGAGTATCGCTGGGTAGAACTGATCTTCACGCGCATCGAGGAATATGGGGCGGCCGATGAGTACCAGACCGCCATCTATATGGTGCGCGACATACATAAGCGCAAGTCCAAGGAGATGGAGGTGCGGCGGAAGAACCAGGAACTGATCCTTCAGCTGGAGGCGAACAACCAGGCGCTGCTGGAACAGAGCATGACGGATGAACTGACCAGGCTATACAACCGCAAGGGGCTTGTCTGGCTGGGCATGGAACTGCTCAAAGAGGCGCGGAAAAAGGAATGCCATATCTTTACGCTGGTTGCGGATCTAAACGGGCTGAAATATATCAACGACAAATTCGGGCATGAGGAAGGGGACCGGGCGATCTGTGCGATAGCAAGGCTGTTGAAGGATTCCGTGCCGGAGCCTGCCATCGTGAGCAGGACCGGGGGCGATGAATTTACGATCATGGCGATGCGGGAGAGAGGGTCGCAGCTTCCGTGGGAGCTGGAACAGTGTTTTGTCAAAAATATGAAAGAATTTAATCATGACAGCGGTCTGTCCTACATGGTGGAGGCGAGTTATGGATGGGATTTCCGCGCCGTTTCGGAGATCGAGGACCTCGATGAGTGTATCAATCGGGCGGATAAGAAGATGTACATCATGAAATCCAGAAGGAAGGTTCCGGGACACTTTTCCGGCAGGACACAGAGTGAGATTTCCCGCAGGTTCGGCAGCGCAAAGCAGCATGTGATCGTGCTGAGCGAGGACGCCGGCGTACAGGAGGAGATCGCCGGGCTTTTTGATTCCGGAACGATGCTGCAAACGTATGGTACCGCGGAGGATGCGCTGCGGGGGCTGGAAGCGAGCGATGAGGTGGCGCTGCTGTTTGTGGATGAGCAGCTGCGGGGAGACGGCGGTCTTGGCTTCGTGCGGGATCTGCCGGAGCTGCTGCGGCGGAATGTGGTGCTGCTTCTGCTGTTGCGGGAGGAGGATGACAAGAGCATTGAGGAAGCCTTTGCGCTGGGCGTGGACGATGTGATGGTAAAGCCGTACGGCTCGATGTTGAACCAATGTCACATAAGGCTTCTTGGCAGCATGTATCTCGCAAACCGGAGGCTCAGCCGCATGCTGGAGGTCGAGCATGCTTAAACGGCGGTATATCATGACAAAAAGGGGGACTGTGGCAGAGAGCTCTGCGGCAGTCCTCCTGTTTGCGTGTCAGCCTACGGGGATCCTCAGCACCTGACCGATGCGGAGCAGGTTGCCCGTGAGTCCGTTGGCCTGTTTGATGGCCTCCACGGTCGTGCCGTATCTTTGGGCGAGTGTCCAGAGTGTGTCGCCCGCCTGTACCGTGTAGTTGACATACGGCTCCTGCGATACGGGGATCTTTAGCACCTGACCGATCTGCAGGATATCGCTTGTAAGCCCGTTGGCCTGTTTGATGGCGCTGACCGTCGTGCCATAGCGCTGAGCGATGAGCCAGAGACTGTCGCCGGGCTGTACCGTATAGGAGATCGCGCCTGTGTCCGGTCCCGGCATCGGGACATTTTGTTCGATGCCCAGGTAGATATCGTACAGCTTTTGCCAGGTGAGCGGTCCCACAGTGCCGTCGGGGGTGAGCTGCATGGCATTCTGAAAGGCGATGACCGATTGGCGGGTGCCGTTGCCGAATATTCCGTCCTGCGACGGGGCGGGAACGCCGGGGTAATATTCGGAGATGACGTTTAACAGATATTGCAGCGTCACGACATCCTGTCCCCGCGAACCCTGGCGCAGCACGGAGCCGGGCGGAACGGTCCCGATACCCAGCGTGGTCCCTTCGCTGCTCAGGTCGGCAAGCTTCGTCACGGCCGTGTAGATGCTCGACAGCTTATTCCAGGTGGATCTTCCCACAATGCCGTCGGGAGTCAGATTGAAAATGCTCTGGAATTTTGCAACTGCGGCGCGGGTGCTCTCCCCGAAGGTGCCGGCGGGGTCGGTAATGGCCGGGATCGCCGGATAGTTGCGCCGGATGCGGTTCAGGTAAGTCTGAATCGTCTGCACATCCAGCCCCGTGCTGCCCTGCCGGAGCGCCGTTCCCGGGTAGGAGGATATCTCGTTTGTGACAATGTTCGTCTCTGCCAGTTCAATGTCGTCGGGATAATAGCTGCGCAGGATCTGCAAGGGGGAATAGCCCCGGTTCGCAAGCGAGACTGTGCCCCACTGGGAAAGACCGGAGCAGGTCGAGGTCGTTCCGTTGCAGAAGGAGGTAAAATAGGGCGCATTCTGTCCCTGACGGCGGACGTACTCGCCGTACACCTCGTCGACGACCGCGCTGATGGAGTCGTAGATTGGCCGGTTCGGCACGTAATACTGGTCGTATGCCGTGCTGTTTGTGATGTCAAAGTCATAGCCGCGGCTCCGATACCACTCCGTATAGACCCGGTTCAGCGCAAAGGTCATGATGGCGTAGACATTTGCCGCAATGGAGGCGTTTGGCCAGGTGGGATAAATTTCACTGCTCGCCACATTTTTTACATAGTCCAAAAACGGGACGCGCACGTTTGCGGCGGATGCATTCGGCGCGCCGAGATGCACCGTGATCGGATCCGGAATGACGACCTGGCGCAGCACACGGGGGTCCGCAGAGCTGCCTTCCTGCTCCCGCTGCCCCTGCATGGCGACAGCAGGTCTTCCGATCGTCGTGTTTGGCGTCGTCTGCCGGGTCCTTGGTTCCTGCAGCGGCACAAGGGAGAGCGGCATGCGCGCAGTCTCTCCGTCGTAGATAGGGATTTCCGTGATCGCCAGCGGCTGAAAGCCTTCCGCCTCCGCAATGATGCCGTAGCCCGCATAAGGTGTGCCCATGAAATCCGGATTCTGGGAAAAACTGCGGTCCACAGTTTCCAGAGTGACCGTCTGCGTCTCTCCGCTCTCGTCTGTCGTCAGCCGGTAGAGCGTGTTCCCCTCGTCATCCAGGACACGGACCAAGACGCCCTCGAGCGGGATCGCGTCCTCCGCAGTTTGTGCCTGTACCTGTAAATATCCGATAGCCATAAATTGTTAGTTCCCTTTTTGATGAACATTATATGCTGCAAAGGGAAAGCTGTGCGCGGCAGAGCCGTTTTTTTCCAGATGAAAAAAAGGCTGCGCCGTGATATGATGGGGTGAGGATATTCCTATCGGGAAAATAAGAAATCGGAGCGTTTGAGATGAGTGGCAGGAGAAAACGGATCGTCGCTGCCGGCGCATGCGTTCTGGGCGTCTGCTTCCTGTTGTATGTCATTTTGGTGAACGTGCTTGTGAGCGCGGCGTTGATTCCCTCCTTCATGCGCAGGCTGGAGGCCTTTGAGCGCATCACAGAAGAGAGCTATGCATTGCAGGTGCAGACGACA
>CANRBT010000184.1 GCA_947628935.1 uncultured Roseburia sp. | reverse complement strand
CTAGTTCTACAAATTTTTCCAAAAAGTCTCTGGTATAACCATATACTCCGATATGTTTGTAGTAGATCACATCCCCCCTGCCGTCACGATCGTATGGAATGACGCTCCTCGAAAAACAAACTGCATCCCCATGAATATCCGTTATCACTTTTGCGACATTGGGATCGTATAAAACATCCTTTGTATCGATCCTTTTCTTTAAAGTTGCCATTCCTACCTGTTCATCCCTAAACGCGCAGAGAAGATTCCGTATCATCTCTTCACGGATCAGGGGTTCATCTCCCTGAATATTCAGAATAATATCTGCATCCGTTCCCCTGCACGCTTTGTATACCCGCTCCGTACCGCAGTTACACGCCTCTGTAAGCACTGCCTTCCCTCCAAAAGCCTCTACCGCAGCACAGATCCTTCTGTCATCCGTCGCCACAAAAGTCTCCGCTATTTCAGGAATCCTGCAGACTCTCTCATATACCCAACGGATCATCGGTTTTCCAAGGATCCCGGCAAGCGGCTTTCCCGGAAATCGGGAAGATTGATATCTCGCCGGCAGTACCGCAATGATCTTCTTATGTTCCATTGTTTTGCCCTCCTGTATTGCATACAGATATCCCATTACATCCTGTTCACCTGTCCATTGATCTCTTTGACCGTTTCCTGTATCAGGCTCTCATACCGCGCGCGAAAGCATTCCATCGAAAAGCCCGTCTCATAAGCGATCCGGTTTCTCTCCTTTTTCTCCTGCAGCGTTTCCTTTTCCATCAGCGCCAGGACATCAGAAATATCCTCCTCTGCATAAACAATATTCTGATTGCAGTTAAATTCCAGATTACCGCCTGTCGGTGACAATACCACGGCACAGGAATGCTGCATTGCCTCCAAAGTAGCCAGATCAAAAACGGAAATCCTATGTAACATCATATAAATGTCTGCGATGGAATAGAGATACTGCATCTGCGCAAATGACACCTTGGCAATAGAAAGAAAGGAAAAATTCTGATACTTTGTTTCCAATTGCCCGGCTGATCTTTTAATCTGTTCACCCATCGGTCCCTTTCCTACACAGATCCAGCGTATTTTCCCGTCATATACTTTCAAAAGAGCTTCCATAGCTCTGCACACACGATCCTGTCCCTTGGCGGCAGTCAGGGTTCCTACTGATAAAAAAGTAATGCAGGCGGCATCCGCCTCTGCCTGCCAGACCTGACATGGAGCAGGAAATGCATATAGCGTGTTGTACATTGGCGGTCCGATATGTACCTGTTTTCTCGAAACCATGCAGTGACGACTGGAAAAATACATCTCCTCCGCTCCCTTACTTGGAAAGCATACCAGTACCGCACTCTCCATTGCCCGTTTCTCACACCATGCGATCACCAGCTCCTCACTTTTGCAAAGTCCCTCACCCAGCGTCCGCTTTTCATCTACCCTTGTTCCCTGCGTATGAATGACCAAGATGTACTTTTTATGCATCAAAGATAATCCATACGCAGTGGCATATTCGTGACAGATATAAAGCTTCCCCTTCTCATGGCATGTCTTTCTTATCGCAAAGACAATTGCCGCATACAGCGGTGTCAGCTGCGACGATTGATTGATGAATCTGTTATAATCCGCCGTGCTGTAGTAGCGGTTCCGCAGGGTATGCCATATACCGTCTCTTTCACTGTAGCTGTATGTGATCGGATATCCCCCTGCTTCATCCTGGAAGACTGCCTGCATGGCGGACAGCACAGCCCCTCCGCCTCCCCGTCCTCCGTGCGGCGCATGCGGTCGATAGGTAATTCCTCTGACCGCATGGATCACACTGTCCGTCTCCTGATAAGGCAACGCCTCTCTCTGCAGCTTGTACAAAACGATCAGCGGATTGCACATCCTGCTGTTTACAGACAGCGCAAATACAGCCCGTTTCATTTCACGTTTTAAGACATTTCTTTCAAAGCACGGATCGCTGCGCAAAACCTTCAGTTGTTCCGTCAAAAAAGCTACCTGTCCCGTCAGGGAACCCGCTTCGTACTTTATATTTCCGTCAGACCCCTTTGTCACTCTTTCCACTTCCCGGAGTCTTGTATTATACATTTTCCCGACTGTTATAACGGTTGGGTCCAGCTCTGTATAGCTCCAGTAATCATTCATTACCGCCCGAAGCCGGTTCGGACGCTCCGCGAGCACAATCTCCCGGCACCCCTGATTTACCTCTATAATATCCTGTAATACGTCCTTCCAAAATCCCGGTTCCAGATAACTGTTATAAATGGACAGATAGATCTCTTCCTCATATTCGCAATTCCTGTCATAATCAAATTTCAACGGCAGTCCGTAAAAAGCCTCGCTTTCCTTTCCGAAATACGGCGCTTCATATAACACCCCGGAAGTAATCGCATATACCTTCTGCAAATTCTCATGGGCGAGCATTTTATATACATTCCAGTCGCTTGGACATAACCTGATAAACGGAAACTGTCCTAAAAACGCATGTATTGCCTTCAGCTCCGTGTTGAACGGATGTGCTTTGTAATATACAATATCATAGCGTTCTCCCAGCCTTACGATCTCGTCCTCATAATCCATAATAGACAGGCATCTTCCGTCTGCATACAACGCTTTGTCTATATTTGTCTGTCCTGCGATCAAGGCCGCATTCTCTTCAATGGGAAGCGGATTGAAATCTGCCATCGATTTTATCAGGCTGGCATGTAACCGGAAGCTATTCTCATCCGCCTGATATCTCCTCATCCGCCGAAAAATCTCTTCTCTGTTTGTTGCAATGCCCAACAGATGATCGTCCAAAAAACGAACGGGATGTACCGTCAAGTCCAGATAAGGAATATTCAGCAGGGAATGTATTCTTTTCTGCATCAGGGACATTTCAATATAAATGACGAGCGCATGCTCCATATATCCGTAATAATAATCAAGAATCGTTTTCGGTATATCATATAGTCCGTATATTTTCAGCCACTCTTCCGTCTCTCCATATACCAGACCACATTCCTGGTATACATATTCCGCCGAAAAATCTGTATTGTCTGTATTCCATTTTTCTACCGGAACACAGCACGCCTCGTTCAGTTGAAACTGTAAAAGATGATAATATTTATTAATGCGTTTCTCATGAAAATTTACGGAAATACCGTTTTCCTTTTTTACCCGAAGGAGATCTCCGGATATCATGATTCTGTCAATCCTCTGCATAGCGTCCTTCCCTTTCCTCTTCCAGCCCCAATTCCACAATTGTACCGAGCATCTGAAGGACTGCACTCCGCTTGCGGCTGTCAAGCTGCCCTACACGATTTATCATCCATGCCGTTTCCGCATCCGGTTCTTTTTCGTCTGTGTCACCGATCCCCCTGACCAGATAGTCCAGCGAGACATGATATATCTTTGACAGCTCCAGCAGTGTCTCCACGCTCATTCCGCAGCTGCCGCGCTCGATATCCCCGTAGTATTTCACTGATTTCCCGATACCCTTTGCGATCTTTTCTCTCGAACAGCCATTCTGCCTGCGAAGCGCCTGCAGTCTCCTGCCCACTTCCTTCGCACTGTACTCCACGACAATCATTCCCTTCTTTTTTCTAAAATGCCTGCTATTCGGAAATGCTACTATATGGTGGCATTTTCAACTTATTATGCCACCGTTTAGTAACATTGTCAAGAAAGGAGTTGACAAAAATGCACTGGCAAAGAATTGAAGACCTACGAATTGACCACGACCTCACACAACAGCAGGTCGCAGATATCCTGAACTGCAAAAGAGAAGTGTACCGCAGATATGAAAAAGGCATACGAGAACTTCCACTCTCGTATGCCATTATCCTTGCAAAATATTATCATGTTACCCTGGACTATCTGGTAGGGCTCAGCGACCGAAAAAGCTAACCTCAATAGCGGCTCTCATCCCG
>CANRBT010000183.1 GCA_947628935.1 uncultured Roseburia sp. | reverse complement strand
TCATGGCGTCCCGCACGATCGAGAACGACCGCGACCGCAAGATGACGATCATGACGACGACGTTCATACCGTGCGGCGCGAAGCTGCCGATCATCGCGCTGATCGCGGGCGCATTTTTCGACAACGCAGGATGGGTCGCATGGAGCGCATATTTTGTCGGTATCGCGGCGATCATCGGTTCCGGCATTATCTTAAAGAAGACAAGGATGTTCGCGGGAGAACCGGCGCCGTTTGTTATGGAGCTCCCGGCGTACCACTGGCCTACGGCCGGCAATGTGCTCCGAAGCATGTGGGAGCGCGGCTGGTCCTTTATCCGGAAGGCGGGAACGATCATCCTGCTCTCGACGATCGTCCTGTGGTTCCTTATGAGCTTTGGGTGGACGGACCGCGGATTTGGCATGCTCGAGGCGGAGCAGTTAAATGACAGTATTCTTGCAGCGATCGGAAACCTGTTTGCGTGGATCTTCGCGCCGCTCGGATGGACGACTGCCGGAGAGGGCTGGAGAATGGCGGTCGCGGCGATCACGGGTCTGATCGCAAAGGAGAATGTCGTAGCAACGTTTGGGATGCTGTTCGGGTTCGCGGAGGTCGCGGAGGACGGCGCGGAGATCTGGGGCAATCTGGCGACGGTCATGACTCCTGTGGCAGCGTACGGGTTCCTGGTGTTCAATCTGCTCTGCGCACCGTGTTTTGCCGCGATGGGAGCGATCAAGCGCGAGATGAACAGCGCGAAATGGTTCTGGTTTGCGATCGGATATCAGTGCGGACTGGCGTATGTCGTTTCCCTCTGCATCTATCAGATCGGGACGCTGGTCACGACGGGCGGATTTGGCGTTGGAACCGTCGTCGCCTTCCTGTGCATCGCCGGGATCCTTTATCTGCTGTTCCGTCCGTACAGGGAGAACGGGACGTTGCGCGGCAAGGTGAAAGCTGCTGCATAGCGGCTGTGAAGTGTCTGGGGAGGTTTGGAATATGGGTACGGTCCTGACAGGAGCGGTATTGCTCGGTATTGTGGCGCTTGCCGTCCGCAGCATCGCGCGGGATAAAAAGAGCGGGAAATCCGCGCAGTGCGGCGATTGCAGCCGATGCGGAAGATGTTGTCATTGACCCTCGGAGATAACGGCAGTTGAAATTTGATAAAAAAAGGTTTATACTATTGCCAGAGTCGATGACTCTGGCAATATTTCACATTATCTCTATTATCTATTGGGGGAATAGGACAAATGAAAAAGAAACGCAGTATCATTGTTTCCATCATGGCGTTGTGCGCCGTGATCACAGCTGTGACCGCTATCGTGATCGGCGCGAATGCTGTCATCTCCATCCGAAGCATGTCGAAGCAGGCGTACACGACCTATGAGGCGGCGCTGGACAGCGGCTACAACACGGAGATCAAGTCGCAGGTGCAGAGCACCATAACGATCCTCCAGGCGGAGTACGATCTGTGCCAGGCAGGGGAAAAGACGGAGGAGGAAGCGAAGTACGACGCAAAGGAGACGATCCGGGCAATGCGCTACCGCGACGACCAGAGCGGTTATTTCTGGATCGACGACACGGACTACACGCTGATCATGCATCCGATCCAGCCGGAGAACGAGGGCAACAACCGCTACGAGTTGGAGGATCAGAACGGCGTCATGATCATCCAGGAGATCATGCGGGTCTGCCAGTCGGCGGAAAAGGGCGGCTACAACGAGTTTTACTTTACGAAGGCGGACGGCGTCACAGTTGCGCCCAAGATCGCGTATTCCGAGATCTTTGAGCCGTGGGGCTGGGTGGTGTCCACGGGCAACTATATCGACGATATGCAGGTGGAGAAGGAGAGCGTGCAGAGCGAGTTGAACAAGTCGTACGACGGGATGCTGCTGCGGGTGGATATCGTATTTATCGTTGTGATCCTTGTGGCGCTGGTCTTTGCGTTCCTTGTCACGAAAAAGATCATCGCGCCGCTGGATCAGATCCGTCAGTTTGCGGACAGCATCTCGGAGGGAAATCTGACGACCAACGTTGAGATCCGGCAGAGGAACGAGATCGGACAGACCTCGGACGCGCTGCGCGTGGCGCAGGACAACATGCGCGCCCTGCTTCAGAACATCGATGACGTGGCGCAGGCGATCCATGACGTGTTGAACCAGTTTGATACGGCGTTTCACGATATGCAGGGCACGATCACCCAGGTGAATGACGCGGTGGATTCCATTGCGGGCAATGTGAGCCGTCAGGCGGAGTCTACGGACGAGGCGGATCAGGATGTCGGCGTGATGGCGAATCACCTGAAGAATACCAGTGAGGAGGTCAGCCGCCTGGATCAGAATGCGAGAGAGATGAGCCAGATTAGTGAGCGCTCCATGGAGACGCTGCGGCAGCTGATCGAGGTAAACAGCCGGACGCAGCAGAGCATCTACGGCATGGCGGAGCAGATCGAGACGACACATGATTCGGTACAGCAGATCCACATGGCGGCAAACCTGATCAACGAGATCGCGGATCAGACGAGCCTGCTGGCGCTGAATGCAAGCATTGAGGCGGCGCGTGCCGGAGAGGCAGGACGCGGATTTGCCGTGGTTGCGGACGAGATCGCAAAGCTGGCGAGCCAGTCGGCGGAGTCGGTCGAGAAGATCAACCAGATCGTGGACGAGCTGCAGCGGAATGCGACAAAATCTGTCGAGGGCATGCGCGAGATCAACGAGTCTGTGGATGTGCAGGTAAAGTCCCTGACAGAGACGCAGGAGACGTTCTCCGCGCTGCATCAGGAGTTGAGCAACTTCGTGGGTTCCGTGAAGTCGATCGACAGCATGACCGTGGAGCTGGAGAATCAGAGGGCGAACGTGATGCAGTCGCTGGATCTGTTGAACCGCCTTGCGCAGGACAACGCGTCGGTTGCGCAGGAGACATCCGCGATGTCCACGGAGCTGTCGCGTTCTGTGGATGAGTCCGGTACGGTGATGGAGAACCTGGAGAAGAAGGTAGAGATACTGATGGAGAATATTCATAAATTTACCCTGTAAGGGAAGGGGAGAAGGGGAGCCTATGGAAAAGGGGATCACGGGAAAGCGGACGATCACGGTCACGCCTGAGCTCACGGCACAGGCGATGGGGAGCGGCATGCTTGCCGTGTACGCGACGCCGGCGATGATCGCGCTGATGGAGAATACGGCGGCGAACAGTGTGCGGGGGGAGCTGCAGGAGGGACAGGGAACGGTCGGCGTTCATATCGATGTCCGGCATCTCTCGGCGACTCCGGTCGGGATGGAGGTCACCTGTGAGACGACGCTGATCAAGGCGGATCGCAGACGGCTCGAGTTCGCGGTCAAGGCGTACGACGCCAAGGGACTGATCGGAGAGGGAACGCATGAGCGCTGCATCATCGAGGATGAGACCTTTCTGGCGCGGGCGAACGCCAAGAAGGAGTAGGCATCGCCGCCGTGGAAGCGCCCTTTCTCCTGCAGAGAAGAGAATTGCCCTAGGATCGAAATCCTATGGGCAATTTTTTTTCGGCCTCGTGGGAGGAGGGAGCGCTGAAATCCTCTGCGGAAAGAAGGAAGTCCGTTTCCGCGGGGGTATCGCCGCAGCCGTAGACCCTGGATGCAAAATGAAGGATCGCGTTTTCGATCAGATTCCTGCAGAAGCGCCCGTTGCCCATCTCGGGGCGATTTGCCGTCCCGGCTAACAGGGCTGTCATTCTGTCGCGCGCGTCTTCGCTGATGGCGAATCCCCGTCTGCCCGCCTCCAACTCGGCGATCCCTGCCAGCTCCTCTGTCGAGTAATCCTGAAAGGAGAGATGAAAGGGGACGCGGGACCGGAGTCCCGGGTTTCGCTCAATGAAATTCTTCATTGGATCCGGATAACCGGCAAAGATGACGATGATATTGTCGCGGTTGTTTTCCATCTCCTGTACGATCGTCGAGATGGCTTCATCTCCGTACCCGCCGTCCCAGTGCTCCGTCAGCGAATAGGC
>CANRBT010000182.1 GCA_947628935.1 uncultured Roseburia sp. | reverse complement strand
AGTACAACGCTCGCCACCGTCCCCGCCAGTGTCGCGATCAGTGCCCCCGCGAGCGTAAACCGACTTTTTTTGACCTTTACGCTCATAAAGTAAACCGACATCGTGTAAAAAATCGTCTCTGTGCTGCTCATCATGATGGATGCCATCCGTCCGATCATCGAATCGGCACCGTACTCCTTGTACAGATCCAGCAACAGCCCTGTCGCAGCCGAGGAAGAAAACATCTTCACGACTGTGATCGGCAGCAGCTCCGACGGGAAGCCAAGCCGCTCCGTCACATGCGCACAGAGCGAAGCGGCATATTCCAGAAAGCCCGAGGCGCGCAGGATCCCGACCGCCACCATCAGACCGATCAGCGTCGGCATAATGCCGATGACCGTCTGAAATCCATCCTTCGCCCCGTCAATAAATTCCTCGTAGATATTCTGCCGGTTCAACAGCCCGTAACCGACAATGCAAAAGATCAGAAGCGGTATCATCACATCTGACAGAAAGACCATGACCTGCATTGCGCACCTGATATCCGTTATTGTCACAGTATATGTGCCGCTGCACGTCCGTTATCACAGCTTTCCGCCATCCCCGGTATTCTCATTCATCGCCAACCGCTCCGATCAGCCTGCAGTAATCCAGCAGCGGCATCGGCTTTGCAAAGTAGTAGCCCTGGATATAGTCGCAGCCAAGCTCTGAGAGGAAATCCACCTGATGCTTTTCCTCCACGCCCTCCGCGATGACCGTCATGTCAAGGGATTCCGCCATTTTAATGACCGCCTCGATGATCTTCGCGCCCTTTTCCTCCGTTCCGCCCTTTGAGAAGAACTTCATGTCGATCTTGAGGACATCCAGATCCACGTCCTTTAAAACGTTCAGGGAGGAATAGCCGCTCCCGAAATCATCCATCAGGATCGTAAATCCGGCTCCATGCAGATACTGCACAGCCTTCTGCATGATGACGGCATTGTCCGAAAACGCGCTCTCCGTCAGTTCCAGATGCAGATACTTTGGAGAGATCTTATATTTTTCCACCAGATTGATGATCGACTCCAGAAACCTGGGATTGTACAGGTTGACCCTGGAGACATTGACGGAAATCGGCGCCGGATCCCTGCCGGCATCCAGTTCGCTCCGGATGAACCTGCACACCCTCTCCCACACATAATAGTCCAGCTTGATGATGAATCCGTTCTTTTCAAAGACCGGAATAAAATCTCCCGGCGATACCAGCGTCCCGTCCGGACGCTTCCAGCGCACCAGCGCCTCCGCACCGTAAGGACTCATCTGCTGCAGCTCATACTTGGGCTGAAAGTACACGATGAACTGCTCCTGCTCCAGCGCGGCGTCCATCTCGTTAATGATGCGCTGTTCCACCAAAAGCCGCTCCTTGAGTTCTTTGGTATAGACCGCCATATTTACCATGTAGTTGCCCTTGCACTGTCCTGCCGCGATCGCCGAATGATCCAGGATCAGGGAAATATCCATCGTCGTATCTTCGATCGGATAGATGCCCGCACAGGTCTCAAGGTAATAATGCGCGGTATGTTCTTTGATACTGCGGGATATCTGCTTTATGAGACTGCGCACCTCGCCCAGCTCCTGATAGGGAAGACACATGGCGAACACGTCCCCGTTGATCCTTCCATAAGTGCCTTTTCCATAGCCTTCTATGCCTTCCCTGATACATTCCGCCATCCGGCAGATCAGCCGGTTGCCCTCCTGCGGTCCCTGCGTCGCATTGATGACCTTGAAACGCTCAATATCAAAATGCACAAAGGCGAACTGCTCGTCCTCCCCCGCACGGTCCAGCATCTCCCGCGTCATCTGAAAGAACTTCTGCTGACCGTATATCTCTGTCAGAGGATCGATCTCCAAAAGCCGGACCTTGCTCTTGTCAATGGCATTGCGCACGCGCATACGCATGACCTCCGGGTGGTCGCTCTTTGGCACAAAATCCCAGGCGCCAAGCTCCAGGCATCTGCGCTCATTGTCCTGATTGTCATTTAGCGTTGTCACGACCACAGGGATGTAGCGATACTCTTCCCATTTTTTATATTCCTTCAAAAACGCAAATCCATCCATGACAGGCATGACAATGTCTAAAAGAACCAGCGCAATGCGATCCCTTTCCTTTGCAAGGACGCGAAACGCCTGCTTGCCGTCCTCGGCTTCCAGGATCTGATAGCTGTCTCTCAAGATATCCGCAATGGTTGCCCGGTTCAGTTTATTGTCATCTATGATCAGAATTGTATTTCTTCTTTTCATCACGTCACCTGTCCTTCCGATCAGACCAAGCCGGTCTGTCCTCTTTCTTCTATTATAAAGATATATCGACAGCGCGGCAATGCTTTTTTATCGTATTTGATGCGGGCGACGTCCATTTTGCGACACCTTTTTCCAGAGCTGTATGCCTTTGCAGAAGACCAGCGCCGCCAGCGTGCTGCAGCAGGTCGCAGCGAGCGCCGGTCCCACGATCGCCGTCGGGTTGACGCTGCCGTATTCGCCGCGGTACGCGATAATGTTCATCGGTATCAGCTGCAGGGAAGAAATGTTCACGATGAGAAAAATGCTCATCTCCTCTGTCGCAATGTCGGGCGCCCGACGGCTGTCCACCCCATGTTCTCTGCAGTCCTCCTCGTTGAGCTCCTGCAGCGCCTCCATCGCCTTTAATCCCGCAGGCGTCGCCGCCCAGCCAAGCCCAAACATGTTTGCGATCATATTTGTCGCGATATACGCATTTGCAGGGTGATCCGAGGGGATGCGCGGAAACAAAAAGCGCAGAAGCGGTCTCATCCGGCGCGACATGCCGGCAATGATCCCTGATTTTTCCGCGATCCGCATCAGACCGACCCAGAAGGACATCACGCCCGTCATCGTGATGCACAATGCGACAGCCTCCTTTGCGGATTCCAGCGCCGCATTTGTCAGGGAGGGAAGCGTTCCCTGAAATGCGGAAAAAATAATGCCGATCAAGATCATAGATGCCCACAGATAATTCATAACAGCGGCTCCTTCCGTTTTTTCTATCCTATTCCTTCCGTTTTTGTCTGATTCCGTGTTTTTGGCATATCGCTCCGTTTTTTCACATAGGATATGCTGATTCGCTGTCATGGGCTTTTCATGAACGAGGTATGTCCTTGAAACATCTGCCATTGCTACAGAACTTCCGCGCTGTCCTCCCTGCATCCCTGCTGGTTCTCTCCGGCTGCGCTGCGCCCTTCGGACAGAATGCGGCGTCCTCTGCCATTCAGACGACGCCTTCCGCTTCTTTTGAGGAGTTTGTCGATGACCTTTTCCGTTCGGAGGTCTCCTCAAATACCATCAACCTCCACTTTACCTTATCGCACCCGGAAGCTTACGGGATCACGGAAACCCCGATCACCCTGGGCGATCTCTCTACGGACGCGGTTCTCTCCTCCCAGGCTGCCATGGAAAATCTCCTCTCGGCACTGGAGGGTTATGACTACGACGCGCTTTCTGAAGACCAGCGGTTTACCTATGATATCCTGCTCGATTATCTGCAGCTGCAGCTTTCCCTGTCGAACTTTACCTATTACGACGAGATCCTGCGTCCTTCGACCGGCATTCAGGCGCAGCTCCCTGTGCTGTATGAAGAGTACCGCTTCCATGAAAAGAAGGATGTGGAGGATTATCTTGCCCTGATCGCACTGACCAAAGACTACTTCTCCCAAATTGTTGCATTCGAGCGCCAGAAAGCGGATGCAGGACTTTTCATGTCCGACTATGCATGTAATGCCATTATTTCACAATGCAAGACCTTTACGGAACACACAGATGATCATTACCTGATCCAGACCTTTGCACATAAACTGGAGGACGTTCCTGATCTGACGGAGGAGGAACGCAGTTCCTATCGGAAGCAAAATGAGCAGCTGGTGAAGGACGAGATCCTGCCCGCCTATGACATGCTTGCCGCTGCCCTCACGGAGCTCCTGGGCAGCGGCAGCAATGAGATGGGTCTGTGCTATTTCCCTGACGGAAGGGAGTACTATGGGTACCTTGTCCGCCAGA
>CANRBT010000181.1 GCA_947628935.1 uncultured Roseburia sp. | reverse complement strand
CTGATTCCTTCACACTTTAAGATTTCCATTTCAGAGTTCTCCTTTTTCCTGTTCGCTTGTCTTTCGACATTGTGCCTCCTATTGTTGAGCAATGAATCCTCACTGCCTTTACAATTACAGTATAGCAAATGAAAATTACAACTCAGTGACAGTAGAAGCGGATTTCAAAAAAAGCTCCTGCTCCGGACTTGTTTTTTGCCCGTATCGTCCCGTTCTGGCGTTCTATGATCTCTTTTGCCAAAGCAAGTCCGATCCCGATCCCGCCCGCGCTTGCATGTTTTCCCCGGTAAAACCGTTCAAAGACGTGCGGCATCTCTTCCTTCGCAAATCCTTCTCCCTCATCCCAGATCAGGATTTCCGTGTATAATGGATTTTGCGTATAGGAACAATGGACCGTTCCCCCTTCATTATGCTCCATACAGTTTTTCATCAGGTTCATGAGCGCTTCCATTGTCCAGTCCATATCCACGGAAATGAACATTTCCCCCTGTTCCGGTATCTCAATGGAAGTGTCGGAACGCAGGAAAAGCTCCTGAAGGTTGTCCGCTGCAAGAACAAGGAGCGTAAAAACATCGGTTTCCTCTTTTTGCAAAACCAAAGTCCCCGCATCCAACCGGGACAAGACCAGCAAGGATTCCTCCAGATACGTCAGCCGGGAAAGCTGTTTTTCTATCTGTTCCAACGCTTTACGGTTAACATCCTGTTTCATGCTCTGGGAAATCAGAGAAATGACCGTGATCGGCGTTTTGATCTGGTGTGCGATATTGGATAAATTCTCCGCAAAATCATTTTTCGCCTGCACTGCCTGCTCTTTTGTCTGATAAAGAAAGGTAACGGTCTTACAAATTTCATCCTCTAATTTGGAAAAATCGTCCTCTCCGAAAGCAGACAGGATCCGTGCTTTTCCGCTGTTTACCTGTTCCAGATAAGCGATCAGATCTCTAACCCTGTGATCTTCCATCCTGTTCCGATAAAGAAACGTAGAAAAGAAAAACAAAACCCCCATCAACCATCCGACCGCTGCAAAGAAAACAATTTGTCTGCATGGGATGTCCGCGAAATCAGTCACACGATATCCAAGCGGGGACAATACATCGCCTTCTAAAAAGCCGTCCGGATTTCCCTCTGTATATTCCTTCAATGCGGCAGCGACGATTTTCTGTGATCCCGGCTCCTGTTCGATCACTTCACGGCAGACCGCATTTACCAGATCAAAGGATGTCTTGCTGTACTGACAGGAAACCAGCCATGCAGCAACAGCGGCAGCAATGAAACTGACCGATAATACCAATCCTAACGTAACAAATACATTCCTGCGGCTGTTCATATCGTGTCCTCCATACGGTAGCCCACGCTTCTGATCGTTTTCAGGCACGCCGGCTGCGAAAGCTTGTCCCGAAGCCGTTTCATTGTGACAGTCAACGTGTTGTCATTCACATAACTGCCGTTTGCATCCCATACCGCTTCTAAAATTTTCGCTCTGGTGACTGTCCTTCCCTTGTTCTGCATCAGATACCATAAAAGCTGATACTCCGCCTCGCTTAATGCGATTTCCTCTGAATGGCAAAAGACGGCATGGCGGTTTTGATCCATTTGGATCTCATCACAGGAAAGATACTGTTCTGTCACATTTCCGGTTCTGCGGAGTACCGCAAGGATCCGTGAATACAATACTTCTAGCGCAAACGGCTTTACCACATAATCATCCGCCCCATGTTGAAATCCGGAGACAATATCAGAACTGTCCCCGCGGACCGTAAGAAAAAGAATCGGAAGCTCCTTCCAATGACTGCGGATCCACTGGCACAAGCTGTCCCCGTGACCGTCCGGCATATTCCAGTCAAGCAGGACGACCGTCGCCATATGCACATGCACATGCATTTGCATGTGCATTTCCAATGCCTGTTTGAACTCTGAAATCGTATGATATATCTGCACTCTCATGTCTTTTTGTTCCAGATATTCCTTCACTGCATTTGCAATATTGGCATCGTCCTCCGCATAATATAATTCTATCATGTCACCAACCGCCTCTCGTTTTTGCCTTTATTATACCAAAAGAATGTTACAACTTGGTGACTGTCCCAAAAAGCTGCAAACTTCACGTTTATAACAACTCTAAACCACCTGATGTCTTGCAAACGTTCTGTGAGACAGAACCATGCCGGTTCCCATAATGACAAGGGCAACCGGGACAGCCCATAGTGCATAAAGCACACCGCCGCTCATCTGTCTTACGGACATGAGGGAAACAAATTGTATATGGTTCAACGGCAAAAGCGCAACGATCTGAAAGAAAGGGCTTGTCTCGCTAATTGGCAGCATCACAGGGAAAAGATAAATTGCTGCGGAAGCTGCGAAAGCTGCCATCTGATTTTTGCATACCGCAGATAATGCTAATGTAATACCCGTAACACTAATAACATCGGTAAATACTAAAAGGGACTGATATCGAAGCAATACTCTGCAGCTTATATTAAATGGGATATATCCCTCGACAAAACCTTCTGGAGCAAAGAGAATACTGCAATCCAGCCCGCTGCTTCCGTACAGCATAAAAGCACAGATAAGGTTAATTACCAAAACGACCGCCGTCACAATCAGCGAGGCTAAAATGCTTGCGATGATTTTTGCCGTTGCGCATTTGGTTTTCCCGTATTTACTTGTCAGGATAATAGGATCCAGTCCTCCATATTCACCGGAAAAAACAGGCGCGGTCATAATAACGATGACCAATGACAGCATCATAAAAATCTTTATCATATTCTGACTTGTCAAAAGCCAGCCGCATGTATATCCAATCCTGATCTCTTCTTCTCCAAACACATCGGAAACACGAAGGCCATTCCAGTTGCCTTCCGGATCGGAGAAACGACGAAATACAGCCGACTGCATCGCATTTTGATACAGATAAGCGGCATTCATGCCATGTAAATCTTGTGTAGGTTTAAAATCCGTCATCATCTGCTGTACCTTTTCATCGGTCAGTATACCCGCATACTTTTCAGCGATCGCCTTGTCTATTGCAACTGCCGCCTGCCCGGCGCCTTCTTCGCTGATCCCGTCAAATGCATACATATTTTGATATGTGCTAAAACCAAAGGCGATGGATATCAATAAAATTGCTGCAACCGAGGCTTGTGTCAGCCGTCTGGCAAATATTTTTTTCAACTCAAACGAAATCAGTCTTTTCATGGTTCTATCTCTCCTTTGAAATAAAATAAATACAAATCTTCCAGGTTTGCCTGTACCTGTACTGCATTTTCCACTGGCGGACGGTCCGCAATCATCCGCAATATGGTTTCTCCTCTGTCTGTGTTTCGCAAATTGCTGGTATGGAATGCAGATGCATATTCTTCCGCATGATCCGCCGGAACAGTACATTCCCATACGCACCCGTCGATTTCAGAAGTGATCTCCTGCGGCTTTCCGAAACGGACAATGTTTCCCGATCTCATCATGATGATCTCTTCTGCGATAAACTCCACATCTGAGACAATATGGGTTGACAAAATTACAATACGGTCTTTTGCAAAGGCGCTGATCAGATTGCGGAAGCGCACGCGTTCTTTGGGATCAAGTCCTGCTGTCGGCTCATCCAAAATCAAAATGTGCGGATCGTTGAGCATTGCCTGTGCAATCCCTAACCGCTGTTTCATACCGCCAGAAAAAGTCTTGATCTTATGTTTGCTTTCCACAGTTAAGCCCACCGCTTCCAAAAGCTCTTTTGACTTTTTCCTTGCGCTCTGATCGCTTAATCCTTTTAAGGCAGAGATATATAGAAGAAAATCAAGTGCCGTAAAATCGGGATAATACCCAAAATGCTGCGGTAGATAGCCTAACAGATCATGGTACTTTTCTCCAAGCCCCGCAATGTTTTTACCGTTCCATACGATTTTCCCGGATGTCGGGGTCTGAATGTTGCATAGCAATCGCATGAACGTCGTCTTTCCTGCGCCATTCGGGGCAAGTATTTATAGACAACCACCGCAACACCGCATAAAACAAGGCTTTTAAGAAACACGAAAACTAAACAC
>CANRBT010000180.1 GCA_947628935.1 uncultured Roseburia sp. | reverse complement strand
GGCAACTACAGCGGCTACCGGGAGGTACATTTCACGATCGAGGAGCAGGAGCTTACCGATGCGGTCATCACCTTTACGGACGGAGACAGTTATCCGTATATGGGAACCGGCGTGGCGATCGAGCCGGAGCTGACGGTCATGCTGGGCGGACGGACATTACAGAAGGGCAAGGATTATAAGGTCACTTACACGGACAATAAGACCGTGGGAACGGCGACCGCGACAGTCACGGGAACCGGAAGCTTTAACGGCGAGTACCAGAAGCAGTTCACGATCACGACGCACAACATCAACGCGACAGACATCAATGTGGCGCCGATCCCGAACCAGGCATACACGGGAGTACCGATCGTGCCGGAGGTACAGATCACCTGCGGAAGCTACAAGCTGGTGCAGGGTGTTGATTATAACGCCGTGATCAGCGCGGGAGACAACACCAATCCGGGCGTAGTGACGATGAGACTGGAGGGAATCGGCGGATTTACCGGGGAGCGGAACGTGAACTTCACGATCGCGACGAACATCACGAAGGCGGAGGTGAGCGGGATCCCGGTAGAGCTGCCGTACAAGGCGGCGCAGTACACGATCGAGGAGCTTTCCGCGACCTTGCGAGTCACGCTCGACGGCAGACTGGTCAGCGCGTCCAATTATACGCTGAGCTATGCAGACGGCAGCGACGGGACCTCGGCGGGACAGCAGAAGCTGATCTTAAGCGGCGTCAACGAGTATGGCGGAACAAAGCAGTTGTCCTACACGATCACGCCGAAGAGCATCAGCGATCCGGAGATCCGACTGGCAGGCTTTGTGGATAACATCACGAACACGGCGGACACGACACAGCATATCCAGCTGATCTGGACGAACAAGGGCATCACGCTGGAGGAGAAGACGGATTATGACATTACCTACCGTCAGGAGGGATCCTCCGGGATCTTCTCGATGATCGTGACAGGAAAGGGCAATTATAACGGAACGATCGAGAAGACCTACAAGGTGGAGTTCATCGATCTTACGGGAGCGGAGATCACACTGGACAAATCGGCATACGAATATACCGGAGAGGATATTCAGCCGAAGGTGACGGTGAAGCTTGGCGGCATCGAGTTCAAGCAGGATGAGAATTACACAGTCAGCTTTGAGAATAACCGCAATGTCGGCGTCGGAACCGTGAAGATTTCCGGTGAAGGCTACTACATGGGCGAGGTGACAAAGAGCTTCCTGATCGTGGAGAGAAGCATCTCGCTTGCGGTCGTCAACGACGGAGCCGGGATTCCGGCGCAGGTATACACGGGTAAGGATGTGGAGCCCGCGATCAAGGTGACGGATATGATCGGCAGCCGGTCTGTGACGTTGGCGGAGGATGGAGATTATCTGCTGACCTATGACGATAACCGCAAGGCAGGCGAGGCATGGGCGATCGTAGACGGAATCGGCAACTATACGGCGACGCAGAAGCTGCGGTTCGACATTCTGCCATATACGGCGAATGCGCCGAAGATCGTCTCGCAGACGAAGAACTCGCTCGAGCTCGGCTGGTCGACGAACGGCGCGGCGACAGGGTATGAGATCCAGCGCAAGACCGCAAGCGGAGACTGGGAGCATGTGGCGACAGTCGGAGCAAGGAGCAAGAGCTTTACAGATACGTCCCTGGCGGCAGGCACGGCATACACATATCGCATCCGCGCATATGTCAAGGGCGATACCAACACTTACTATGGCGCATGGTCGCCGGAGGTGAGCGGTACGACGAGGAATTAGTGATCAGAGGGGAGGGAAGCGTATCCGGGCATGAAAACATACAGGATCGGGAATTTCACATTTGACACGCGGGAGGAGTACGAACGCGCAGCTGCAGATGTGAGGATGATACACAAAATCACGCACACAGTAGATATTTATGACCCGGATATCGCTTTGCGCCTCTATCAGTCCATACGAAGCGGAAAGCTGAAGATTCACAGTAAAATAGGAAAACGTTTCTTTCTGGACCTGGCGGATATCGTCGCCGAGGATGCGGGGAAGACCCGGAAGCGGCAGAAAAAGATGCAGGGGCAGTTAAAGGACCTGCAGCGGCAGGAGGAAAGCAGAAAAAACAGGGTACGCAGGACGGACCGGAGCAAAAAGGCGCTTGGAGCCGTGTGCTTTCTGGCTGCGATCGGCTGCTTTGTATGGTATTTCTGGTCCGATTTTACGAATCTCCGCGGGAACCAGGCAGTCGACCGGCTGCGGGAACTGCGGGAGGGCGGAGGACAGGAAGCGCAGGAGGAAGAGGTGGAGCTTGTCGGCAACGACACATTTTTTCAGGAGGATGCGCCGGAGCTATCCGCCGCGGAAGCGGGGGAGGGTGAGGTCGTGGAGCTTGGGGAGCCTGCAGAGACGCCGCAGGTTCTGCCGGAATATGAGATGATCCTTCAGGAGAATCCCGATATTGCGGGATGGATCACCATTGAGGGCACCAAGATCGACTATCCTGTGATGCTGACAAAATGGGATGGCGATTACTATCTGAAGCGCAATTTTAACGGTGAAGATGACATTAACGGGACCTTGTTCATGGATGCGCGGACGGAACTTGCGCCGCGCAGCACGAATATCATTATATATGGGCATAACATGAAGAGCGGTCAGATGTTCGGAAGCCTGAAAAGCTATCTGGACGAGGATTACTGGAACGCTCACAGACAGATCAGCTTTGACACGATTTACGAGAAGGGCACCTATGAGATATTTGCAGTCTGCCGGGCGCAGGTGCAGGATCGGAGCTCGGACGGGTTCCGGTATTACGATTTTATCCAGGCGGACACGGAGGAAGAGTTTCAGGAGTTCCTTCGCAATATTCAACAACTCTCGGTGATTACGGGAACGGAGCTGCCGTCCTACGGCGATGAGCTGCTGACGCTGTCCACATGCAACAATTATGTGGAGGACGGAAGACTGTTTCTGGTAGCAAAAAAATGCAGGGATGCAGAGTAAAAATAACGGATGATAGGAGAGAGTGGACATGAAGTATCAGGTGAAACGAAAAATTGGTTTCCTGCTCGTCATTTCGATGCTGATCGTGATGATCTATCCGGGGGAGCCGGGAACCGCGGCGTCACTGACAGAGGATGGGGCATTCTACATTGAAGACGGGGAGCTTGTCAAATATACGGGTTCGGATTCTGTCGTCACGATCCCGGATGAGGTGACAAGGATCGGGGACGAGGCATTCAAGGGCAAGAATGTGGAATCGGTCACGATCTCGGAAAACGTGACAAGCATAGGAGAGCGTGCGTTTGTAGGGTGTATGAACCTGAAATCCATCACGATCCCGGCGAACGTGGAAACGGTCGGCGACAGCGCGTTTTCCAACTGTAAGGCGCTGACGGATCTCGTGTGGGAGAGCAGCGCGGGCATACCGGACAGCGCGTTTAAGGACTGCGTCACGTTAAAGACGGTACAGCTTTCCAAGGAGCTCCCGTCGATCGGGGACGAAGCCTTCAAGGGCGATACCGTGCTGGCGAGCTTTACCGTGCCGGGGGCAACGAAGGAGATCGGGGATGATGTGTTTGCAGACTGTACGGGATTAAAGAGCATCGAGGTCGAGGAGGAGAACGTGGATTTCAGCTCCTATGACGGCATCCTCTACCGCGGAGACGGCGTTTCCCTGTTCATCGTTCCGGCAGGTCATCCGGGCAGAGACGGCGATGAGGAAGGAAACGAGGGTCTGGTACTTCACGACGGGACGACATTGATCCTGAAGAATTCGTTCTATGGAGCGCATCTCGGCACAGTGACGGTCCCGGAGAGCGTGACGACGATCGAGGACGGCGCTTTTAACGGCTGCCAGATCCACAAGCTGGTATTGCTGGGCACCAACCTGGAATCGTTCGGCGAGCACGACTATGCGGACGGCGAGGAGGGCGGCTTTAATGTCGAGGAGATCGTCGTTCCGGGAGATTCGCCGGTAGCGGGATATCTGGTGGATGCATACGGTACGGGGATCGTGAATACGGATTATGTACCGCCGGAGCCGGACGACAGCGAGGACCCGGGGGACAGTGAGGACCCGGGTGACAGCGAGGATCCGGGAGACAGCGAGGATCCGGGCGACA
>CANRBT010000179.1 GCA_947628935.1 uncultured Roseburia sp. | reverse complement strand
CTTGAGGCGATCGGCAACAACTGCTATACGACGACGCTGAACTCCGGCGAGTTCGACGGGATCGGCAAGGACATCACCGCGGACGGCAGCAAGATGACCTCCGGCGAGCTTGAGATGTCCAACGTGGATTTGTCCACGGAGTTTACCTCCATGATCGTGACGCAGCGTGGCTTCCAGGCGAACTCGCGTATCATCACTGTGTCCGACACGCTGCTGGAGGAGCTGGTGAATCTGAAGCGTTAATTTAAAAATAAAATATATGGTAAAATGTATTCACACATTCTACCATATGTGGTATACTAACCGTGTAACTTGGGTCATATATACAGGTTTGGATGCGAGTTACACGGTTTTCTTTATGGCAGCGGAGGCGTTTTCGATGGAAACGGCTTGTCGAAAAACAGCTTATTTTTAAAAGAAAGTAGACAAGTGACAAAAAGTTTAGTAAAATCATACAAAAGGGGTCTTTTTGACGGGGAAGGAAAGGTCATGGGGACCACAACACTATAACAAGGATGGTAGGTGGGAGAATTGGATATAGCTTCATTAGCAGGGATACTGCTCGGCGCAGGTATGTTTTTGTTCGGGGTGTTCTCCAGCGGCGGTATCGCGGGTCTGGGTGCGATGTTCGACTTTGCATCCATCATTATCACGCTCGGAGGTTCCATCTCCGGTACGCTGGCTTCGAACAAGCTGCCGGATTTCCTCAACGGCTTAAAGTGCATCAAGCTGATCTTCAAGAACGAACAGCAGGATCCGGCACAGTGCATCAAGAATATCATCGATCTGTCGAATACGGCGCGTAAGGAAGGACTCCTTGCACTGGAGGAGGCGGCGAACGGGATCGAGGACGACTTCCTGAAGAAGGGCGTCATGCTGGTCGTGGACGGTACGGATCCGGAGCTTGTGCGCGGCATTATGGAGACCGACCTGACCTGTATCGAGGACCGTCACAAGAAGATGATCGCCGTCTGGGAGAAATGGGCGGAGTTGGGTCCTGCCTGGGGTATGATCGGTACGCTGATCGGATTGATCCTGATGTTAAAGGACATGAACGACCCGACCTCCATCGGACCGAAGATGGCTGTGGCACTGGTCACGACACTGTACGGTTCCCTGATCGCAAACTGGTTATGTAACCCTGTAGCAGCCAAGCTGAGCATCAACAACAGCCTGGAGATGATGATGAAGGAAATCACTGTGGAGGGCATCCTGTCGATCCAGGCGGGCGAGAATCCACGTGTCATAGAAGAAAAGCTGAAATCGTTCCTTGCGCCCTCTGCGCGCAATAACGCACCGGAAGATGGCGGAGGTGACGAGTAGTGGCAAAAAAGAAGAAGCAGGACGCGCCAAAGGGTTCACCGGCATGGATGAATACCTTTGCGGATCTGATGAACCTTCTGCTCTGTTTCTTTGTGCTCCTGTTCTCCATGTCGTCTGTGGATGCGGAGAAGTTCGAACAGGTGATCGCCTCCTTACAGAGTACGTTCAACATCCTGCCGAACGGAGGCTCCGCCATCGGGGAAGGCATGATGATCTCTGCGGGCGTCAGCCAGCTGGAGCTGCTGGATGAGTATTTTAACGAGCAGGCGAACAGCAACTCCACCCAGGAGGAGCAGGAGGAGGAGGATGTCGAGGAGGCTTTCCAACAGGAGGCTCTGAAGGAGTCCGAGGAGATGGCGCAGCAGATCGAGGAGCAGGCGGCACGCTACGGCATTCAGAATGACATCGAGGTCGATTTCAATGCAGAGTATGTGCTGATCACCCTGAACGGCGCGCTGCTGTTTGATTCGGGAAGGGCGGATCTGAGAGCGGAGGCGTTCCCTCTGATCGACAAAATCGGAAAGATCATCGCGCCTTACAATGCGAATATCATCGATGTGGAGGGACACACGGACAATGTTCCGGTATCGTCGGGAAAATACGAGGACAACAATGTGCTTTCCATGTACCGCGCGCTCACGGTTGCGGATTATCTGAGGGAGATCACGGATATCAACCCCGGTTACATCAAGTCCTCGGGACGTGGAGATTATGTGCCGATCGCGGACAATTCCACGCCGGAGGGCAGAGCCAGGAACAGACGCGTTGAGATCAAGGTCTACAATTCATATTATTCAAATATAGAATAAAGGCAGGAAGGAAAGCATATGAAGAAGAATCTGATTAGCATTATTGTTTTGGCACTGGTTCTGGCGAACCTGATTTTGACTGCCGTGCTGGCGTTTACGATCATCCCGCAGACGAGAAAGTCAAATGCGCTGATCGATCAGGTGTGCGCGGCGATCGACCTGGAGCTGGAGGGCGGTCCCGGCGCGGACGCGTCGGCGATCCCGATCGAGAACATCGAGACATACGATATCGCGGAGGGATTCACGGTCAATCTTGCGGACGGCAACTACGCCGTGTTCTCGGTCAGTCTGGCGATGAACACGCAGAGCGAGGGCTATGCGTCCTACAAGGGCGCTGAGGGGCTTGCCGCGAAGGAATCCATGATCCGCGGCGAGATCAACCAGATCGTCACGACATACACCATGGACGAGTTCAGCTCGAACAGCTACAAGACGGTACAGGATGATATTTTGAAGTCTGTGCAGGAGATGTTCGGCGGAAATGATTTTATCGTTGGTGTCTACTTCTCAAGCGTCAACGTACAGGAGCGAAAATAGGAATCAACGATAGGTGGTGAGAGAGCATGGGCGAAGTCTTATCGCAAAATGAAATAGACAGTTTGCTCAAGGCGCTGAGCAGCGGCGAGCTGGATGTAGATGAGATAAAAGATAATAATGAGAAGCAGGTCAAGAATTACGATTTTGCCCGTCCGGTCAAGTTTTCCAAGGAGCATCTGCGAACGCTCGAGATCATCTTCGAGCATTACGGCAGACTGCTCTCGACAAACCTTCCGGTCTATCTGCGCAAGAATGTCCAGGTAGAGGTCATGAGCTCCGAGGCTGTGACCTATTCTGAGTTTTCCAATGCGCTTTCCAATCCGGTCCTGCTCGGCATTGTCAATTTCGCGCCGCTGCAGGGGAATATCATCATAGAGATCGCGGAGAATGTCGGGTATGCGATCGTGGATCGCATGCTTGGAGGCGTAGGACTCCCGCTCGACCGGGTGAGGGAATTTTCCGAGATCGAGCTGCTGATCATTGAGCGTATCTTCAATGTGTGCGTCAACCTGCTGACGGAGCCGTGGGCGAGCGTGTGTGAGATCGCGGCGCGCCTGGAGCGGATCGAGACGAACTCGCAGTTCGCACAGATCATTTCCCCGACGGAGATGACCGCGCTTGTGACATTGAATATCAAGATCGGCGAGGTGGAGGGGCTGATCAACATCTGCCTCCCGTACCTGACGCTGGAGAGCATCATGGATAACCTGAATACGAAGTACTGGTATTCCAGCCTCCAGGAGAAGGACGAACAGCAGTATACAGAGACGATCGAATCGCTGATCTCACGGGCGCCGATGCCGATCAAGGCCGTGCTTGGGAACAGCACGATATCCGTCAATGATTTCCTGGGGCTGCAGCCCGGGGATATCATACGGTTAGATACAAAGGTGGACGAAGAGCTGGACATCTATGTGGGAAGCATAAAGAAGTTTACTGCCCTGCCGGGAGCGACCGGCGACAATTATGCAGTAAGAGTTACATCAGTAATCAGAGAGGAGCAGTAAGATGGATGGAGTAATGTCTCAGGAAGAAATCAACGCATTACTGAACAGTACACCAGATGATGCGCCGCAGCCGGCGCAGAGTGGCGGAGGAGCTTCCGAGGAGAGGCCGAGACTGCTGACAGAGAAGGAAGAGGATGCGCTGGGCGAGATCGGCAACATCAGCATGGGAACGGCAGCGACGACGTTGTTCTCCCTGGTCAACCGCAAGGTAGAGATCTCCACGCCGGTCGTCTCCTATGCCAACTGGGCGGATATCTGCGAAGCCTACGAGCGGCCGTGCGTATTCATTCGGATCGGATATACGGTAGGCTTGGATGGCAGCAACATCCTGGTGCTGAAGGAGCATGACGTAAAGATCATCACAGACCTGATGATGGGAGGCGACGGTACGAACACCAGCGGGGAGCTCGGGGAATTGCACCTGAGCGCGATCAGCGAGGCGATGAACCAGATGATGGGTTC
>CANRBT010000178.1 GCA_947628935.1 uncultured Roseburia sp. | reverse complement strand
ATGGGAACTTCAACGATTTCCGAGGTCGGCAAGATGTTTGCAACCGTCCAGCCGGCAGGAGGAAACAGCAGTTCCGGGGATGACGAGAGAAAGCTGGCATTTGCAGAGGTGATGAGCCAGATGTCGGCGATGGCGGACAACGGAATGCAGGGACAGCAGGATTTTCCGCACACAAAGACGGATCTGTCGTCGGATGCGTCGGATCGCGCGTACGACCGTTCGTCCTACCGTGAGGTGGAGCTGCAGGGACGCGGGGAAAAGCGTCTGGCGGACGACAGCCAGATCAGTGAAAAGGTCGAGCGGTTCTCCGAGGATGTCAGGGATGTCCTGAAGGAGGAACTCGGTGTGACCGATGAGCAGATCGAAGCGGCGATGGAGAGCCTGGGGATCGGCTTTGCGGATCTGTTGGATCCGAAGCAGCTGGCATCCCTGGTGGCGGAGCTGACGGGCACGCAGGATACGGCAACGCTGTTATGCAGCGGTGAGTTCCTGGACATCATGCAGGCAGTCGGGACGCTCGGTGAGGATCTGCTCAAAGAGCTTGGGATGAACGCACAGGAGCTGCAAGACATGCTGGATGCAGCGGTGCAGAATGTGTCGGATGTGCCGGTGCGTGTCACAGAGGAGACGACAGAAGTGCGGGAGACCGATGCGGACGCGGCGGTATACCGGGAGACGGAGCAGGTCACGGATGCAGCGCCCAAACAGGTCGCGGAAGATGCATACCGGCAGACTGACAGGACCGCAGAGACATCCGAGGAACAGGTCGTGGTCGAGACTGCGTCTGCGACGGCGGAGGAGAAGGAGGAAACAGCCTTTTTGGGCAGCCAAAATCCGGCACGGCAGAACGCGGCGAACGGCGGCGCGGAGCACGCGATGACAGGACAGCAGATCGTCACGGAGATGGCGGAGGTACAGGCTGCCGCTGAGACAGAGTTTGCCAGCCCGGTCGATACGACCGATATCATCCGTCAGATCGTAGAGTTTGCGAGAGTGAGTACCGGGAATGCGGCGACCACGATGGAGATGCAGCTGAATCCGGAGCATCTGGGAAAGGTCTTTTTGGAACTCTCATCCAGGAACGGGATTGTTTCCGCGCATCTGACCGTGCAGAATGAGGCGGCGAGAGAGGCGCTGGAGAGCCAGCTTGTGGAGCTCAGGCAGAATCTTACGCAGACGGGCGTCAAGGTCGAGGCTGTGGAGGTGACGGTAGGGAGCCATGAGTTCGAGCGGAACCTGGAGCAGAATGCAAAACGCGACGAACAGCAGGGGGAAGAGCAGGAAAGGGCAGCGAAGCAGACGAGACAGATCAATCTGAACGAGTTGGATGAGCTTGGCGGTCTGATGACGGAGGAGGAGAGCCTGGTCGCACAGATGATGGCGGAGCAGGGCAACTCGGTCGATTTTACCGCCTAGAAAGGAGAGAACAATGGCGATCATACAGGCAGTGGATGACGGAAAGCTGGTAGACAACTACAGCGCATCCGAGACGGAAGATACCAGCAATGACATGGGGTATGACCAGTTCCTGCAGCTTCTGTGCGCAGAGATGCAGTATCAGGATCCCCTGGAGCCGACGAGCAACACGGAGTATGTGGCGCAGCTTGCGACCTTCTCACAGATGGAGGCGATGCTGAACATGCAGGATTCGATCCAGATGAGCACGACGAACGACCTGGTCGGGAAATATGTCCTCATCAAGGATTCGACGGGGCTGACCTCCGGGGTGGCGGGCTATGTGGACTTCACGCACTACGAGAACGGGGATCTGTTCGTCTCGGTCAACGGAAGCCTCTACTCTGCGGCGGATGTCTATGAGGTTGTGGATCCCGAGTACATGGAGGCGGTTTCGCTTGCCGATGCGTTCGTGAATGAGGTCGCGAAGCTTCCGGCAGTGGAGGATCTGTCGACGGCATGGGAAGAGGATCTGACGAACCTCGCGTCTGTGTACAGCAGCATGACGTCCTATCAGCAGTCCTACATACCGCAGGATGCCATGAAGCGCTTTACGGAGCTTCTGGAGCGGATGACGGAGCTGAAAAAAGCATCCGGCAGCACGGACGGAGATACCGATACCAATACGGATGCGGATATCGATACCGATGCGGACGGCAGTGCGGACAGCAGTGCAGACAGCACGGAGGAAAGCAAGGGTGCGGACGGCGACGCGGCTGCGGGAGAGTAACGGGAGCGGAAGACAGATAAGGGAGAGAGAGCCATGAATAAGATCGGGAATCAATTTGCTTCCATAGAGCAGATTACGGATCAGTATCTGGGTCGGAATCGCACGGATGCGGCTCGTTCCGGGGACGGCGTCTCTTTTGAGGAGCTGTTAAGACGGAAACAGGAGGTTGCCTCTGGCTCTGGACTTCGTTTTTCCAAGCATGCGGCGATGCGCTTAAGCGACAGGAACATCAACCTGTCCGAGGAGCAGAGCGAGCGGCTGGAATCGGGGGTTGTGAAAGCAGATGAAAAGGGAATCCGGGAATCGCTCGTGATCCTTGATTCTCTGGCATTTATCGTGAATGTGCCGAATCGGACTGTGGTGACAGCCATAGACCAGAACGAGTCAAACGAAAACATATTTACCAATATTGACGGTGCTGTGATCGTGTAGCCGGACCTTTATGGAGGCGCAGCGCTCCCCGACTGACAGAGGGGAGCGGCAGCACGCGAAGATCAGGAGGTCATTTCAACTATGATGAGATCAATGTACTCTGCTGTGTCAGGTCTTAAGACACATCAGACGAGAATGGATGTAATCGGTAACAATATTGCGAACGTCAATACCGTAGGGTTCAAGTCCTCCGGCGTGACGTTCCAGGATATGCTCTACCAGAACCTTTCCGGCGCGTCGGGACCGAATGCGACGACCGGGCTGGGCGGTGTCAATGCCAAGCAGATCGGTCTTGGCGTATCGACCGGCGCGACGAACCTGAGCATCACTTCTGCAGGTGCGGCGGAGACGACGGGACGCGGATTTGATATCCGTCTGACCGACACCTCCACGACCAACTTCTTTATCGTCAACAACGGTTCCCAGAACGTGTTCACGCGTGCGGGTTCCTTCTACGTAGACGGCGGCGGCAACCTCGCCATGACGTCCACAGGTTATACGGTCATGGGCTGGCAGGTAGACCCGACGACCGGAAATATCCGCAAGGACACTGTGTCCGGGCTGCGCATCATGAAGCCGGAGAATATGATCTCCAATCCGGAGGCGACGACGGACGCGACGATGTCCGGCATCATCGACAAGCAGGATCCGGATGTGATCAGCGATGTCGGCATGGTCCGCAACCTGAACTTCTTCGACAAGCAGGGCTATTCCTATACGGCGCGGTTTATCATCAAGGCGACCGGCGATACGGGCAAGTTCAACGTGGAGCTTGAGAGCGTGCTCGATGCGGACGGGAAGATCATTTTCCCGACCGATGGGATGGATGCGGGGGATCGCGAGGACGTTTTTGGCATTTGGCAGAATGATGCGACGCTTGGCACCTACAGTGAAGTGAACGACGGCTATTACTATGACACGGTAAATCACAAGTTATATTTTGGCAATGATGCGGCGACCGGAACGGAGATCAACTATGACGCCGGGACGGGGCAGTTTACGGATGGGGTCGGCGGGACCCATTCCATCAAGGAGGTCTTCGGCGTCTCTGACGGGCTGGTCGACAAGATCGTGGCGGGAGAGGCAGAGGCGGCGTATGATCTGGCGACCAATAAGTTGACGATCACGGGCGACTTCGTAGGGTATGAGCTCGAGTTCAGCACGCAGGATGGTTCGTTTATCGGCATCAACGGGCAGAGCTCCGTCACCCTGAATATGGGAGATACGGGCATTTTCACAGAGGGCAACTTCGAGAACATCACCATCGACTTCAGCGGTCTGCAGAACTCTGCGAACGGCGGCAAGTCCACAGCGGTCATGGACACGGGCAACGTGGATAACGCGTCCATCGGAAAGGGCAAGCGCCTCGGCAACCTGATCGGTCTGCAGGTGCAGAACAACGGTGAGATCTACGGCACCTACGACAACGGCAATACGGTTCTTCTGGGACAGATCGCGATCGCGCAGTTTGCGAACGCGGCAGGTCTTGAGGCGATCGGCAACAACTGCTATACGACGACGCTGAACTCCGGCGAGTTCGACGGGATCGGCAAGGACATCAC
>CANRBT010000177.1 GCA_947628935.1 uncultured Roseburia sp. | reverse complement strand
GCGTAGGCGGTCGCGACGCCCCAGGCAACGCCCATCTTTCGGTAATAGCCTTCATGATGCAGGCTTTCCCACACCTGCAACACCCTTTCTATATATTCCTCTACCAGAAAATGATCCATGAGCATCACGGCGACGACGCGCTGTTCAAATTCCCGCTCTGACTCTACATACTGCATCAGGAAATCCCATGTCCGCTCCCGATACTTTTGCGCGATCTTAAAGGTGGCGCAAAACCCGTCATTGACCGACCAGTCGTTGATCTTCGGGATGAACGCCGCCGCATATGCCAGCAGCTCCTCGATGTCCGCCTTCGCATATCCAATGACATATCCCTGAAGGCAGAGCTCCTCATATGTGTCATCGCCCGCCTGCTCCAGATAGCTCCTCCAGTCTTCCCTTGCGATCTGCCTTGCAAGCTTGCGCAGCACAGGAATGCGGACACCGAGGATCGGCGCCCCCTGTGGTATCAGGCTTTTCGTAAATTCCTGATATCCCGTCTCCGCATGCTCTCTCAGGCACTGCATGACCTCTTCTCTTGTCATATCCGCTCTCCTCTCTGTCCCTCCTCTTATCATAGCGTAAGAGCCGCATCTGTGCAACATTCCTTCAAATTGCGTGAAAAATGGATTACTTGTCGATAATCACTTGTCGTATGGGCAAAAAAAGTGTAAAATTATACAGTATAAGTTTTTTATCAAGCAGCGATTCCGAAATACCAGAAGGAAGGAGAACTGACATGATAAAGTGTTCGAGATTTGCCCTCGGCGCTCTCTGCGGTATGCTGGTCGTCGCCTGTCTGAGCGGCTGCGGCAGGACGCACCAGAGAAGGACGATCGGTTCCGTTGTCCCGGAGGACACGGAAGCCGTATCGGAAGAAAACGGTGAAACATTGAAAATGGTCATCGCATCCAACCAGACCTCGGTCGACAACCCGTATCACAACGGGCTTGCCACCTTCAAGGAGGTCGTTGAGGAGCTGTCCGGCGGGGCGATCCAGGTCGAATGCAGCGACGGCACCCTGTCGGAAAATGAGACGGAGCTGTTAGACATGCTGACTGCCGGCGATATCCAGATGGCAGTGTGCTCCCCGGGCAACATGTCGTCCGCCGGCGTCCCCGAGATCGACCTGATCTCTCTGCTCTATCTGTTTGACGGATTTGAGCACTGGGAGGCAGCGATGGACGGAGAGTTCGGCTCCACACTGAACGACATCATCCTGGAGCGCACCAATAACCGTTACCGCATTATGGGGTATTGGTCTGCCGGTGTGCGCGATTATTATGGAAAGGTTCCCGTCACCACGGCGTCCGACATGGCGGGGCTGACGATCCGCACCCAGATCTCCGGCGTCGTCTCCCAGTACTGGACCACGCTCGGCGCGCAGCCTTTGGACATCGGCTGGGGAGATCTTTATGACGCGCTGATGGCGAACGAGGTAGATTCCGCGGAGAACGATTACACCAACCTGATGTTAAAGCTGCACCACACGACGCCGAACGGGAAATACATCTGCGAGACGCATCACGATTACACGACCCGGCTTTTCATCATCAACGGTGATTTTTATGACAGTCTTACGAACGAGCAGAAAAATTGGGTAGACACCGCCGCGCTGGCTGCGACGCTCGAGGAACGCGCCGTCACCTACGACATGATGGCAAGCTCCAAAGCGCAGTGCATCGCGGAGGGAGCGGTCGTCACAGACTATGAGGACATGGATATCGCAAGCTTTAAGGAACCCGCCGTCGCGATCCAGGATGCATATGCACAGGAACACGGCTTCAACGAGTATCTCGAAATGATACGTTCCGCAAGATAGCGCATGGGAGGGCGCACTATGGAAAAAAAGAAACAAACACGCACGCCCCGCGAGGGCAGTCATCGCATAGGCATCAAGGCGAAGCTGGCGCTGGGCTTTGCGATCCCCCTGATCTGCACAGTCGTCATCGGGATCGTCTCCTATTCGCTTGCCGCCTCCGGCATGACCTACAATTACGAGGAGTCTATGTCAAAGGCGCTCTCGATGGCAACCGAATATCTCGACTTTGGATTTGAATCCGCCATTGCGGAATCCGAACAGCTCTACTACAACACGGACCTCGTCCGCTGGGCGACCGGTGCCATCTACAACGAGTGGACCAAGCAGCAGATCCAGGAGGAGGTCCGTCTGGATCTCGGCATCCGCTGTGAGTGCAACTCCTTCATGTCGAACATCTACATTATCCCGCAGGAGGGGATGCCCGTGGTATCGACCTTCAACAACGGGACGGACATGCAGGGCTTTTATAAGGATCTTTTAGAAAAACCGGAGGGAAGCTGCCTTGGCACGCTCAAGGGCGACTGGATCGGGGAGCACAGCTACATCGACAGCATGCTCTCACAGGCGGACGCGGGCTACTCGCCGGACACCTACGCCTGCTCTTACATACGTCCTATGGCAACGCGGCGCGCCTGCATCGTGATCGACTACAAGCGCGACGCGATCGCAGAGGTACTGAGGAATCTGGATCTGGGCGAGGACAGTGTCTCCGCTTTCGTCTCCGCTGACGGGCGCGAAGTCCTCCTCAAGGGCAGCGAGATCGCCGCAGACGACGGATTCTCCTTTGCCGATCAGACTTACTTTACGGATGCAATGGCCGATACCGCTGCGATCGTCATTGACTATGTGACCTACAACGGCTCTACCTATCTGTTCATGATCAGCAAAAGCAGCAGCAACGGTTCCGCACTCTGCGCGATGGTACCGGTCAGCCAGGTCAATGCCGGAGCCAATTCCATCAAAAATATTACCGCTCTGATGGTCGTCGTTTCGTGGATCATCGCCCTGCTCGCAGGCGTCCTCATCATCATGGGGATCGTCTCCACGATCCGTCAGCTGAGCAGACGGCTCGAGATCGTTTCCGGCGGTGACCTGACCGTCGATATCAACACCTCGAGAAAAGACGAATTCAAAATCCTGGTGAGGAGCATTGCAGATATGATCCGCAATTCCAGGAACCTGATCGTGCAGGTGCGCAAGACCTCGAAGGCGGTTTCCGATTCTACCGACAACCTTGCAGAGGCGGCGGAGGTTCTGGACAATTCCAACAACCAGATCGCCGATTCCGTCAGCGAGATGGACCGCGGTCTCAGCCAGCAGTCTGAAAACTCACAGAACTGCTTAGGTCTGATGGATGAGCTGTCCTCCCGCATCACGCTTGCAGTGGATTCCGTCAGACAGATGAACACGCTGATCGAGAGCACGCAGGAAAATATTAACGACGGAATGTCCACCATGGATGAGCTGGCGAACAAATCCTCAGATACCTCCAATATCACGGAGCAGGTCATCGCGAACATCAAGACCCTGGGATCGAGCCTTAACGAGGTGGAGCAGTTCGTCGAAACGATCAATGAGATCGCAACGGAGACGAACCTTCTCTCCCTGAATGCCTCCATCGAGGCGGCAAGGGCCGGCGACGCCGGAAAGGGCTTTGCAGTCGTCGCACAGTCGGTCAGCAGGCTTTCCGACAGTACGATCCAGGCAGCGGATCATATCCGTGAAGCGATGGAACATATCAAGCACAATGCCGAGGAGACGGTCAATGCTTCCATCCTTGCCGGCGACATCGTATCCAGGCAGACAGAGACCGTGACCGAGACCATCCATGTATTCCGCAGCATCAACGAGGATATCGAAAACATCATGGTTCAGCTCTCCTCCCTCAGCAATGCGATCGACAGCATGGAGCGTCACAGGAACGACACGCTGTCCGCCATCGAGAGCATTTCCTCTGTATCGGAGGAGAATGCCGCTTCGATCGCCCTCGTAAACGATTCCCTGAAGGAGCAGCTGACGATCGTGGATAATCTGCATAACTCCATGAAGGATCTCGAGGAGAAGGCGAACATGTTGACACAGGCGGTCAATGCGTTCAAGCTGTAACGCCATGTCCCTGCACCCGATACAACCGCCCCGTCGGACAGACAAAAGAACCTCCGGAAAGGAAGCTTTCCGGAGGTTCTTGTCGTACCGACGGCAAACGTCTTATCGCAGCGCCATAACGCCGGGAGGGCAAACATTGCTCAGACCATGGTCACAACTCCCGCCTGATCCTCTCTACGTCCTCTCTCGTGCATCCCGTATACTGAAGGATCTGCGCCTCCGGCATGCGGTCGGCGAGGAGCTTTCGGATAAATTC
>CANRBT010000176.1 GCA_947628935.1 uncultured Roseburia sp. | reverse complement strand
GCGCAGATCCTTCAGTATACGGGATGTACGAGAGAAGACGTAGAGAGGATCAGGAGAGAAGAGGGATAAGTCGAAAATGAAAAAATTAGACGAGCGTTTGCAGAATGTGAGAGAACATATTGAAAACAATGATATCACGGTTATGATCCTGGGACTGGGCAGCGTCGGCACCTATCTGCTGGATTTCCTTGTCAGCCGCGATGACCCTGCGATGAAGATCGTCGTAGTGGGAAGAAATGCGGAGAAGATGGCGAGCAGCGTGAATATTGTGCGCATCAGCGCATTGATCCGGCATCAGAACCGTTCAAAGATCCTCGTGGAAAGCGGTGTGGATTTTAACGATATCGGGCAGATGGCGGCGTGTATCGCAAAGTACAAGCCGGATTTTATCGTCAATTCCAGCCGGGTCTACTCCGGGCTGAAGTATGGGAGCATTTCCTGGACGAACCTTCGCGCGTACGGCATCTGGTCGCCGCTGGCGATCAAATACATCCGAAATATCATGGAGGCGTGTGAGCAGGCGGATATGGAGGGGATCGTCATCAATACCTCTTATTCGGATGCCGTGATCCCCTGGCTGAAGACGGCGGAGCATCCCTATCCGGATTTTGGCAGCGGCAATATCAATCATCTGGTGCCGCGCATCAAGTATGCGGCTGCGGAGCTGATGGGGATATCGGACTTCTGGAATGTGGAGGTCATGTACGCGACAGCGCATTTCCATGATGTTGTCATCAGCAAGGAGGGGCAGACAGAAGGGGTCACTCAGCTTCTGAAGGTGTTCTATCAGGGGCGGGAATTGGAGCTTGCACAGGAGGACATCTTTTCGCGCTGCAGGATTCCGATGCCGACAGATCAAAAGCGCAACATGATGAATGCATCCAGCAATTATGACATGATCGCATCCGTGATCGATGCGGTCCGGGAGCGCGGAGAGCGCAGGATCTTTTCTCCGGGAGCGTTTGGCGAGATCGGCGGTTATCCTGTGAAGATCGACGCCGGGGGAGAGGCTTTGCGGATCGGTATCGACGAGTCCGTGTTTTCTCTGGAGGAGATGCGGGCTGCGAACCGCCGCTCGATCGCGCTGGACGGTATTGAGAATGTGGCGGACGGCAGGCTCGTCTATACGGATGCGCTTGTACAGAAGGTGGCGGATGTCTTTCATGTGAAGCTCCCGAAGTCAGTGGAGTTTTCCGAGATCGATGAGGTGGCGGAATACATCATTGACAGGGTGATCCTTCCGCAGACAAAAGCAGCCGGGAATTGAAAAAACGGATTTATGAAAAAGGCGTAAAAAAGGGCGCAGAGATCAATTATAGAAAGGCAGAAAGCCTTGCAGATAAGGCATTTCTGAAAAGGTGACAGATACATATGAAATTAGGAATCGTCGGTCTGCCGAACGTGGGCAAGAGCACATTATTTAATTCGCTGACAAAAGCGGGAGCGGAATCCGCGAACTACCCGTTCTGCACGATCGACCCGAACGTGGGCATTGTTGCCGTGCCGGATGAGCGCATCAAAAAGCTTGGCGAGATGTACCACTCCAAAAAAGTGACGCCTGCGGTCGTCGAGTTCGTGGATATCGCAGGGCTGGTGAAGGGCGCAAGCAAGGGAGAAGGACTGGGAAACCAGTTTCTCGCCAATATCCGTGAGGTGGATGCGATCGTACATGTCGTGCGCTGCTTTGAGGATCCGAACGTGGTACATGTGGACGGCAGTGTCGATCCCGCGCGGGATATCGAGACCATCAATCTGGAGCTGATCTTCTCGGATATTGAGATTTTGGAGCGGCGCATCGCAAAGGTGGCGAAGCAGGCGAAGATGGACAAGACGCTTGCGAAGGAGCTCTCTCTGCTGGAGGCGGTCAAGGCGCATCTCGAGGAGGGAAAGCTCGCGAAGAACTTTGCGGTCCCGGAGGATGAGGATGCGCAGGCATGGTTTGCTTCCTATAACCTTCTGACGGCAAAACCGGTCATCTATGCGGCGAATGTGGCGGAGGACGACCTGGCGGATGACGGCGCGGGCAATCCGCATGTGGCTGCCGTGCGAAGGATGGCGCAGGAGGAGGGAAGCGAGGTGTTCGTGATCTGCGCACAGATCGAGCAGGAGATCGCGGAGCTGGACGATGAGGAGAAGGCGATGTTTTTAGAGGATCTGGGACTTGCGTCATCCGGTCTGGAAAAGCTGATCGCGGCGAGCTACAGCATCCTCGGGCTCATCAGCTACCTCACGGCGGGCGAGGACGAGACGCGCGCGTGGACGATCGTGCGGGGGACGAAGGCGCCCCAGGCGGCAGGCAAGATCCACTCCGATTTTGAGCGGGGCTTCATCCGCGCGGAGGTTGTCAATTACCAGGATCTGCTGGACTGCGGCAGCCTTTCGGCGGCGAAGGAGAAGGGCATTGTGGGATTGGAGGGAAAGGAGTATGTCGTAAAGGACGGCGATGTGATCCTCTTCCGCTTCAATGTATAAGGCTCTGACAGCGCAGAATCTTGGCATAACGGATAAGCCGGGGCGCATATAGTTTCTCAGACGGGAGGGATGGGAGAGATATGCGCTTTTGTGATCTGCAGCGAAAAGAAGTCATCAATGTCACGGACGGCAAGTGCCTGGGAAACGTGCGTGATCTGGAATTTGACGAGTGCAATGGCTGTATCTGCACGCTGATCGTTCCGGGACCGGCGAAATGGCTGGGATGTATTGGAAGGGAATTTGAACTCTTTATCCCGTGGAACAGGATCGTAAAGATCGGACCGGATATCGTCCTGGTGGATGTGGAGGAGAAGGACTGCCGCCGTAAGATCAAGGACTGACGACACACTCTGTTTTGGTTGACATTTTCCTGCAACATGGATATACTACAATATATAGCCGCAGATGCCGCAGGGAGGTAGCATATGAAGTGTCCGTTTTGCAGCAGTGAAAATACGAGGGTCATTGATTCGAGACCGGCGGATGACAACAGTTCGATCCGGCGCCGCCGTCTGTGCGATGACTGTGGGAAGCGTTTCACGACCTACGAGAAGGTGGAGACGATCCCTCTGATCGTGATCAAAAAGGACAATACCAGGGAGCAGTACGACCGATCCAAGATCGAGAGCGGCGTGCTCCGTGCATGCCATAAGCGTCCGATCTCGGCGGCGCAGATCAACCAGCTGGTCGATGAGGTGGAGACAGAGATCTTCAACCGCGAGGACAAGGAGGTCTCCAGTTCCGTGATCGGGGAGATCGTGATGGATAAGCTCAAGGATCTGGAGGCGGTCGCCTATGTCCGCTTCGCATCCGTGTACCGGGAGTTCAAGGATGTCGATACCTTTATGAGCGAGCTGAAAAAGATGTTAAATAAGTAGCGACAGAAAAGGGCTTTTTCCCTTTGGGGAGAGGGTCCTTTTCCCATGAAAGAAGGAGCGCGGGAGGGATGCTGGAGAAATTTTATCCGGATGAGGATGTGGACTCTGCCTATGGTATAGATTTTGACAGATTGTATCGGGAGGGCTATCGCGGCGTCCTGTTTGACATTGACAATACGCTGGTGCCGCACGGAGCTCCGGCGGATGAGCGCGCCTGCGGGCTGTTCGCACATCTGCGGGAGATTGGTTACCGGTGCACACTGCTCTCCAACAACAAGGAGCCGCGCGTGAAAAGCTTTGCGGACGCGGTGGGGGCAGCATACCTTCACAAGGCGGGCAAGCCCAGACCGGAGGGCTACCGCAGGGCGATGGAGCGGATGGGGACGACGGAGAAGGACACGCTGTTCGTGGGGGATCAGATCTTCACGGATGTCTATGGCGCGAACCTTGCAGGCATTCACACGATTTTGGTGAAGCCGATCCATCCCAAGGAGGAGATCCAGATTGTGTTGAAACGCTATCTCGAAAGGATCGTGCTCCATTTTTATCGAAAGAAAAAACAGAAGCTTGCGGATATAGGAGGAAGGAATAGATGAAGATCGCGATTGGGAACGATCATGCCGCGACGGAGTTGAAATGCGTGATCATGGACTATCTTGGGGAGCTCGGCCACGAGGTCATAAATTTCGGGACGGACAGCACGGAAAGCTGCGATTACCCGGAATACGGGGAGAAGGTGGGACGCGCGGTCGCGGCGGGGGAGGCGGACTGCGGCGTGCTGATCTGCGGGACAGGCGTCGGCATCTCCATTGCGGCAAACAAGGTGCCGGGCGTGCGGGCTGC
>CANRBT010000175.1 GCA_947628935.1 uncultured Roseburia sp. | reverse complement strand
ATGCCCGCTTTCCATTTTTGCAAAAATATGCTATTGTGTAGTGGAAAGGTGGTATCATTCATGCTTTGGGACACACACATGCACAGCCAATTTTCCTCGGACAGCAAAGCGCCGCAGGAGACCATGATACAGGAAGCCATCCGGCAGGGGCTTCCCGGCATCTGCTTTACCGACCATCTCGACATCGACTACCCGGAGGACGCGGATCTGTTCCTCTTGGATCTGCCGAACTACGCCGCCTCCGTTGCGGCGCTGCGCGAGCGATACGCCGGGCGGATCGACGTGCGCTTCGGCATCGAGCTTGGTCTGCAGCCGCACCTTGCCCCGCTCCATGCGGACATTCTCTCACAGTACGATTTTGATTTTGTCATCGGTTCCTCCCATGTCGTACACGGTCACGACCCGTACTTCCCCGCTTTCTATGAGGGACGCGCGGAGGAGGAATGCTACCGGGAGTACTTTTCGTCCATTCTGGAAAACATCCGCGCTTTCGACGGCTTCGACGTCTACGGTCATCTGGATTACGTCGTGCGCTACGGACCAAACAAAAACGCCCATTACTCCTATGAGCGCTACCGCGACGTGATCGACGAGATCCTCCGTCTGCTGATTGAAAAAGGAAAAGGGCTTGAGGTCAACACGGGCGGCTTCAAATACGGGCTCGGTCATCCGAACCCGACGGAGGAGATCCTGGCGCGTTACCGCGAGCTGGGCGGCGAGATCGTCACGGTCGGCGCAGACGCTCACGCGCCGGAGCATATCGGCTTCGATTTTGACCGGGTGCCCGGCATCCTGCGGCAGGCAGGCTTTTCTCATTACACGGTCTTTGAAAAAAGAAAACCGCACCCTGCAGCACTCACGTAAGTGCCGCAAGGTACGGTTTTTTACTTTATATCCCTCCAAGCCGGGTCAGGATCGACCAGATGTAGGGCGCCCCGTAGAGCTTGAGCGCCTTGGGTCCCCTGATCTCCCCGGGACTCTCCTGCATCCTTGTGATCGCACGTTCAAAGGTCTTCCTGTGGATGGAGCGCTCCCTTCGATCGGTAAAAAGCTCGTTTCCGACCACCTGATAGGCAAAGGGCAGACCGGATTTCGTATAAAAGATCTCCCCCTGATGCGCTGCGATGATATCCCAGTAATTTCCCAGTGTAATGCTCTCTCCTTTGTTTTCCATCAGACCCTCCGCCGGTCATTACCGGAAATATGACACCCCGGACTCGAACAGCTTCATATCCTGCTCGCCGTATATGTTCATCGCCACGCTGCGGTCACGGCGCTCCGAGTGCGCCATCTTTCCGAGCACCCTTCCGTCCGGGCTCGTGATGCCCTCGATCGCCATGTAAGAGCCGTTGACGTTCCACTCCTCGTCCATCGTCGGCACGCCCGCCTCATTCACATACTGCGTCGCGACCTGTCCGTTTGCAAACAGCCGGTACAGCCATTCCATCGGCGCCACGAAGCGCCCCTCTCCGTGCGACGCCGGATTGCAGTACACACTGCCCGCTTTCGCCTTGCTAAGCCACGGCGACTTGTCGGTCACAACCTTGGTATAGACCATCTTGCTGATATGACGTCCGATGGTATTGTAGGTCAGCGTCGGCGAGTTCTCCTCCTGCGGCCGGATCTCGCCGTAAGGCACGAGCCCCAGCTTGATGAGCGCCTGAAAGCCGTTGCAGATGCCGAGCGCCAGTCCGTCGCGCTCATTCAGAAGCTTCATCACGGCCTCCGTCATCTTTGCATTGCGGAAAGCGGTCGCGAAGAATTTTGCGGAACCCTCCGGCTCGTCTCCGGCGGAAAACCCTCCCGGAAACATGACGATCTGCGCCCGGTCGATCGCCTTCGTGAACGCGTCGACGGAATCCCGGATATCCGACGCATCCAGATTGCGGAAAACGAGCACCTCCGTCTCCGCCCCCGCGCGCTCGAACGCCCGCGCGCTGTCGTATTCGCAGTTCGTTCCAGGGAATACCGGTATGAACACTCTTGGTTTTGCCGTCTTATGTCTGCACACGTAGATGCCGGACGTCTGGTACACGCCCGTGGAGAGCTCCGACTCCTTTCCCTTCGCCTCTGTGCTTCTGGTGGGGAACACAGGCTCCAGCGTGCCTGTCCATGCCTTCAGCGCATCGTCCATGGAAATACGCACAGCATCCGCGCCCTCTCCGTAGACGAAATCCTCCTCCTCGTTGACCCAGCCCACAAGCTGTTCGCATCCTCCCAGCCCTGCGGCAGCAAGCGTGTTCTTCACCACAGACAGCTTTTCCAGCGGGACCTCCGCCACGAGATTTCCAAAGCCCGGAGCGAACAAGGTGTCCGCCGTGATCTCCGCCTCCACAGTAACGCCCAGTTTATTTCCAAATGCCATCTTGCAGAGCGCCACGGCAAGACCCTTTCCGTCCAGCGCATACGCCGAAAGGATCGCTTTCTTCTGGATCAGCTTGCGCACCGCGCCGTACAGCTTCATCACCTGCTCATAGACCGGAAGGTCATAAACGTCCCTCTCAATATGGAACAGCACGAGCTGATTGCCGACCGCCTTCAGCTCCGGCGTGATGATATCGCCCTCCCTCGCCACATCGACCGCAAAGGAAACCAGCGTCGGCGGCACGTCGATGTCGTTAAAGGTGCCCGACATGGAATCTTTGCCTCCGATGGACGGCAGTCCAAATCCGATCTGCGCCTGATACGCGCCGAGCAGCGCCGCCATCGGCTGACTCCAGCGCCTTGCCTCCCCGCTCATCCTTCGGAAATACTCCTGAAAGGTAAAGCGCACCTTGCGGCAGTCGCCGCCTGCCGCCGCGATCCGGGAGAGCGATTCCAGCACGGCATAGACCGCGCCGTGGTAGGGGCTCCAGCTGGAAAGGCAGGGATCAAAGCCGTATGCCATCATCGTCACGGCATCCGAATCCCCCGTCTGCACAGGGATCTTTGCGATCATCGACTGCGTCTCGGTCATCTGATATTTTCCGCCGTAGGGCATGTACACGCTGCCCGCCCCGATCGAGCTGTCGAACATCTCGACGAGCCCCTTCTGCGAGCAGACATTCAGGTCGGCGAGCGCCGCAAGCCACGCCTTCCTCACATCCCCCTGCGCGACTGCATGCGCAACGGCCGGGAGACGGATCCCGCGGAAATAGTTTTCCTCCGGGTCCGGCATCTCCACGAACACATCCGTCTCCTGGTGCGCTCCGTTCGTGTCCAGAAAGGCTCTGGAGAGGTTGACGATCTCCTTTCCTCTCCACTCCAACACCAGCCGCGGCTCCTCCGTCACGACCGCGACCTCGACCGCCTCCAGATTTTCCTCCCTCGCATAGGCGAGGAACTGCGCCACATCCCCCGGCGCCACAACGACCGCCATGCGCTCCTGGGACTCCGAGATCGCAAGCTCCGTGCCGTCCAGTCCCGCATATTTCTTCGGCACCCGGTCGAGCTGCACGCGCAGACCGTCCGCCAGCTCTCCGATCGCCACGGACACGCCGCCCGCGCCGAAGTCATTGCACTTTTTGATGAGGTGCGCGACCTCCTCGCGGCGGAACAGCCTCTGCAGCTTCCGCTCCGTCGGCGGGTTTCCCTTCTGCACCTCCGCGCCGCAGACCGCCGTCGACTCGGTATTGTGCGCCTTGGAGGAGCCTGTCGCGCCGCCGATGCCGTCACGGCCGGTCCGTCCGCCGAGCAGGATGATGACATCGCCCGGATCCGAGGACAGCCGCTGTACGGCGCGCCTCGGCGCCGCGCCGAGCACAGCCCCGATCTCCATGCGCTTCGCCACATAACTCGGGTGGTAGATCTCCTTCACGTAGCCTGTCGCGAGACCGATCTGGTTGCCGTAGGAGCTGTAGCCGTGCGCCGCCTCGCGCACCAGCTTTTTCTGCGGAAGCTTTCCGGGAATCGTCTCACGCACAGACACGGTCGGATCCGCCGCCCCGGTCACGCGCATCGCCTGATAGACATAGGTGCGCCCGGAGAGCGGGTCGCGGATCGCGCCGCCCAGACAGGTTGCCGCGCCGCCGAACGGCTCGATCTCCGTCGGATGGTTGTGCGTCTCATTTTTGAAATTGACCAGCCACTCCTCCGTCTTTCCGTCCACCTCAATGGGAACGACGATCGAGCAGGCGTTGATCTCGTCGGACTCCTCCTGATCCGCGAGCTTTCCCTCCGCCTTCAAGCGCTTCATCGCCATCAGCGCAATGTCCATCAGACAGACGAACTTATCGTCGCGCCCCGCGTAGAGCCTGCGGTAGGT
>CANRBT010000174.1 GCA_947628935.1 uncultured Roseburia sp. | reverse complement strand
CTCCACATGCACCGTCTGCCCGAACTGATCCACAGGTCTTACCCGCCGAAGCGCATACCCGCCATCGCACAGCACCTTAAGATCCCGCGCCAGCGTTGCGGGATCACAGCTCACGTACACGATCCGCTCCGGCTGCATCTGCAATATCGTCCCGAGGCATTTGATATCGCAGCCCTTGCGCGGCGGATCGACCACGATCACATCGGGATGGAGCATGTCCGCATCCCCGCCGCCTTTGCCCTGCCGCCCGTAAAATTCGGGAAGGACCTCCTCCGCCTTGCCGGCTATAAATTCTGCATTTGTAATTTTGTTGAGTGCAGCGTTACGTCTGGCATCAAGGACTGCCTGCGGCACGACCTCCACGCCGTAAACCTTTCCCGCCCGCTGCGCGAGAAAAAGAGAGATCGTCCCGATCCCGCAGTACAGATCCCAGACCGTCTCTCTCCCCGTAAGCCCCGCATACTCCAGCGCGAGGCTGTAGAGCTTTTCCGTCTGCACGGGGTTCACCTGATAAAAGGACTGCGGCGAGATCTGATACGCGACGGACGTCCGTGTCCGCGCGAGCTGTCCCTGCCCGTCGCTCTCCCGGACATAAATGACGTCTGTGATGACATCCTTTCCCCAGATCGTCTCGGTCTTCTCTCCCAGGATCACATTCGTCCGCCGGAAATTGTAATTCACGGAAATGCTCGTCATCCCGTCGATCTGCCGCAGCTTTTCGATCAGCTTTTCCCTGTGCGGCAGCTCTGCCGTGCGGATGACGATACAGACCATCAGCTCCCCCGTTGCAAATCCGCTCCGTATCAGCACATGGCGTACCACGCCCGTGTCCGAAGACTCCTCGTAGGCGGGCACCTGATGTTCCCGCATATAGGAAAGCACGCACGCCAGGATCCTGCGGTTTGACTCGATACCGAGCTTGCAATCCGCAACCGGAATCAGGCTGTGCGTGCGCGACGCATAAAACCCTGCGACCGGATTTCCGTTCCGGTCCGTCCCTATTGGATATTGCGCTTTGTTGCGATAGCGGAACGGATGCTCCATCCCCACGATCGGTTCCAGAACCGCATCGATCTCCTCCTCCGGAAAGCCTCCGATGCGGATCAGATTCCCGCGCACCTTCTCCTGCTTATACCTCAGCTGTTCCGCATAGTCCATGGTCTGTATCTGGCAGCCGCCGCATTGCCTGTGCACCTCGCAGAGCGGGGGTACGCGGTGGCGGGACGCAGACAGGATGCGCTCCATACGGGCGTAGCCATAGGTCTTTTTCATCTTAACGACGCGCGCCTCCACGACATCCCCTATGACCGCATCCTTCACGAAAAAAGTTACGCCTTCATATTTTCCGATGCCTGCGCCGTCCACGCCGATATCTTCAATCTTTAACTGTATGGTATCATTCTTTTTTGGCAGATCCATGCGCTCTATTCTCTTCCCGATCTTCGGATATTGCTCTCAAGCAGACGATTATAACCCTGCCACTCCAAATTCCCCTCCGGCACATTTGCAAAGATCTCCCGGATGGTCTCCATCTTCGCATCCAGATTGTCCGCAAAGCTCAACGCCAGTGCCTCCGCCAGCGCAGGTTTTTTGGGCGATCCGTATTCCAGCTCCCCGTGGTGCGCAAGAATACAATGCTTTAATTCAACGGAAAGCCCGTGCGGGAAACCTTCGACCTCACGGATGCGCTCCCCGATCATATCCACGCCGATCATGATGTGCCCCAAAAGCTGCCCCTCGTCCGTGTAGTCATTCGCGGGGAACGTCGAAAGCTCCTCCAGCTTCCCGATGTCATGAAAGATCGCCGCCGATATCAGGAGATCCCGGTTGAGCAGCGGATATGCCGTGGAAAAGTAATCGCAGTGCTTTGCCACACTTAACGTGTGCTCCAGAAGCCCTCCCACAAACCCATGGTGCACGGTCTTTGCCGCAGAATGAAACCGGAAGCGTTCTGCAAAATCCTCATCCTCCACGAAAAAGCTTTGCAGCAGTTTTTTGAGATAAGGCTGCTCCACGGAATCGATCAGGCTCAAAAGCTCCGCGTACATCTCATCCGTGTCCCGTGTGCTCACGGGAAGGTAATCAGCCGGCTGGTACTCGCCCTCCGCGACTCTGCGCACCCGCTTGATGTTGAGCTGCAGGCTGCCCTGAAAGCTCGTGATATCTCCCATGACGGAGACATAATCCAGCGCGTCAAACTCCTCGATCCCGACGGAGTTCGGCTCCCAGATCTTTGCGTCCAGCGTGCCTGTCTTGTCCTGCAGCAGCACATTGTCATACGGCTTTCCCGCCTTTGTCAACGCCGACTGCTTCCCCTTGCACAGATAAATCTCGTTGATCCTCTCGCCCTCGCGGAGGCTCTCAATATATTTCATTTTGCCCTCATTTCTAGTATGACCTACTGCAGCACGCTCACGTCTACCATGCACGTGATCTGCTTGTAACCGTCTGTCCCCTGACGCATCACTGTGATCTCAACGTTCTCACCCGGCGTCAGCGCCAAAAGCTTATTTTCATACCCGTCCACGGTAAAGACGGCCTCGCCGCCCATCTGCGTGATGACATCTCCGCTCTGGAGCCCCGCCGCCATCGCCGGGGAATCCATCTTTACCTCCTTAATATATGCGCCCTTGGGGATGTCATATTCCTGCGCAATATCGTTCGTCACTGTGGAAAGCTGCAGCCCGATATAGGGGATATCCCGGCTGTTGGACAGCATCTCGATCATCGCCTTCAGGTCGGAGATCGCGATCGCCGTCAACGTGATCTGTTCCCCCTCGCTGCTGTAATCCTGCATGACGAGCCCGATGACCTCGCCGTATACATTGATGATGGCGCCGCTGCCGTCGCTGCTGCCTACAATATCCGTCGTAAATACGGTATAGTTATTGTCCACCGTCGTGATACTGTTGTTCGTGGATGTGATATTTCCCGTCAAAATAGAATAATTCGTTCCCAGCGGGCTTCCGACCGCGATCACCATCATTCCCTGCGGCACGGCAAAGGAATTGCCCAGCACCGCCACCGTGACCGCATTCAGCGTCTCCTCATCGATCCTGTCGCGCGGGATCGACAATACGGCGATCCCCGTGTTGCCGTCGTACTTTTTCATCGACGCCTCCACAGTCACATCATTGACAAAAGTGACATAGATCTCCCGTGCGTCCGAGATCACCTTGCGCTCCGTCAGCACCAGGATCTCATAGCCGTTATCCGCGATGATGATGCCCGACTCCTGCCCACGGCTCTCATAAGCATTGTTGAACCAGTCCGTATCGCTCTTCACCCCGGTCACCGTCACGACAAACCGATCCGCCTCGCGCCCCACGTCATAAAGCTTATCCTGCATCACCTGAAGATCCGCGATCCCGAGCTCCTGCGGCGCTGCCGGTTCGATCTGTTCCGTCGTCTGCATCCCGCCATCCTCCGGCTGCGGCTTGGTTCCCTCCGTGGATCCTGTCTCCGTCTGCTGCTCCGTCTCCTCTGTCTGTGCCAGCTCATCCTTCGGGATCGTGACCGTCGGAAGCTGCGCGGGATAGAACATCTCGCCAAACTTCGGCTGCATATATGCAAAAACCAGGCTCGCAACCAACCCGAACAGCACTGCCATCCCCAGAATGTATAGCGACAGTATCGCAAGCTTTTTCTTATTGATCGGTTTTTCTTTTCTCCTCTCATTGATAAAGGAAAACGTCTCTTTGTCCTTCTCCTGCATGATGTTCCTCTTTCCGGCGACCCTGCGGGCGCTGTGTACCACACACGAACACGCAAAAACCGTACCACTGCTCTATTATAAAATGAATCGAATTGCCTTGCAATAGGATATTGAAATCTTTTCGATTCCCGCTTTTCTTCCACAGGGCAATGGGATATAATATGTACAAAAGCCAAGAAGGATGTCCCATGAACGAAAAAGTGTTAAAGACCTTAGAGTATGATAAGATCATTTCCCGGCTCACGGAATACGCATACAGCGACGCCGCCAAACAGCGCTGCCGCTCCCTGCGCCCCGGAACGGATCTCGCACAGATCGAGCTGCTCCAACGGCAGACGGCAGACGCCCTCAGTCGGATCTTAAAAGCCGGCTCCCTCTCCTTTTCCGGCGTGAGCGACCTCACGGATTCGCTCAAGCGTTTGGAGATCGGCGGCTCTCTCAGCAGCTCGGAGCTGCTCCGCATCTGTTCGCTCCTGGAAGCCGCAAAGCGCGCCAGGGCGTTTGCCCGTTCGGAACATTTCGAACGTTC
>CANRBT010000173.1 GCA_947628935.1 uncultured Roseburia sp. | reverse complement strand
GAGTAGTTACCGCGTCCCTGCGTCTTGGAACGAAGATCCGTAGAATAACCGAACATCTCTGCCAACGGCACAAATGCACGGACGATCTTTCCGCCGCCGATGTCGTCCATACCCTCGATACGTCCGCGGCGTGCGTTGATGTCGCCGATGACATCTCCCATATACTCCTCCGGCATCGTGACCTCAACCTTCATGATCGGCTCGAGCAATACCGGATTCGCCTTGCGCATAGCCTCCTTAAACGCCATGGAGCCTGCGATGTGGAACGCCATCTCCGAGGAGTCGACCTCGTGGTAGGAACCGTCGTACACATTCGCATAGACGCCGAGCACAGGAAACCCGCCGAGAATTCCGGCCTGAGCAGCCTCCTCGATACCCTCCCCGACTGCCGGGATATATTCCTTCGGGATCGCACCGCCGACAACGGAAGACTCAAACTTGAACGTCTCCTCGCCGTTTGCATCCATCGGCTCAAACTTCACCTTACAGTGACCGTACTGTCCGCGGCCACCGGACTGCTTCGCATACTTGTACTCCACATCGACCGGCTTCGTGAAGGTCTCCTTGTAGGCAACCTGCGGCGCACCGACGTTCGCCTCCACCTTAAACTCGCGGAGCAGACGGTCCACGATGATCTCAAGATGCAGCTCGCCCATACCTGCAATGATCGTCTGACCCGTCTCCTGATCCGTGTGCGCACGGAAGGTCGGATCCTCCTCTGCAAGCTTTGCGAGAGCCTCACCCATCTTGCCCTGTCCCGCCTTGGTCTTCGGCTCAATGGCGAGCTCGATAACCGGCTCCGGGAACTCCATAGACTCAAGGATGACCGGATGCTGCTCGTCGCAGATGGTATCGCCGGTCGTCGTAAACTTGAATCCGACTGCAGCCGCAATATCACCGGAATATACCTTGTCCAGCTCCTGTCTCTTGTTTGCATGCATCTGAAGAATACGTCCTACACGCTCCTTCTTGTCCTTCGTCGCATTCAGCACATAGGAACCGGAGTTCAACGTGCCGGAATACACACGGAAAAACGCCAGCTTTCCGACAAACGGATCCGCCATGATCTTAAATGCCAGTGCGGAGAACGGCTCCTCATCCGAGGAATGACGCTCGATCTCATTGCCCTCAAGGTCAACGCCCTTGATAGCCGGAATGTCGGTCGGCGCCGGCATATACTCGAGCACTGCATCGATCAGCTTCTGTACGCCCTTGTTGCGATACGCGGAACCGCAGCATACCGGAACCGCAGTACACTCGCAGGTAGCCTTGCGGAGCACAGCCTTCATCTCCTCCACGGACGGCTCCTCACCCTCCAGGTACATCATCATCAGGTCGTCGTCGAGCTCGCAGACCTTCTCCACCAGCTCCGTGTGATACAGCTCCGCATCCTCCTTCATATCTCCCAGATCGTCGGTCACGGTGATATCGTCACCCTTCTCGTCGTTGTAGATATACGCCTTCATCTCGAACAGATCGATGATTCCCTTAAAATCATCCTCCTTGCCGATCGGAAGCTGGAGAATAATGGCATTCTTGCCAAGTCGTGTGCGGATCTGGTCTACCGCACCATAAAAATTCGCGCCCAAAATGTCCATCTTGTTGATGAACGCCATACGCGGCACGTTGTAGGTATCAGCCTGACGCCATACATTCTCGGACTGCGGCTCTACGCCGCCCTTTGCACAGAACACACCGACCGCGCCGTCCAGTACGCGGAGCGAACGCTCCACCTCAACGGTAAAGTCAACGTGTCCCGGCGTATCAATAATATTGATACGATGCTCCAGGGCGCCCTCCTTCGGCTTCGCAAACTCCTCCAAAGTCCAATGGCATGTGGTCGCGGCTGATGTGATCGTGATACCTCGCTCCTGCTCCTGCTCCATCCAGTCCATCGTCGCAGTACCCTCATGGGTATCACCGATCTTGTAATTGACACCGGTATAGTAGAGAATACGCTCGGTCAATGTGGTCTTACCCGCATCGATATGAGCCATGATACCGATGTTCCTGGTTCTCTCTAATGGATATTCTCTTCCAGCCAAGGTAATCCCTCCTAGAATCTGTAATGGGCGAAGGCCTTGTTCGCCTCTGCCATCTTGTGCATGTCTTCCTTCTTCTTGACAGCTGCGCCCGTATTGTTCGCAGCGTCCAGGATCTCATTCGCAAGCCTCTCCTCCATGGTCTTCTCACCACGGTTGCGGGAGTAGGTCGTCAGCCAGCGCAGCGCTAACGCCTGACGGCGATCCGGTCGAACCTCGATCGGCACCTGATAGGTCGCGCCGCCGATACGTCTCGCCTTCACCTCGAGCATCGGCATAACGTTGTTCATCGCCTGCTCGAACACTTCAAGAGCCGGCTTCTCAGCCTTCTCCTCCACTCTCTTGAAAGCCCCGTATACAATCTTCTGTGCAACGCCCTTCTTGCCGTCCAACATGATGTTGTTGATCAGCTTGGTGACCACTTTGTTGTTGTATAACGGATCCGCTAATACATCTCTCTTCTGAGTATGACCTTTACGTGGCACGTTTCTTCCCTCCTTAATCATCAAAATTAAATCAACGGTACTCACATATGTGTTCGTGCGGAAATCTATCTAACGTGATAATAATCCCAACACTAAACCGCAAGCTGTGATACTATTGGTTATTTGGAAGCCTTCGGCTTCTTTGCGCCATACTTGGAACGCGCCTGCTTTCTGTTTGCGACGCCTGCGGTATCAAGCGTACCACGAATAATGTGATATCTCGTACCAGGCAGATCCTTGACACGACCGCCGCGGATGAGGACAACGCTATGCTCCTGAAGGTTGTGACCCTCGCCCGGGATATAGCTCGTCACCTCGATACCGTTGGAAAGACGTACTCTGGCAATCTTCCTCAATGCAGAGTTCGGCTTCCTCGGGGTCGCAGTCTTCACAGCAGTGCAGACACCTCTCTTCTGCGGGGAAGAAGTATTCGTTGCCTTCTTCTGCAGGGAATTGTACCCTCTCTGCAGCGCCGGTGCGGTAGACTTCTTTACAGCTGTCTGACGTCCCTTTCTTACTAACTGGTTAAATGTTGGCATTATTTTCACCTCCTGTTTTAGATTCATGCCATATTTATGCATGCTGAATCATTATACAAACCCATCATGCCTTTGTCAAGCATTTTATAAAAAACAGGCGGGAGAACTTTGACATCCTCCCACCTATTCTTCCACATATTTACATGTTTATTCCGTTCAGGCCTTTTCGTATTCCGGCTTCCTGCTTGTGAGGATCATATAGACGCCCATCAACATCACGCCCAGGCACAGAATATACTTCGCGTTCAGTCCCTGACCGGTCTGAGGCGTATCATCCTTGCCGTCCAGCGTTTCCCCGCCATCCGACGGCGTCTGCGACGTCGGATCTGTGTTCGTCAATGTTGCGCCGCCGACACTCTCCGTTTCGGTCGTCTCCGTATTCGCTTCGGCGTTCTCCGATGTCTCCGGCGTTGCAGGCGTCGTTGTCGCCTGTCCTGCCGTGCCATCCATCGTCGCGCTGGAAACCGATCCTCCGGACGCGGTCGCGCCGTTGAGCGTATAGCCATCCAGGACGATCACATAATCGGATGCATGCGCAAAGGAGAAAATAACGTTGCCGTCCGTCCCGACGAACTCCTGATCGATATATTCCAGCTTCTGCGCCTCCTCATTATAATAGAAGAGGGTCGCATTCAAGCCCGCGCGTTCCGTACCCAGATTCAGGGACAGCAGCGCTGTCAACCCGAACAAACCGTCGTAAGCGAGATGCACCTGAGTAGACCAGGAATCGTCCGCCACATCCGCCTGCAGCTCCGCCGGCACCCCGCCGGTTCCGACCGATACGCCAAAATCGACGTCCGTCTGTGTCTCCGCAGAAATATTCCTGCCGTCCACAGTCCAACTGACGCCTCCGCCCATGTTCAGACTGAGGATCAGGCTCTTCTGCTTCGCCAGCGCTAAGATCTGCGCGGGTACGACCGTAGTCCCGTTCATATTGATCGCAATGACCGAGCCGTCCGCCGCTGCCTGCATCTGCTTGTAAATGCTGTCCCAGCCGGAAAGCGTCGGATTCCCGGCAATATATGCGCTGCCCTGCTGCTCGAACGCCATGTTCGTAATGCCGCCGCTTCCCGTCGCCGTGCTACCGACCTGCCGGATGTTCATGCGTGTGCTGATCTCACCGACACGCTTCTTGGTATGCTTATTCGAGGTCTTCTCCGAATCGCGGTCATTTCTGTTGCTCTCGGAAGACGCCGTTGA
>CANRBT010000172.1 GCA_947628935.1 uncultured Roseburia sp. | reverse complement strand
ATGAACGACAGGATCCGTGCACAGATGAACGCCATGATCAACAACGCTGCCACCCGCAGCTATCTGCAGGACACTGTGATCACCATGCGCGACGGGCGCTATTGTCTGCCGGTCCGGGCGGAGGCAAAGTCGCAGATCCCGGGCATGATCCACGACCAGTCCTCCTCGGGCTCCACACTGTTCATTGAGCCGATGGCGGTCGTCAATTTAAACAACGAATACAAGGAGCTGCTTTTGCGCGAACAGGAGGAGATCGACGTCATTCTCGCCACCTTGAGCGCTATGGCCGGAGAGCACAGAACCGGGCTGCTGACCGACCAGACCGTGCTCACGGAGCTTGACTTTATCTTCGCAAAGGCTTCCTACGCAAAGGAATACAACGGCGTCGCCCCTCTTTTTAACAGAGACGGACGCATCCATATCCGCAAGGGCAGACATCCTCTCCTGGACAAAAAACGCGTGGTGCCGATCGATGTACGGCTTGGGGAGGATTTCTCTCTTCTGATCGTCACGGGGCCGAACACAGGCGGCAAAACGGTTTCTCTTAAGACCGTCGGACTTCTCACGCTGATGGGACAGGCCGGACTCCATATTCCCGCCTCCGAACGTTCCGAGCTTGCCATTTTCGAAGAGGTTTTTGCGGATATCGGCGACGAGCAGAGCATCGAGCAGTCGCTCAGCACGTTTTCCTCGCACATGACGAACATTATCCGCATCCTGAAAAAGGTGAATGACCGCTCTCTCGTCCTCTTTGACGAGCTGTGCGCCGGCACAGACCCGACCGAGGGCGCCGCGCTGGCAATTTCCATCCTCTCAGAGCTGCTCCAGTGCGGCGCGCGCATCATGGCGACGACACATTACAGTGAGCTGAAGGTGTATGCGCTCTCGACGCCCCGCGTGGAAAACGCCTGCTGTGAGTTCGATGTCGAGACCCTGAGCCCTACCTACCGCCTGCTGATCGGCATTCCCGGAAAGAGCAACGCCTTTGCCATCTCCGCAAAGCTCGGTCTTGCGGACGAGCTGATCGAGGATGCCAAAGGGCGCATCAGCGAGAGCGAGGAAAACTTTGAAGATCTGATCGCCGACCTGGAAAAGAGCCGCGTCACGATCGAGCGCGAAGAGCTGGAGATCAGCCGTTACAAGCAGGAGATCGAGACCCTTAAGCAAAAGCTGGAGCAGAAGCAGGAGCGCCTGGAAGCGAGCCGCGAAAAGATCTTGCGCGAGGCGAACGAACAGGCGTACAGCATCATCAAGGAAGCAAAGGATGTCGCAGACGAGGCGATCCGCAACTTCAACAAATACGGCAGCACGCAAGCGCCTGTCAGCGAGATGGAAAAGGAGCGCGCAAAGCTCCGCGGAAAAATGGACAGCGCGGCAAAAAAGATGTCCGACCAGAAAAAAGCCGCGCCCAACCACAAGGCTCCCAAGAACCTGCGCATCGGCGACTCGGTCAAGGTGCTCAGCATGAACCTGAAAGGTACCGTGCACACACTGCCGAACGCCAAAGGCGAGCTCTATGTGCAGATGGGCATCCTGCGTTCCCTTGTCAACGTGAACGATCTGATCCTGCTCGACGAAGACGCCTCCCCAACCGCTCCAAAGTATGGCAAAACGGGCGCCGGAAAGCTCGGAATGGGAAAGGCAGCGACGGTCTCGACCGAGATCAACCTCATCGGTAAAACGGTCGATGAGGCAATCCCGCTGCTGGATAAATATCTGGACGACGCCTACCTCGCGCATCTGCCTTCCGTGCGCATCGTTCACGGGAAGGGCACAGGCGCGCTCCGCAACGCCGTACAGGGGCATCTGAAGCGCCTGAAATACGTCAAGTCCTTCCATCTGGGCGAGTTTGGCGAGGGGGATGCAGGCGTCACCATCGCAGAGTTTCAATGATCTGGTTTGAGAGATCAGGAAAGGATAAATCTATGGCTGCAAAACAAAAAATACTCATCGTGGACGACGACAACAACATCGCGGAGCTCATCTCCCTGTACCTGACAAAGGAGTGCTTCGACACCCGCATCGTCAATGACGGCGAGGAGGCGCTGCTCGCGTTCGAGCAGTACGACCCGAACCTGATCCTGCTGGATCTGATGCTCCCCGGCATCGACGGCTATCAGGTCTGCCGCGAGGTGCGCGCCAAGGCGAACGTCCCCATCATTATGCTGTCTGCAAAAGGCGAGATCTTTGACAAGGTGCTGGGGCTGGAGCTTGGCGCCGACGACTACATGATCAAGCCCTTCGACTCCAAGGAGCTCGTCGCGCGCGTAAAGGCTGTGCTGCGGCGCTATCAGCCGTCCAAGACGGAAGAGAGCGCATCCGAATTAAAGTGCGTAAAATATCCGGAGCTCGTCGTCAACCTGTCCAATTACTCTGTCATCTACCGTGGACAGGCGGTCGATATGCCGCCGAAGGAGCTGGAGCTGCTGTATTTTCTCGCGGCGTCCCCCAACCAGGTCTTTACCAGGGAGCAGCTGTTGGATCACATCTGGGGTTATGAATACATCGGGGACACCCGCACTGTGGACGTCCATGTCAAGCGCCTGCGGGAAAAGATCAAAGACCATGCAAACTGGAGCCTCGCGACGGTCTGGGGCATCGGCTACAAGTTTGAGGTGCGGGAAGCATGAAACGTACACTCTACCCCAAGCTGCTCGCCGGCTATCTGATGTACGGAGTCATCGGCTTTCTCATCATCACGACCTTCACTTACCACATGACCTTTTCCTTTTTGGAGATGCGGGACGCCGAAAGCCTGTACCGGGAATCCGCCCTGATCTCCTCCAACTACGCGCAGCGCTATTTCACGCAGACGATGACGCTGGAGGATGTCAAGCATCAGCTCTCGGCGCTGGGGATCTATCTCTCGAGTGAGATCTGGATCGTCGACACACAAGGCAACATCATCATGAACACGGCGACACAGACGCCGGAGGAGATTCCCGAAGCGATCCCGGACTTTAATATCACAGATTTTGGCAGCCGCTATTATCAGATCGGGCATTTTTATGACCGCTTTTCCGAGGAGACCCTAAGCGTCTTTTCCCCGATCACAGTAAACTATAAGGTGCGCGGCTATGTGATCATACATAAGCCTGTCAGCGCCATTGTCGGCTATGCGAACCGGCTTGTCATGATCTCCTATGAGACGCTGGCGCTTTTATTTATCGCCGCCTTCATCGTGCTCGTGCTCTTCACCTATGTGGTCTACATTCCGATCCGCAAGATCACAAAGGCGGCGGAAGCATATGCGGAGGGAAATTTCGACACAAAGATCGACATCCACTCCAACGACGAGATCGGCTATCTCGCCGCATCGCTGAATTATATGGCAAATGAGCTCAACACGCTGGAGGACGACCAGAAAAAATTTGTCTCCAACGTCTCCCACGATTTCCGCTCGCCGCTCACCTCGATCAAGGGCTATGTGGAGGCGATGCTGGACGGGACGATCCCCCCGGAGATGCAGGAGAAATATCTCAATATCATTCTCTTTGAGACGGAGCGTCTGAACAAGCTGACAAAAAGCCTGCTGGAGCTGAACAAATTCGGCTCCCACGGCGCGATCCTGGACATCACGCGGTTCGATATCAACCAGACGATACGCACGACCGCGCAGACTTTCGAGGGCATCTGCAAGGAAAAGCGCATCTCCTTCAACCTCATTCTCACGGGAGATACGCTGCTGGTCTCCGCCGATATGAGCAAGATCCAGCAGGTACTCTATAACCTCATCGACAACGCGATCAAATTCAGCCACCCGGATTCCACGATCACGATCGAGACGACCGAGAAGAACGACAAGATCTTCCTCTCCGTCAAGGACAACGGGATCGGCATTCCCGGCGACAGCGTCAAAAAAATCTGGGAGCGCTTTTACAAGACGGATCTCTCGCGCGGCAAAGACAAAAAAGGGACCGGGCTGGGGCTGTCCATCGTAAAGGAGATCATCCAGGCACACGGCGAGAACATCAACTGCATCAGCACGGAGGGCGTAGGCACGGAATTTATCTTTACGCTCCCGCTCGCAAAGGGAACGTCGCACAAGGCGGCAGACGTCTCCGGGACATAACGCGCAAGGGACTGCCGCAGACGCGACAGTCCCTTTTCTCTCTTACTTCTCCGGGCAAGGGGCGAGCAGACGTCCGTCCTCAATGCGGATCACACGCTCGCATTGACCGGCTACCTCCTCGTCATGCGTGACGATCACCACAGTCGTTCCCGCCTGATGGATGCGCAGGAACTGCTCCAGGATCTTTTTCGATGTCCCACGGTCCAGATTTCCGGT
>CANRBT010000171.1 GCA_947628935.1 uncultured Roseburia sp. | reverse complement strand
ATCAGCAGCTTCAGGATGTCGTACTCTGTGCGGGTCAAAGCCACCGCTTCCCCGTCCAGAAGCACCTCCTTTGTCCGATCGTTCAGCTCGATCCCGCCGATGCAGAGCACATCCTCCGCCGCCTTCCCGCCCCCAAGCTGCATATAACGCCTGAGCTGTGACCTGACGCGCGCCTGCAGCTCCACAGGATTGAACGGCTTTGTCACGTAATCGTCTGCCCCGACCGTGAGTCCGAGCACCTTATCCGTGTCTTCCCCCTTGGCGGTAAGCAGAATGACCGGAACATTGCTCGTCTCACGGATCTTCACCATCGCGGAGATCCCGTCGAGCTCCGGCATCATGATATCCATGAGTACAAGATGGATCTCTTCCTTATTAAATATATCCACAGCCTGCCTGCCGTTGTACGCCTCGAACACCTGATAGCCGTCCGCGGTCAGATAGATCTTCAGCGCAGATACAATGTCCTTCTCATCATCGCAGATCAGTATATTGTACATCTGTGTCCTCTTTCTGTATGAATGTCGGGGCGCATCCTGGCGCACCCGACATCACGGTACCGTTTATAGATTCATTGTAACGAATCGCACATGAAGTTAAAAGAACGGAAATGCTTAAGATTTGATGAAGATGGTTGCAGGAATATTAAATCTACTTTTGATTTGCTGGTTCCATGTTGACAGAATGCCCTTTTATCCTGGCATGCTTCATTGCCTCCAACACCTCACGCCCATACTCGCGCGGCACTTCTACAAAAGTATACTTGTCAAACATGTCGATGGTCCCCACCAGATCTCCCGGCATCCCGGACTCGCCCGCCACTGCTCCCAAGATATCCCCCGGCTTGACATGATCCTTCTTTCCGACATTGATAAACAGACGCACCATCCCTTCCTCGGCGCCCGTGTCCCCAAAGTCGAAATCGGTTTCTTTTTCATTGTCCAGATTCACTTTTCCCAGCGCTTGCAACAAAAATGCCGCGGCTATATCCATCGCTGTGTAATCCGATTCATTTACCTGACGCTCGATCAGGTCGACAGCGTCCCTCAGATCTTCCTCGTCAATGATGTGCCCAATCTCATCCAGCACCTTTTCCGCCTTGATCTGCGCCACGTCATCCGTCGAAGGGATCGGCATTGCAACGATCTTTGTCTTGCAGTAGCGCATGATGTCTTTCAGCTTATAGACCTCTTTCCCCTTGACAAAGGTGAATGCGCGTCCTGTCCGACCCGCGCGTCCTGTCCGGCCGATGCGATGCACATAGTACTCGTCGTCCTGCGGGATATCATAGTTGAACACAGCCTCCACGTCATCCACGTCGATTCCGCGCGCCGCCACATCGGTCGCGATCAGGATTTCCGTCTTGCCGCTGCGAAAGCCCTTCATCACGCGGTCGCGCTGCGTCTGCTTCATATCGCCGTGCAGCCCTTCGGCAAAATAGCCGCGCCCCTGCAGTTCCCCCGTCAGCTCGTCGACCATGCGCTTGGTGTTACAGAATACCAGGGAGAGCTTCGGATTATAGTAGTCCAACAGCCGCGACAGCACCTCCACCTTATCCTTGCGCTTCACATCGTAATAGTACTGCTCGATGCTCGGAACCGTCAGCTCCTTTTTCACGACCTTGATGGTCACGGCATCGTGCTGATACCTTCTTGTGATATCCAGGATCGGCTTGGGCATCGTCGCGGAAAAAAGGACCGTTTGACGCCCTTCCGCCGGTATGTATTCCAAAATCGTTTCAATGTCCTCCCGAAAGCCCATATTCAACATCTCGTCGGCCTCATCCAGCACGATCGTGCGGACCGCGTCACAGCGGATGGTCTTGCGCTGCAGGTGATCCATCACGCGTCCCGGTGTCCCGATGATGATCTGGGCTCCGCCTTTTAAGGCTTTGATCTGCCGTCCGATCTCCTGTCCCCCATAGATCGGAAGGATCTTGATGCCATGCATATATTTTGCAAGCCTTCGGATCTCATCCGCCACCTGGATCGCCAGCTCCCTCGTCGGTGAGAGAATGAGCGCCTGTGTCTTCCGGCTGTTGGGATCGACCTTATGCAGGATCGGTATGCCAAAGGACGCCGTCTTCCCCGTGCCTGTCTGCGCCTGTCCAATGACATCCGCGCCGGACATCACGACCGGTATCGCCTGGCTCTGGATCGGCGTCGCCTCCTCAAAGCCCATCTCTGCAATTGCCCGCAGCACCTGCGGATATAATCCCAGCTCATCAAATCTCAATGTCTGCATCTTCTATACTCCTCGCCTTCTATGCACTCTTGCGTTTTCTTCTTTTCACAAACAACGGGCGGCACGCTTCGCGAGCCGCCCATACACGCAGTATGAGAAATATAACATGACTGCTTTTATTTGTCAAGGACATCTTCTCTATCTATGTACCCCCGAACCGCAAGCAATCCAGGGGAATTTCCTATGAAAAGCAATCGATAGAAAAGTATCTCATTCCATATGACCGTCCGTATTTTTGCGCTTTTGTAGAAATGTGGCGCGTCGATTGCGGATTTTCCTGTTACCGTATATCTTATGCCTCCCCGCAGGAATGGTTCCTCCTCGCACACGCCGCCTTGTCACTCAAAATACTGCACAGGATCGATCGGCGCCCCGTCCTTTACCAGCTCGAAGTAGAGATTGCTCCCTTCCACGGCATAATACTTGGTCGGCTCCGCCACAAATCCCAATACCTGTCCGGAATCCACATAGTCTCCCACAGCGTAGTTCGGCTCCTTGATCTGTCCGTAGACCGCCTGGTAGCCGTCGCCCAAATCGAGCGTCATCGTACATCCGGTCTCCTCATTGACAGAAAGATCCGTCACTTTTCCCTTTGCGATCGAGTACACCTTGTCGTTGACCTCCCCGTCAATGATGACGGCAGGATTGTACTTGTACTGATCCAGCGTCGGGAAATAGACGGTCGCATCCATACTGTAGTTGAGGATGACGTTCCCCTCCAGCGGCCAGAGGAAGCCCTCCTCGGGAGAAAAATGCAGGCTTTCAACCGCCGCCGCCGTCTCCTTGGCCCTCTCCGTCTCCTCCGTCTCCTCTGTCTCCTCCGTCAGAGGCTCCTCTGCGACCTGAGCGGGCTTTGGTTCCTCATTGGTCTTTGGCGGCAGGATCGCCGACGCCTCCGCCGCGTCCTCCTCCGTATCCTCCGCTGCCGCCATATCCTCCGGCTCCTGTTGGTTCAGCTCCTCCGCGATCTCCGATTCCAGCTGTCGACGTGCGCGCTCCTGCTCACTGCTATAGAGCACGGTCATCCCTACCGCGGCGACCACAATGACCGCTCCGGCAATCACATATTGCTTGCGCCGTAAAATCCCGGCAAATCCTTGTCTCTTCATTGCATATCACCATCCATTGTTTATTTTTATGGATAGTGTTACCCTCCGCAGATGATTTATGCAATTTTTCTTTATTTTAGCGAAGAATTTGTCACAAGCTCTGCTCCCGGATAAAAATAAGCAAGGATCTCCTCATAACTCCTTCCGTCCCGCGCCATGCATTGCGCCATATTCTGGCTGAGACCAAAGCCATGCCCCAACCCCTTGGTAACAATTCTCACGCCGCGATCTGTCTCCGCAATGGAAAAACACGCCGAGTTCAGACCGAGCCGGTTCCGAAACTCCTCCCCTGTGCATTCCTGTCCCCCGATCAGAACCTCTTTTACATACCCCGCCTGGTCCCGTGATCCCACAGTGACATCCGCGGCCGTTTCGATGGCGGCGTCCGGAACCGCCTCCCGGCATTTTTGCAGAAATTCCTCCTCTGTCAGGTATGTCACGTCAAGATACCCCTCCGCCGTGACATCTCCCTGACACATACGCTCTACCAGATAGGGCATCTGCGCATCCGGGTACAGCGCTGTGATATTCCTCGTCCTTCCTGCGCTGAGCGCATGGTACGCGGCGTAGATAAAATCTCCGTTCCACACAAGCACCTGATGCTCTGTCTCCGCCGTGCAGGACACCACCTCCCGATACGCCTCCTCAAAATGTTCTCCCCACAGCCCGCGCATCTCCTCCTCCGTGAGGGGCACTTCCTCCTCCAGCCCCCGCTCTCTGGCGTCACAGAGATTGGTGCGCGCAATGACACACTGTGCAAGGATCGCCTCCCGCTCCCCGCCCACGTGAATCTCCCGCGCCACAATTCCGGGAATCAGCTCCTCAAGCGCATCCCCTGTCTCCTCCCATCCTTCCCCGGGAAGCTCCGTTCCCACAGCCTCCCCGCCATCCGCTGCAAGCTCCCCATATACGACCTCCTCCAGGCGCATACGCTGAAAAATGATCGTGACAAAATAGGGCAGCAGCACGACGATCAGCACAAGCGTCA
>CANRBT010000170.1 GCA_947628935.1 uncultured Roseburia sp. | reverse complement strand
CTTCTGATCGCATTTAATGTGGTGACGGGACTGGAATATCTTGCGTTATGCTTTTTGACGGGAACGGAAGTTACCGGAAATCGGGTGCTGGAGATCAGCCTGGGCTATGTGCTGCATCACGCTGTGGTCGGTTGTCTGTTTGCAGCAGTTTTTGTGAGCAGAGAGTTTTCCGACCGCACATTTGGATTAAGCCTGCTGTGCGGTCGTCCGCGCAGGACGGTATTTCTGGCGAAGGCGCTGGTATTCCTCGGCGGATTTTTGATGCTCTATATCCTGTATGCCGGAGTCGCAGCGCTCTCTCTTTTGGTCTATCATGGATATGGGATGAGCCTGTCGGATTCCCTGTTGCGTGTAGGGTGCGGTATTGCCGGATGCCTGGCAATGGGTGCGGTCATGCTGCTTGTGGCAGTGATTGCGAAAAAAACGGTTGCAACGGTTGTGACGGGGGTGGGACTTACCTATCTGTTGCTGTGGCTGGAAACAACCTTTCGGGAGCATCCGCTGCCATTTATCAAGTATACATATTCCTATCAGATCGGTCAGATCGAGTATTTACCCAAAGGGGAATTTGCGCCGGGACTTTTTCTGGCTGTAATGGCATTTACACTTCTCGTAGCTGTCGCTGCAGCGCTGCTGGTGTTTGAGAAAAGAGAGCTGAGGTAGCGCTGCTGCAGGAAAAACTCAGGAACAGACGGATGGGAGGAGCGCTATGGCAGAGGTCATTTTTGAAACAAGGAATCTTCAGAAGCAGTATTGGAAATGGAATCAGAAAAAACATGCCGTAGGCAGATGTCATGCGCTTGGCGGGCTTGACATGGAGGTGTACAGGGGGGATATTTACGGGTTTGTGGGGGAAAACGGAGCAGGCAAGACCACGCTGATGCGGATCCTGACGGGTCTGACAGCTCCCACCGAGGGAACGATAAGCCTGTTTGGAGAGAGCAGGGAGAGCAGGCTGTGCAGGCAGCGGGAGCAGATTGGCGCTTTGATCGACGGACCTGCATTTTATCCGGGGATGACAGCGCGGGATAACCTGGAGGTGTACCGGAGACAGCATGGGATCGCCGGGACAGCATGCGTGGAAGAGATGCTGCGGTTGGTGGGGCTTTCCGATGCGGCGGACAAAAAGGCAAAGGATTTTTCGCTGGGCATGAAGCAGAGGCTCGGGATCGCGCTTGCCCTTCTGGGAAGACAGGAGTTTCTGGTTCTGGATGAACCGCTGAACGGGCTGGATCCGAAGGCAATCGCAGGGTTCCGGAAGCTTCTGCTGCGCCTTCATCAGGAGCGGGGGATCACCATTCTGATCTCAAGCCATCTGTTGGGCGAGCTTTCCCAGGTCGCAACACGCTATGGGTTTATCCATAAGGGGAGAATGGTAGAGCAGATCTCGGCAGAACAGCTCAAGGAGACAGGAGACGCCGATCTGGAGGAGCATTATATGAGGATCACAGAGCAGGGATAGACCCTATAAAGTGGTCTTTGAAAGCGGACAAAAGCCCCGGCGATCGATTGCCGGGGCTTTTGCCATTTGGGATAACTTTAGGAAAGAATCTTGTGTGTGGTGGCACACTATAAGTATTTCTTGATTTCGGAAATTAATGCATCGTATTCCGCATCCGACAAAAATTTCTGTCCGGGGTTCATTGCGAACACGCCGCCCCACTCGTACTCATCCGTGTACTTTGGAACGAGGTGGAAGTGCAGATGATGTCCGGTATCGCCGTATGCGCCATAGTTGACCTTCTGCGGATGGAATGCCGCATGAAGCGCTTCGGCGACATGGTTGATGTCCTCCATGTAAGCGGCGCGCTCCTCCGCGGTCAGCTCAGTGATCTCGCTGACATGCTTCTTGTGCGCGACGATCACACGCCCCTTGTGGCTCTGCTCCTTGAAAAGATAGACCTTGGAGGCGGGAAGCTCGCAGATCTTGATGCCAAAGGCTGCGACCAGCTCGCCCTCCATGCAATATGCACAGTTGTTATCCGTCATAACGATCCCTCTCCTATTTCTGGTTGAAATGTACTGCGAAGCCCGCGATCTCATCCTTTAAGTATGCGACGGTGATCTCCTTCTTGTCGTTGTACTTGAAGGAGGACTCGTCGAACACATAGCCGCGCTTCTCCAGGTGATAGATCGCGCGATCCAGATAGTTCGTCTGGATGCAGATATGTCCGTGCGTGCCGCGTCCCGGCTTCTTCATCATCTCGATGAGAGAGCCGACAAAGATGGAGCTGTTGCCGACCTTGACGTCCTCGCCGAGCAGGCTCGCAAACTTTTTGGAGTCATTCAGAGCCGCATCCTCGGACTCGTTGTTGACGCCCACATGCAGGAGCGTAAAGCCGAGCATCGTGGAGACAGCCTCCTTGGTCAGGGCTGTGATGCCGTCCCAATCCTTTACCGCGATCATGTCCTTGTTCACCATCCAGGAGCCGCCGCATGCGATGATCTTCTTGAAATCCAGGTAGCTGATGAGGTTCTTTGCGTTGATGCCGCCGGTCGGCATGAACTTCATCTTGGTGTAAGGAGCAGCCATGGACTTGATCATGTTCAATCCCCCTGCAGCTTCTGCCGGGAAGAACTTGACGACCTCAAGACCGAGCTCGATCGCGACCTCAACGTCGCTCGGGTTTGAGCAGCCCGGCGTGATCGGGATATTCTTGTCCACGCAGTACTTTACGACCTTCGGGTTGAGACCCGGGCTGACGATGAACTTCGCGCCCGCTGCGACCGCGCGGTCCACCTGCTCCGTGGTGAGGACGGTGCCTGCGCCCACGAGCATCTGCGGGAACTGCTGCGCCATGATGCGGATGGACTCCTCCGCCGCGTCGGTACGGAAAGTGACCTCTGCGCACGGAAGACCGCCGTCGCACAGAGCCTTTGCCAGGGGAGCAGCGTCCTCTACATGGTCAAGCGCGATGACCGGGATGATGCCGATTTTGGAAAACTCTTCTAATACTTTGTTCATGATCCTTCTCCTTTTTATAAAATATTTTTTGTTCCCCATCACAAAACTGTGTTTCACAATGCGAAACATGGTTTCGCTTAGTGATACAATAGTATTATAACATCTGCTGAAACCTTGTCAACCGATTCGGGCAAGAAAAGTTGACTTTTCTGTGCCCTGCATGGTATGATACAGTAGTTCCATAATATGAAACAATAGTTTGAATGGTGAAACGAATGGGAAATGAAATGTCAACGGAGAAGGATGGGAAAAACCCTGTGCAGTCGGCAGAACGCATCTTTCAGGTCATGGAGATGCTGGCGGACAACGGCGAGATGGGATTGATGGAGCTAAGCACTGCGCTCGGACTGCACAAGAGCACAGTGCACAGGCTTTTGATGTCCTTGATCTATATGGGGTACGCGAGACAGGACGAGGCGACACAGAAATATATGCTTTCCTACAAGATCGTCAACATGGCGGGAAAGGTCCTGGAGAGCATGGATATCGTGCAGGTGGCGAGACCGTATATGGACAGCCTTTCGGAGCAGAGCGGCGAGACCGTCCATCTGGTACAGAGGGAGGGAAGCAATATCCTCTATATCTATAAAGCGGAGGCGAGAGTGGGGACGATCCGCATGGTCTCCAGAGTCGGAATGGTGCATCCGATGTACTGCTCCGGCGTCGGCAAGGCGATCATGGCGGAACTGTCCTGGCGCGAGGTGGAGCAGATCTGGTCGGAGAGCCGGATCGAGAGGAAGACAGAACATACGATCACGGATCTTGAGACGCTAAAGGGCGTGCTCGAGGAGGTGAGACGGAACGGATATGCGCTGGATGATGAGGAGAACGAGCAGGGAGTGCGTTGTATCGCCGCTTGTCTTAGGGATTACCACAAAGAGGTTCGGTATGCATTCAGTATCTCCGGTCCGACCAGCCGTATGACAAGGGAGCGGGTGCAGGAGCTTGCGGTCGATGTCCGCAGGGTGCAAAGGGAGTTGTCCCGCGAGCTGGGATATTATGCTTCCGGCCGTTCCCTGTAAAAAAACGGAAATTTTTGGAAAGGGAATAAACGGGAAAAAAGCGGTCATACTAACCTTGGAAAACAGAAGCGATTCTGGATCAGAAATAAGGAGGATATGGCTATGAAAAAGTGGAAAGTGGCGCTTGCAGGGCTCGTGCTTACGTTGTCCCTCGGTATGATCGCGGGCTGCGGGAGCAGCGATGCGAACAACGGGAAGGGCAGCTCGGAGGGAAACGTGAATGATGTCACCAACGGAACCGACGGGACGAACGGCGGGACGACAGGCGGCACCACGAACGGAACGACGAACGGCGGGACGACAGGCGGCACCACGAACGGAACGACGAACGGCGGGACGACAGGCGGCGCCACGAACGG
>CANRBT010000169.1 GCA_947628935.1 uncultured Roseburia sp. | reverse complement strand
TCTCTTAAATCTCATGGATGAACAACCCGCTGCGAAGCTTCGGCTCGAACCAGGTGGATTTCGGCGGCATCAACAGCCCCGCATCCGCCACGGCGAACAGCTCCGCGATCGACGTCGGGTACATCGCAAAGGCAGCCGCACAGTCCTCGCCGCATCGCCGCTCCAGCTCCTCCATTCCCCGGATGCCGCCCACGAAATCAATGCGCGCGTCCGTTCTGGGATCCCGGATGCCGAGCACAGGCGCGAGCAGCCGCTCCTGTAAGATCGAGACGTCCAGGTCCGCGACCGGATCGTCGGCATGGCGGTCCTCCTCACGGATCCGGCAGCGGTACCACAGTCCGTCCAGATACAGGGAAAAGCAGCCCCGCTCCTTCGGTCTTTTGTCCGCTTCCCCCGAAAGCGCCTCCACGTCGAACCGCTTCGACACCTCCGCAAGGAAGGTCTCCCCCGTATAGCCGTTCAGATCCTTTACCACACGGTTGTAATCCATGATCATCAGCTGCTCATCCGGAAACAGCACAGACAGGAAATAGTTGAACTCCTCGCTCCCGTCATATCCCGGATGCTCCCCGCGTCTCTTGATGCCCACCTTGACCGCTGATGCCGCTCGGTGATGACCGTCCGCGATGTAGATGTCCGGCGTGTCGGAAAACGCCGTCCGGATCCCCTCGACGTCCTTTGCGTCACGGATGACGAACACGCGATGGCGAATGCCGTCCTCCGAGACAAAATCATACTCCGCCTCCTGCCGCTTCACGCGCGCTACGATGCGGTCGATATCCGCCCGCGCACGGTAGGCGAGAAAGATCGGTCCGGTCTGCGCGCTGCAGGTGTCCACATGGCGGATGCGGTCCAGCTCCTTTTCCTCGCGCGTGTTCTCGTGCTTTTTGATCACATTGTTCTGATAGTCGTCAATGGAAGCGCACGCCACGATGCCGGTCTGCACCCTGCCGTCCATCGTCAGCTCATATAAATAATAGCACGCCTGCTCCTCGCGCAGGAAGCGGCCCTCCTCCACCCACTGCCAGAGGGTATCGCGCGCCCTCTCGTACACGCGCGCATCATAGGTGTCCACGGAGTCGTCAAACTGCGTCTCCGCACGGTCGATCTGCAGAAAGGAATCCGGATGCGCAGCGACCTCGCGCACCGCTTCCTCCCTGTTATAAACATCATAAGGGAGGGCAGCGATCGCCGCCGCCTTCCCTCTCGTTGGTCTGATTGCTATAAATGGTCTGATATCTGCCATTTTTTTCTCCTGTATCTGAGTTTATTTGATCCTGCGCACCCTCAGCACGCCGTCTGTGTTCCGCAGCGCCTCAAGCACCTCATCCGTCGCCGGGGCGTCCAGATCGAACAGCGCATACGCGTAATCGCCCTTGGACTTGTTTGCCATCCCGTCAATGTTGATGCCCGCATCGCCCAGGATCGTGGTAAACCTGCTGAGCATTCCCTTTGCATTTTTGTGCTGAATACCGATCCTGCCCGCCGTCATGCAGGCTGCCATGCTGCAGTCCGGATAGTTGACGGAGTTGACGATATTTCCGTTCTCAAGGTAATCCCGTATCTCCCGCACAGCCATCAGTGCACAATTGTCCTCGGACTCTGCGGTCGACGCGCCCAGATGCGGCGTTACGATGCAGCCCTTGGCGCCCACGGTCGTCGGATTCGGAAAGTCGGAGACATAGCGCTTCACCCGCCCCGCAGCGAGCGCATCCACCATCGCCTCCTCGTCCACCAAGAGGTCGCGGGCAAAATTCAGCACGATCGCCGTTGGCTTCATCAGGGAGATCGCCTCCGCATCGATCATCTTCTTCGTGGAATCCAGCAGCGGCACATGGATCGTGATGTAATCGCACTCGCGATAGATATCCTGCACATTGCTGATGTGCTTCACGCTCCGCGACAGGCTCCACGCCGCATTGACGGAGATATACGGATCGTACCCATAGACCTCCATGCCCAGATGCGTCGCCGCATTCGCGACCAGAACGCCGATCGCGCCCAATCCGATGACGCCCAGCTTCTTGCCGGAGATCTCTGTCCCCGCAAAGTTCTTCTTCTGCTTCTCCGCGGTCTTTGCAATGTTCTCATCGTTCTGATTGTCCAGACACCAGTCGATGCCGCCCACGATATCGCGGGACGCATAGAGCATGCCGGCAATGACGAGTTCCTTCACGCCGTTTGCGTTTGCGCCGGGCGTGTTGAATACGACCACGCCCTCCTGCGCATATTTTTCCAGCGGAATATTGTTGACTCCTGCCCCGGCGCGCGCCACAGCCACAACCTGCTTCGGCAGATCGATCTCATGCATCGCCGCGCTGCGCACCAGAACGGCGTCCGCGTCCGCAAGCTCCTCCGTCTTCTGGTACTTATCGGAAAACAGATCCAGACCGACCGATGCGATCGGATTCAAACAATGATAACGGTACATTACGCATTCTCCTCCTCAAACTTTTTCATGAACGCCACAAGCTTCTCCACGCCCTCCTTCGGCATCGCGTTGTAGATCGACGCGCGCATACCGCCGACGGTACGATGTCCCTTGAGGTTGACAAAGCCTGCCGCTGTCGCCTCCTTGACAAACTTCGCGTCCAGCTCCTCATTTCCCGTCACGAACGGAACGTTCATCAGGGAGCGGTCCTTCGGCACGACCGTACCGTGAAACAGCTTGCTCTGATCCAGAAAATCATAGAGGATCTTCGCCTTCTCCTCGTTGCGCTCCTTCATCACGGAAAGTCCGCCCATCTTCTTTAACCATTGAAAGACCTTGCCGCAGATATAGATGCCGTATGCAGGCGGCGTGTTGTAGAGGGAATCATTGTCCGCATGGATCTTGTATTTTAACATGGTCGGCGTTCCCGGGAGCGTATCCTCCGTGATCAGATCCTCACGGATGATGACGATCACGACGCCTGCCGGACCGATGTTCTTCTGCACGCCGCCATAGATCACGCCGTATCTGCTGACATCCACAGGCTCGGACAAAAAGCAGGAGGAGACATCCGCGACCAAGGTATGTCCCTTGGTGTTCGGAAGCTCCTTGTACTTGGTCCCATAGATCGTATTGTTCTCGCAGATGTACACATAGTCTACATCCTCGGGGATATCGAGATCGGAGCAGTCCGGGATATAGGAGAACGTCTTGTCCTCGGAGGATGCGAGCTTGATCGCCTCCCCGTAGATCTGCGCCTCCTGATACGCCTTCTTCGCCCACTGCCCGGTCACGATATAGCCCGCCTTGCGGTTCTTCATCAGGTTCATCGGGATCATGGCAAACTGCTGCGACGCGCCGCCCTGCAAAAACAGCACCTTATAGTTGTCCGGAATGTTCATCAGATCTCTCAGATCCTGCTCCGCCTCCTTAATGATCCGATCGTACGTCTTGGAGCGGTGGCTCATCTCCATCACGGACATGCCGCTTCCCCGATAGTCCAGCATCTCATCGGCAGCTTCCCTCAATACCTCCTCCGGCAGAACTGCCGGTCCTGCGGAAAAATTGTATACTCTGCTCATCTTCGTCTTCCTTTCCTTTTGTTCATCCTTGTTTTTGTTTCAGATCCTCGTCCGTAAACGCCGTGCTGATGTCCGCACCCGGCGCGACCATCGGCCACACCTTGTCGTCACAACCGATGACGCAGTCGATGACGACCGGACGGTCCGCCGCAAGCGCTTCCGCGAGCGCCGCATCGAACTCCCCGCGGCTTGCTGCACGGATGCCGACGGCGCCCATCGCCTCCGCAAGCTTTACATAATCCACACCGTCATCCAGCACGGTTGCGGAATAGCGCTGACCGTAGAACAGATCCTGCCACTGGCGCACCATGCCGAGCACATGGTTGTTGACGATGATCTCGATCAGCGGCAGCTTCTGGCGCACCGCAGTCGCGATCTCGTTCATGTTCATGCGGAAGCATCCGTCCCCGGCGATATTGATGACCGTCCTGTCCGGATTCGCCATCTGCGCGCCGATCGCCGCGCCAAGCCCGTAACCCATCGTGCCGAGCCCGCCCGATGACAGCAGGCTCCTCGGTCGCTTGTAGCGATAGTACTGCGCCGCCCACATCTGATGCTGTCCGACCTCCGTGACGATGATCGCGTCTCCGCCCGTCGCGCGGTAGATCTCCTCCACCAGATAGGGACCGCTCAGCCCCTCTTCGCTGTATTTCAACGGATACTGCCTCTGCAGATCCGCCACATGCCCGATCCACTCACTGTGCATCTGCTGCTCCAGCTCACCGTTCAGCCGGGCCAGTATCTCCCGCAGGTCGCCGATCACGCTCGCGTCCACCCGGATGTTCTTGTTGATCTCCGCCGCATCCACATCAAACTGCAAAATCTTCGCCTGCTTCGCGAACTTCTC
>CANRBT010000168.1 GCA_947628935.1 uncultured Roseburia sp. | reverse complement strand
GTCTATCTGAGCGCCGGTATGCTGCGGGAGCTCGGCGAGCGCCTGATGGAGGGCGGTTATCCTGCCGGGACGCCGGCAGCGCTTGTGTACAAGGCGACCTGGCGCGAGGAGGAGGCGTATCGCTGTACTGTGGGAACGCTCGCCGCGGTCGGGGAGGCGCACGGGATCACGAGGACCGCGCTGGTGCTGGTCGGGGAGGCGCTCGCCGCGACCGGCTTCCGGCGTTCCAGACTGTATGCGCCGGAGTTTGAGACAGGCTGTCGGAGGGCAAAGGAACCGGGGGAGGAATGACGGCATGGAGATCGATATCGTCAGCTTTACGGGGCGCGGGGAGGCGCTTGCAAAACGCGTGGAGGAGGCGTTTGCGGGTGCGCATGTCTGCGCTGTGTATACGAAGTGGGGAAGGCGGCGGGACGCCGGGAATTATGTGCGGGCTCCCCTTGCGGAATGGACTGAAAAACGGTTCTTGGAAGGGCATGCGATCGTGTTTATCTGTGCGTGCGGGATCGCTGTGCGTGCGATCGCGCCGTCCGTGCGGGATAAGCTCTGCGATCCCCCTGTGCTCGTGCTGGATGAGGCGGGAACGTTTGTCATCCCGCTGCTGTCCGGTCATTACGGCGGCGCGAATGCGCTCGCGGAGATGCTCGCCGGGCGGCTTGGCGCGGAGGCGGTCCTCACGACGGCGACCGACGTGAACGGATTGTTTGCCGTGGACGTGTTCGCGGCGGACAACGGGCTTTGGATCGCGGACCGCGGGGGGATCGCGCAGGCGTCCGCGAAGCTGCTCGAGCGCGGGCGCATGACGATGGCTGTGGACGGAGAGGTGCGCGGAGGCAGACCGGAGGTGGATGTGCTCGTCGCGGCGCGCCGTTACGAAAAGCCCCGCGCAGGGCTGCATCTGATCCCGCGCGCGGTCGTGCTCGGGATGGGCTGCCGGAGGGGAAAAACCTGTGAGGAGCTCGCGGCGTTTGTCGAGGAGGAGCTTGCGGCGCTGGACATCCCTTTACAGGCTGTGGACGTCCTTGCGACCATCGACCAAAAAGCCGGGGAGCCTGGGCTTGCCGCCCTTGCAGAGCGCTTTGGGTGGCGGCTGGCGTATGCAGCGGCGGAGGAGCTCCTCGCCGTAAAGGGGGAGTTTTCGGGATCTTCCTTTGTGGAACAGACGGTCGGCGTCGACAATGTGTGCGAGCGTGCGGCGTGCCTTGCGGCAGGCGAGGGAGCCCGCCTGCTTCTGCCCAAGACGGCGAAGGACGGGATGACGCTCGCGGTCGCGGAGAGAAAATGGGGGGTGTCGTTTGATGGGGTATAAGATCTATCTGGTGGGGATCGGACCGGGGCGTTTGGACGGGATGACCGTGGAGGCGGCGCGCGTGCTCGATGCCTGCGACGTGATCGTCGGCTATACGGCGTATCTCGCGCTTCTGGGGGAGCGCTATGCGGATAAGGAGCTTTTGTCCACGCCGATGCGGCGGGAGACGGAGCGATGCAGGCTCTGCTTTTCCAAGGCGCGGGAGGGAAAGGCGACGGCGATGGTGTGCAGCGGGGATGCCGGGGTCTATGGGATGGCGTCTCTCATGTATGAGCTGGGGGAGGAATATCCCGACTGCGAGATCGTCGTGGTGCCGGGGGTCACGGCGGCAAACAGCGGCGCCGCATGTCTCGGCGCGCCGCTCGGGCACGATTACTGCTGTATCAGCTTAAGCGACCTTCTGATCCCGTGGGAGCAGATCGGGGTGCGTCTGCGCGCGGCGGCGCAGGGAGATTTTGTCATTGTGCTCTACAATCCGGCGAGCAGGCAGAGGGCGGATCATCTGCGGCGCGCCTGCGACATTCTACTCGAGACGATCGAGCCGGCGCGCCCCTGCGGCTATGTGCGGCGGATCGGGCGGGAGGGCGAGGAGGCGCGCGTGTGCACGCTTCTTGAGCTGCGGGAGACGCCCGCGGATATGTTCACGACGGTATTTATCGGAAATTCAGGGACGAGGCTCATAGACGGAAGGCTGGTCACGGGCCGCGATTACAGGCGGTAGGGTGAGGTGGTTCGGATGAAGCGGGTATTGATCTTTTCAGGAACGACGGAGGGGCGGGAGCTTGCCGGAGCCCTCGCGCGGGAGGGAATCCCCTGCGAGGTGTCCGTGGCGACCGCGTACGGGGAGAGCGTTATGGAGCCGTGCGGCGGCATCGCTGTGCGTGTGGGGAGGCTTGACGGAGAACAGATGGAAGCGCTGCTTTTGCAGGGAGATTTTTTTGCCGTGGTGGACGCCACGCATCCCTATGCCGTGGAGGTGTCGGAGAACATCCGAAGGAGCGCGGAGCGCGCCGGGATCCCCTGTCTGCGGCTGGCGCGCGTGATGGAGGCGCCGGAGACGTATGAGAGGGTCCGGTATGTCCCGGGACATGAGGAGTGCGCCGGGATCCTGGCGCAGACGGCGGGGAATATCCTCCTTGCGACGGGTGCGAAAAACCTTGCGGTTTACGCTGTCGACGGGCTGCGGGAGCGGCTGTTCGTGCGCGTTCTGCCGGGGACGGAGAGCATTGCGGCATGCGAGGAGCTCGGCATCCGGGGAAAGCAGATCATCGCGATGCAGGGACCGTTTTCCGAGGAGCTGGATCTCGCCCTGATCCGGCAGTTTCGGATCTCCGTGCTCGTGACAAAGGAGAGCGGCAGCGCGGGAGGCTTCCCGGAAAAGCTCCGAGCCGCGGAGCGTGCCGGGATCGCCGTGCTTGTCATCGAAAATCCGGATCGGACGGGAGGGCAGAGGCAGGAGGAGGTAAAAAAGGAACTCCTGCGCCTGTGGAGGGAGACGGAGGGCGAGGCGCGGATCGCCATTGTCGGCATCGGCATGGGAAATCCGGGGCTTCTCACAGCGGAGGCAAGGGAGGAGGTCGCAGACGCCCAGATCCTTTTTGGCGCGAGGCGGATGCTCGACGCGATCCCGTACGGGAGGGACGCGGGGAAAAAGCCGGCGGAGCGCTGCGAGGCATACCGCCCCGAGGAGCTGTTGTCCGGCATCCGAAGCGCCGTCTCGCGGGGGCTCTCCCGGATCGCGCTGCTGTTTTCCGGGGACACGGGGTTTTACAGCGGGGCGCAGCAGGCGGCGGAGGCGCTGCGGCGTGCGTGCCGGGAAGGAAGTCTTCGCGCCGACATTCGGATCTATGCGGGGATCTCGAGCGTTTCCTATCTGGCGGCGCGTACCGGGAGGAGCTGGCAGGACGCGCGGATCATGAGCGTCCACGGACGGAGCGCGCAGGAAAAAGGGGAGCCCTTCTCAGAGGTGGCGGCAGCGGTGCGGGCGGAGGGCAAGGTGTTCCTTCTCCTCTCCTGTGCGGAGGAGCTGCGCGCGCTCGGGGAGGCGCTGGTGCGTGCCGGGCTGGAGCAGGCGAGGGTCACGGCAGGTCTCGCGCTCTCTTATCCGGACGAGCGGATCCTGGAGCTGACGCCCGGGGAGTGCATGGAGCGGGAGGAGAAGGGGCTGTGCGCGTGCTTTATCGAGTGCCCGAAGCAGGCGGCGCCGCGCTTTGCGGGAGCGCTTTCCGCGGGGATGCCGGACGGGGCGTTTCTGCGGGGACGGGTCCCGATGACCAAGGAGGAGGTGCGCATGGTCGCACTCGGCAAGCTGCGCCTGTCCGGCGAGGTCGTCTTCTACGATGTCGGCAGCGGGAGCGGTTCGGTCGCGGCGGAGGCGGCGAGGCTCTGCGGGGAGCACGCGGTCTATGCCATAGAGAAGCGGGAGAAGGCGCTTGCGCTGATGCGGCAGAACCTTGCGAGGCTCGGCGCAGGGCAGGTACACGTCGTGGAGGGCGAGGCGCCGGAGTGTCTGGCGGGGCTTCCCGCGCCGACGCACGCCTTCGTGGGCGGGAGCGGCGGGCGGCTCGGGGAGATCGTCAGACGGCTTTTTGCGGAAAATGAGAGGGTGCGCGTCGTGATCACGGCTGTGTCCCTGGAGACGGTCGCGGAGCTTCGGGAGCTTCTGCGGGAGCCGTTCGCCGGGGACGCGGAGGTGATACAGCTCCAGGTCAGCCGTGCAGCGGCGGCGGGGGAGTATCATCTGATGCGGGCGGAGAATCCTGTGTGGCTGGTGACGCTGGGAGGAGGGAACGTATGGCAGCAGGAATCCTGATCGGGTCGGCGGGGAGCGGAAGCGGAAAGACGCTTGTCACCTGCGCGCTGCTTGCGATCCTGACGGAGGACGGGAAACGGGTGCAGGCGGTCAAGTGCGGACCGGATTACATCGATCCGATGTTCCATCGGGAGGTCCTCTCGGTCCCGTCGAGGAATCTGGACACCTTTTTTACCGGAGAGCGTCTGACGAGGGCGCTGTACCGGGAGGCGGCGCAGGGGGCGGACCTCATCGTCGCGGAGGGCGCGATGGGGATTTACGACGGGCTCGGCGGCGTCCGAAGGGAG
>CANRBT010000167.1 GCA_947628935.1 uncultured Roseburia sp. | reverse complement strand
TGGGTTCGTGGACGCCGCCGACGACGCGGATGACGCCGAGCGCGGCTCCGATGACGCCGAGCAGGATCCCGGCATCCATATGCAGATAAAAGACGGTCATCGCGATGATGAACACGGAAAATACATGCCGGCTGGGAAAGGATTTCCCGCGGGTGTTTTTTTCAAGCACAGGCGGCGCATCATATTTTTCATAGGGACGCGGCGCGTCGTACAGGCGGCGGAACAGCGTCACCGCCGCAAAGGAAACGGCGGGAACGAGCACGGCGCGCAGCAGGAACGCGTCCCTTCTGAAAAATAAGAGCAGCAGGAAAATGGGATAGAGCGCAAATACGAATCCTGTCAAAAGCTGGTTCAAAAGATGTACCAGACGGATCCTTTGCGGATGCCCCCGGAGAATGCCTGTGATTTTTTGGTAGCTCTCTTTTGTCATAAGTTCTCCATTCTAGGGCTTCTTCTGCCCAAAATCAGCGGTCAAGGCTGCGAGGAACGCGCCGGAACATACAAAAAGATCCGAAATGTTAAAGACGATGCGCCGAAGCGGTCCCGGACCGCGGCCGATGCGGACGTAATCCACGACATGTCCTTTTGTATAGCGGTCGCAGAGATTGTTCGCGCCGCCGCCAAAGAGCATGGCAAGTCCCACTGTGTGGAGCGGATGTTTGCCTGTGCGAATCGCATGGAGCAGCGTACTGCCGGCTGCGGCAATGGCGCAGGTGTGAAGAAACCGCATGAATTTCGGGTACTGCTCAAACAGGTTGAGGGCAGCACCGCGATTGTGGTATTTTTGGAGGATCAGTCTCCCGCCGAGGCACGGATGCTGCGTGCGCTCCTTCAGGCGCCTGTCCATAAGCCGCTTGATCAAAAAATCGAGAAAAAATATTCCTGTCGTCAGAAAAAGATAAAACATACAACCTCCCTGGTGTATTCTATGCCTCGGAAGGCAACGCTATTCTATGGCATCCGGAATCATAAATGCTTTCCGGTATTCCCGCGGCGTCATCTCATAGCGCTTTTTGAATGTCCGGTTGAAGTAGGACAGGTTTTCATAACCGACCTCGGAGGCGATGTTCAGGATCGAGGACTCCGAGGAGATGAGCAGGCGGGACGCCATCGTCAGCCGATACTCGTTCAGATAGTCGATGAAGGAGGTCCCCATGATGTTTTTGAAATATTTCATGAAGTGGGACTGGCTGAGCCCCGTCTCCTTCGCGATGTCGGCGATGGTGATCTTGTCCATATAGTGATTTTCAATATATTTTAAGATGCGCTTCATTTTGTCGAGCGATTTGCGGTCCGCCCGGGGCGTTTCCGCCGTCCGGCAGCGGTTGATGAGCAGAAAAAAGAGCATGTAAAGCTGGCTCTTGATGAACAGTTCGTAGCCCGGCGGGTTTGTGCGCCTGATCTCGTCGTTCGCATCCACACATGCCGCGATCTCCTGATAACACGGGGTGTCCGGCGTGTAGAGGAGCGGCACGGAGATCCGTCCGGAGAGCAGCGGGAAAAAACAGTCCGTGCCGCTGGCGTCCGTCATTTTCGAGAGCAGAAGATTGGGATGGAAGATGATATTTTCATATTCCATCGCCTCCTGTTCGTACTGCTCGATGCTGTGGAGCTGTCCCGGAAGGATCAGCGCGATCGTGCCTGCGTGTACGGTATGGGGCGTAAAGTCCACAGTGATCGTTCCGGTTCCCTTTTTGATATAGATCAGCTCCAGTTCATCATGCCAGTGCAGGGGCACGTGGGAAAAATCCAGCGGGATGGAGCAGAGGTACGTGTTGTAAGGGAACAGCAGGCTGCCATGTGATTTTTTTTCCTGGTAATTTTCGTATTCTAGGATATTCATGATAGTATTGTACCATTTTTTCATGGAATATTACAAGAAAAAGGGAAAAGAAATCCATATAATACAATAAGAAAATAAAAACGCGGACAACGAAGGGACATTCAGGCAAATAAAAAACGGATTGCGCCGGCAAAGAGGAAACGGCGCGGAACAGGAGGGAATCATGAATTTACAGGAAGTCACGCAAAAGAAATACGGCAGACCGATCGCGCAGTGCACGAACGAGGAGCTCTATTACTCCCTGCTCACCATGACGAAGGGCATGGCGAAGGAGCGGGAGAGCAATGCGGGCAAGAGAAAGCTGTATTACATCTCCGCAGAGTTTTTGATCGGAAAGCTTTTGTCCAACAACCTGATCAACCTCGGTATCTATGAGGATGTCAAAAAGCTTCTGGCGGAGAACGGCAAGAGCCTTGCGGAGATTGAGGAGGTCGAGCCGGAGCCGTCTCTCGGAAACGGCGGTCTGGGACGTCTGGCGGCATGCTTTCTGGATTCCATTGCGAGCCTTGGTCTGAACGGCGACGGCGTGGGGCTGAATTACCATTACGGATTGTTCCGGCAGGTATTTGAACATAATCTGCAGCGCGAGACTCCTAACCCGTGGATCGGTGCGGAGAGCTGGCTGACCAGGACGGATGTGACCTACCCGATCCAGTTCGGCGGATTCACCCTTCAGTCGAGGCTGTACGATATCGACGTGATCGGGTATGACAACCGCACGACGAAGCTGCATCTGTTCGACGTCGAGAGCGTGGATGAGAGCCTTGTCGGGAACGGCATCGACTTTAACAAGGAGGATATCGCGCGGAACCTGACGCTGTTCTTATATCCGGATGATTCCGATGACGCGGGCCGCATCCTGCGCGTGTACCAGCAGTATTTTATGGTGAGCAACGCGGCGCGCCTGATCATTGACGAGACGCTGGCGAGAGGCGGCGACCTCGCGCATCTGTATGAGTATGTGGCGATCCAGATCAACGACACGCATCCGAGCATGGTGATCCCGGAGCTGATCCGCCTTCTGATGGAGCGCGGGATCCTGATGGACGAGGCGATCGATATTGTCTCCAGGACCTGCGCCTACACGAACCACACGATCCTCGCGGAGGCGCTGGAGAAGTGGCCGATGCATTTTCTGGAGAAGGCGGTGCCGCAGCTTCTGCCGATCATCTTTGAGCTGAACAGCCGCGTGGTGCGCAGATATCACGATCCGTCCGTGGCGATCATCGACGCGGAGCGGCGCGTGCACATGGCGCATATGGATATCCACTACGGCTACAGCGTGAACGGCGTGGCTTACCTGCACACGGAGATCCTGAAAAATTCGGAGCTGAACAATTTTTACAAGCTCTACCCGGAAAAATTCAACAACAAGACGAACGGCATCACGTTCCGCCGCTGGCTGCTGCACTGCAACCATGAGCTTGCGGAGCTGATCGAGTCGCTGATCGGACCGGGCTTTAAGAAAAACGCGGAGGAGCTGGAGAAGCTCGGCGCCTATGTGAACGACGAGGAGGTGTTGCGGAAGCTGCTCGCCGTGAAGGATGCGAGGAAGCGCGCGTTGAAGAGCTATCTGAAGGAGACGCAGAATATCGATCTGGATGAGAATTCCATCTTTGACATCCAGGTCAAGAGGCTGCACGAGTACAAACGACAGCAGATGAACGCGCTCTATGTCATCCACAAGTATTTTGAGATCAAGGCGGGGAAGAAGCCGGGGCATCCGATCACGGTGATCTTCGGGGCGAAGGCGGCTCCGGCGTACACGATCGCGAAGGATATCATCCATCTGATCCTCTGCCTGCAGGAGGTCATCGCAAGGGATCCGGAGGTCGCGCCGTATCTGAAGGTCGTGATGGTGGAGAACTACAACGTGACCCTGGCGGAGAAGCTGATCCCGGCGGCGGATATCCACGAGCAGATCTCGCTCGCATCGAAGGAGGCGTCCGGCACGTCCAATATGAAGTTCATGCTCAACGGTGCCGTGGCGATCGGCACGATGGACGGCGCGAACGTGGAGATGCATCAGTTCGTCGGCGACGACAATATCTACATCTTCGGCGAGAGCTCCGAGGCGGTCATTAAGCACTACGAGGACAAGGATTATGTGTCCCGGACCTACTACGAAAAGGACGAGAACATCCGGCGCGCGATCGACTTTATCGTGAGCGACGAGCTCAAAGCGGTCGGATGCGCGGAGAACCTCGAGCGTCTCTACAACGAGCTGCTGAATAAGGACTGGTTCATGACACTGCCGGATTTCGCGGAGTATGTGGAGACGAAGGAGCGCATCTATGCGGATTATGAGGACCGTATGGCGTGGGCAGGGAAGATGCTCGTCAACATCAGCAAGGCAGGATTCTTCTCCTCCGACCGGACGATCGCGCAGTACAATCAGGACATCTGGCATCTATGAAAAAGACAGTTTGTTGTGTCATCGTGTCTGCGGCGGTCCTGCTTCTGCTCGCAGGCGGGATCTGGTACAGATGGAACGGACATTATACGGACATCGATACGGCTCTCTCGCCGGACGGGCGATGTGAGGTCTGTCTGCAGATGAAGGGAGAGCCGGAATGGCCGTTCGG
>CANRBT010000166.1 GCA_947628935.1 uncultured Roseburia sp. | reverse complement strand
CGGACGGGCAGATGGAGCTTGAGATCATGTATCATGACGCTTTTTATCAGGCGAGCATCTCCCCGGCGGAGTTCGGGACCCTGCCCGCCCATTTCCGGCAGCAGCATTCGTTTTGTCAGGAGGAGGTGCGCGAGCTGGAGACGCGGGAGATCGGTCTGTGCGTCAACATGGAGTTCCTCGGTGATCCGCTTGCCGCGTACCATCTGCAGCTCAAGCTCGGGGATGCGGCATGTGCAGGGGCGCTTGCCGTGTTCGACGTCAGTGCCGAGAAGATCGTCTCAGGACGCTGGGTGTCCCTTGCCGCGGCATCCAATGTGCCGCCGTCGCCCGGCTATCTGTTTACTGTGCAGGCGGTTTCCGACGGGGAAGGGGAGGTCTGGCTTCACACCCACGGGCTGAACCGGTGCGGGGTGACGGAGCTTGAGATCTTAGGCTGCACGCAGGAGAACTACGGAGAGCAGTGCCATGTCATCGAGATGATGGCGGAGCGCCTGTTGGAGCGGGATCAGCCGCTGGAACCCGGGGAACCGTTTTTCCTCGCAAGGCTGTCGGAGTGGAATATGCTGGTGACGGCGCTGCTCCCCTGGCGGGAGGCGATCCGTTTTTATGACGAGTCCATCCTGGGAGGTATTGCGGACCGGGAGCAGGGAAACGGGCACGACGGGGAGACAAGCTGCATCTTTGTCTATGCCTCGGAGGAGGACTGCAAAAAGGGAACGCTCTCGCAGGTGTCCGTGTTTGACGAGATCCTGGCGGAAAATCCCCTCTACATGCTCAGCACGCGTGAGACGGAGCGCATGAAGGCGCTTGCGCTGGAGCGTCTGCAGTATCTTCGGGAATCGGTCGGGGTCGAGGGCAGGCAGTGTCTGGTCAAGCTGGGCATCCCTGTGGAGGACGGCGGCATCACGGATAAGGAACATATCTGGTTCGCCCTGCGCGAGATGTCGGATGCCATGCTCGTCGCGGAGCTGATCAACGAGCCATACTATATTCAGGATCTCAAATGCGGCGATGTCGGTTCCTATCCCGTGTACATGATCACGGACTGGCTGATCGTGCTGGAGGGGATGAGCATCACGCCGGACACGGTCTATCTGCTGGATTACATCGCATAGAAAGCGCTGCGGAGGTACGGAATGATCACGGGGATCGTCAATGTGTACAAGGAAAAGGGCTACACGTCCTTTGATGTGGTGGCATGTATGCGCGGCATCTTAAAGACAAAAAAGATCGGGCACACGGGGACGCTGGATCCGGATGCGCAGGGCGTCCTGCCGGTCTGTATTGGCAAGGCTACGAAAGTCTGTGACCTTCTGACGGATCGTGACAAGGAATACGAGGCTGTGATGCTGCTCGGCGTGGAGACGGACACGCAGGATGCGACGGGAGCAGTGGTTGCGAGGCGCGCTGTGACCGTGCAGGAGGATGCTGTGCGCGAGGCGCTTCGCGGCTTCCTCGGGGAACAGATGCAGGTACCGCCCATGTATTCGGCGCTCAAGCAGAATGGAAAAAAGCTCTGCGATCTGGCGCGCGCCGGGGTGACGGTCGAGCGCAAGCCGCGTCCCGTCTGCATCCATGAGATGGAAATTCTGGACATGCAGCTGCCGCGGGTGAGGTTTCGGGTGCGTTGCTCCAAGGGAACCTATATCCGCACGCTCTGTTCGGATGTCGGAGAGCGGCTGGGATGCGGGGCGTGCATGGAATCTCTGCTGCGCACGCAGGCGTCCGGGTTCCGGCTGGAGGAGGCGCTGCGGCTTGCCGAGATTGAGAAGCTGGTGCAAAAGGAGGCGAAGGGGCTGCCTCCGGAGGAATGGGAGCGGGTACCGTTCTCCTTTCTGATCCCTGTGGATGAGGTGTTCGGGAGTTATGAGCGGGTACAGGTGCGCCGGGGCTTTGAGAAGATGCTCTGCAACGGCAATCGTCTGCGCCCTGAGATGCTGGACGGAAGGCGGGAGGAACGGGGGACGGAAGCCATTCGTATTTACGACGCCGCAGGACATTTTGTCGGGGTCTATCAATTTGATGCGGAGAGGGAAGATTATAAACCATTGAAGGTATTTATAGGATGATGCGATATATCAGAAATACGACGGAATTTTCGATCGAGAGGGAGAGTGTGCTCTCCCTGGGGAAATTCGACGGCATCCATCGCGGGCATGAGCTTCTGTTGGAGCGACTTGCGGAAAAAAAGGAGCAGGGGCTCGTGAGCGTGGTGTTCACCTTCGATATCCCGCCGAGGCAAAGCATCGACGGCGCCGAGGCAAAGGTGTTGACGACGAATGAAGAGAAGGTGCATCGCCTGGAGCGCATCGGCGTCGATTGTCTCGTGGAATGTCCGTTCACGGAGGAGATCCGCTGCATGGATGCAGCGGTATTTCTGGAAAAGATCGTGCGCCAGCTGCATGTGAAATGCATGGTCGTGGGTGAGGACTTCCGCTTTGGGCACAATCGCGGCGGGGACTACCGTCTGCTGCGGCAATATGCCGGCAGATATGGCTATGAGGTCTGCGTCATTCCCAAAATGAAGGAGGATGCCAGGGACATCAGCAGCACCTATGTGCGGGAGGAGATCGCGCGCGGAAATATCGAGAAGGCAAACCGGCTGCTGGGCTATCGCTACTATGTGACGAGCGTGGTAGGTCATGGCAATCAGATCGGACGCACGATCGGCATTCCCACGATCAACCAGGTCCCGCCGCCGGAAAAGCTGCTGCCGCCGAACGGCGTCTATGTGACGGAGGTCTATATTGACGAACAGAAATACCGCGGCATCACAAATGTGGGCTGCAAGCCCACCATCGAGGGAAAACATCCGGTCGGGGTGGAGACCCATCTTCTGGATTTCTGCGGAGACGTCTATGATAAGCTTGTGACCGTGGAATTTATCTGCCCTGTGAGGAGGGAACGGAAATTTGATTCCGTGGATGCGCTGCGCGCACAGATGCAGGATGACATCGCGTTCGGGCGGGCATATTTTTCCAATGACAGAAATATTACATAATTATTACAGAATTATGTTGACATCGTAAAAAATGCTTGCTATACTGTGACGTGAATTGATAAGATGTGGAGTGCAGTGTGAAAGGCATGGTTGAAGATGAAAGCGAGATTGGTCAAGATTGCAGGATTATTGATCGCTGCTGCGGCAGTGTTTTCCGTGGCATATACAGCGCAGTCCGGTCAGCGGGAGGTGATGGCGTCCTCCGGTGTGCGGGCGGGCGTTACCAGTGAATTGGATGTGGATATAGCTTCCCGTCAGCAGGCGGATGGCAGTGTGGACGCCGGAGTGACGGACGCGCTGTCCGGTTATCAGCAGAATGCGTTCCTCATGGCAGCGGAGGTGTCTGAGGCGGACGCTGTGACGACGGCGGCAGGGCAGGAGGGCGCAGATCCGGTCGTGGCGACGGAGTATTACGGTTACACGAATCTGGGCGTTGCGGATGTGGACGGCAATTTGAATGTCCGTGCGGCGGCAGGAACCGACGCGGAGATCGTCGGGAAGATGCCGGACGAGGCCGGTTGCGAGATCCTCTCCGTGGAGGGCGAGTGGACCAGGATCCGTTCCGGCAAGGTGGAAGGTTATGTAAAGTCCGAGTATCTGCTGAGCGGGGACGCGGCGATCGCACGCGCGGAGCAGGTCAAGCAGACGATCGCGAAAGTGACCACTACGACGCTCCATGTGCGGGAGCAGCCGAATACGGAATGCAAGATCATCACGATGATGCCGGAGGGCGAGGAGCTTGAGGTTGTGGAGGTGCTGGACGGCTGGGTGAAGATCAACGTCGACAGTGACGAGGGATATGTTTCCTCCGACTATGTGGATATTTCTGTGGAATTAAAGAAGGCAATGACGATGACAGAGGTGCGCTACGGACAGGGCGTGTCTGACGTGCGGGTTTCTCTGGTCCAGTATGCAACGCAGTTTGTGGGGAATCCTTATGTGTGGGGCGGTACGAGTCTGACCCGCGGTGCGGACTGCTCCGGCTTTGTCCTCAGCGTGTTTGCCAAGTATGGCATTTCGCTGCCGCATTCCTCCAGTGCGCAGTCGAACTGCGGAACGAGGATCTCCGCGTCGGAAGCGCAGCCGGGAGACCTGTTCTTCTACGGCAACGGCAGCCGGATCAACCATGTGGCGATCTACATCGGCAACGGACAGGTCGTGCATGCGAGCTCGCCGAAATCCGGCATCAAGATCTCCGGCGCCTATTACCGGACACCTGTGAAAGTGGTGCGTGTGATCCGGTAAGAAAAGCATAATATTGGTAATTAGGCATTTACAATCCATATCTGGTATGTTATAATGCCAACGTATGAGCCGACCCCATATCCGGTAGATGGACACTCCGACCTTCTGCTGAATATCGAAACGATCAGGGGCGTCACGAAAAAAGAAGGAGGATCACAATATGATCGCAAAGGACAAGAAACAGGGCATTATCGC
>CANRBT010000165.1 GCA_947628935.1 uncultured Roseburia sp. | reverse complement strand
GTACTGTTGGGCAAAAAAAGGAAAAAGCATCTTGTGTCCCCCAAAAAGCTGGCGTATACTGGAGATAACGTGATGCTGCGGGCGGGACATGCGTCCGGAGGATTTCATCCGTACATAGAAGACAGATCGGAGGGTATTTGTTATGAAGGTGTTAGTGATCAACTGTGGCAGCTCCTCGCTGAAGTATCAGCTCATCGATTCCGAGAGCGAGGCTGTGCTGGCAAAGGGACTGTGCGAACGCATCGGTATTGACGGAAGGCTGGTATACCAGAAAGCCGGACTGGACAAGGAGATAACCGAGGCGGATATGCCGACCCATAAGCAGGCGATCCGGATGGTGCTCGACGCACTGGTCAATCCGAAGACCGGAGCGATCGGCGGACTTTCCGAGATCGATGCTGTGGGACACCGTGTCGTCCACGGAGGAGAGAAGTTTGCATCCTCCACACTGCTGACCCCGGAGGTGCTTGCCGCGATCGAGGAGTGCAATGATCTTGCGCCGCTCCACAATCCGGCGAATCTGATCGGAATCGATGCCTGCAGGGAGCTGATGCCCGAGGTACCGATGGTCGGCGTGTTCGATACGGCGTTTCATCAGACGATGCCGAAGAAGGCGTTCCTCTACGGGCTGCCGTATGAGTATTATGAGAAGTACAAGGTCAGAAGATACGGCTTCCACGGAACCAGCCACAGCTTTGTGTCAAAACGCACGGCGGAATTTCTCGGAATGGATCTGAAGAATTCCAGGATCATCGTCGCACATCTGGGCAACGGCGCATCCATCAGCGCTGTGGAGAACGGTGCATGTGTCGATACCTCCATGGGACTGACGCCGCTCGAGGGACTTGTGATGGGAACACGCTCCGGCGATATCGATCCTGCGATCATGGAGTATATCGCAAAAAAGGAGAACCTGGACATCGAGGGCGTGATGAACGTATTGAACAAAAAGTCCGGCGTGCAGGGCATTTCCGGTCTCTCCAGCGATTTCCGCGATCTGGAAGCCGCATACAAGGAGGGGAACGAGCGGGCGATCAACGCGATCGAGGTGTTCTGCTATCGCGTGGCAAAGTACATTGGCTCCTATGTGGCGGCGATGAACGGTGTGGACGCGATCGCCTTTACGGCAGGTATCGGTGAGAACACAGAGCTGGTGCGCGGAAAGATCCTGTCCTACCTCGGCTATCTTGGCATCACTGTGGACGCGGATGCAAACAAGGTACACGGCGAGGAGCGTGTGATCTCCACAGCAGACTCCAAGGTCAGGGTCTGCGTGATCCCGACGAACGAGGAGCTTGCGATCGCGCGTGAGACGGTAGCGCTGGTTTAAAAAAGTAATTGACAAACTTTACATGCCTATGTATAATTGTCTAGGTGTGAGACCCCGTGCAAATTGATGCATTGTGGGGCGAAGGAGTAGACCATGCAGATCGATATTTCGGAGATTGTATCCTGTGCGGACAGGGAGATGACCACAGAGGCTGTCATTGAGATGCAGTCGTTCGTATCGAGGCTGGGAGACTTCCCGATCACAGAAAAGGCACCGGTCGATATCAGGATTGCGAACCAGGAGAACAAGCGGCTGCTTATCCGGGGAGATGTTAATCTGACTGTTTCGATACCGTGTGGACGCTGTCTGGAGGAGGTTCCGACAGAGCTCCGTTTCCCGATCGATAAGACTCTAAGGCTGGACGGTTCAGCGGTCAGCGACGAGGAGATGGAGGAGACGGATTACCTGACCGGGTCGGATCTGGATGTAGATAAGCTGATCTATGGAGAGATTTTAGTGAACTGGCCTGTGAAGGTCCTGTGCAGCGAGGGCTGTAAGGGGATCTGTAAAGTATGCGGGAGGAACCTGAACAGGGAAACCTGCGATTGCCGGAGAACAGAACCGGATCCAAGGATGGCGGCGATCCAGGAGATCTTTAGCAAATTTAAGGAGGTGTGAAAGAATGTCGATTTGTCCGAAGAATAAGTCTTCTAAGGGAAGAAGAGATAAAAGAAGAGCGAATTGGAAAATGACTGCTCCGACTCTGGTAAAGTGCAGCAAGTGCGGCGAACTGATGATGCCGCACAGAGTTTGCAGGAACTGCGGCTCTTATAATAAGAAAGAAATCATTGCTCAGGACTAATCAGAGACCGTGCGTGGGAGTGTTTCACACTCCCACGTTTTTGTTGAGGCGGAAAGCCGCCTGCGGATGCAGTGCACAGAAAGGGGTACGTGCGTGGGAGAGTTTTTCAATCTGGACAATCATTTTTTTCAGGCGCTCGGAAAGCTGGTCGACTGTGTCGTGCTGAGCGTGTTCTGGTCGTTCTGCTGTATTCCCGTGTTCACGGCGGGCGCGGCGACCGTGGCGCTGTATTATACGGTCAACAAGGCGCTCCGCCATGGGAGGGGTTATGTCTGGAAGGAATTCTGGCATGCCTTTCGCGCAAATTTTGGACAGGCGACGCTTGTCTGGATGCTCTGTCTGGCAATGACAGCTTTTTTTAGTCTGGACTGTTATATCATGTTTTTGTATGCGCAGGCAGGAGAAAAGGTCGGAGCGCTTTTTATCCTGTTTGTCGTGTTTCTAGCGCTCCTCTCCATATGGGAGATCTATCTGTTCCCTTACATAGCGCGGTTTGAGACCGGCACGAAGCAGGTGCTCAAAAACACCCTGCTGATCGCTCTCGCGAACCTTCCGTGGTCGCTCCTGCTGTTTGTGATGCTGGCGATAGCGGTCGCGGCGGCATGGTTCGTGCCCCCTGTGACGTTTGTCCTTCCGGCGGGATATATGCTGACGGCGAGCTTCATTCTGGAGCGGGTGTTCCGCAAGTATATGTCGCAGGAGGATCTTGCGGAGGAGGAGGAGCGGAACCGGGAATATTTGCAATAGGTTTTGTATTGATTTATGAAAGGACTTATAGTATATTCAATAATAGACGCAAGGGGAAACCCGTGTGGTTTAGGATGGGAGATCGGACGATGCAGATGGATGAGACAAAGGTAACACGCGTCGTGCTGGATGCGATGGGCGGCGATTACGCGCCCGCCGAGCCGGTGCACGGCGCGGTCGATGCCGTGCGGGACAGAAGGGATATCCGGGTGATCCTGGTCGGCAGGGAGGATGCCATTCGCGGGGAGCTGGCGAAGTACACATACCCGGAGGATCAGATCCGCGTGGTACATGCGGAGGAGGTCATTGAGACCGCGGAGCCCCCTGTCAACGCGATCCGCCGGAAAAAGCAGTCCTCGATGGTGATCGGGATGAACCTGGTGAAGCAGAAGGAGGCGGACGCTTTTGTCTCTGCGGGAAGCTCCGGAGCCGTTCTGGTCGGCGGGCAGGCGATCGTCGGACGGATCCGCGGGATCGACCGGTCGCCGCTGGCGCCGCTCATTCCGACGGAGAAGGGCGTGTCGCTGCTGATCGACTGCGGTGCGAATGTGGATGCCAGAGCGAGTCATCTGGTACAGTTTGCCCGAATGGGTTCCATCTACATGCAGCATGTGCTTGGCATGGAACGTCCGAGAGTCGCGATCGTGAACATCGGCGCGGAGGAGGAAAAAGGAAATGCGCTTGTGAAAGAGACGTTTCCGCTGCTGAAGGAGTGTACGGATCTGAATTTCGTGGGCAGCATTGAGGCGCGGGAGATCCCGCACGGGCAGGCGGATGTCATCGTCTGCGAAGCATTTGTGGGAAATGTGATCCTAAAACTGTATGAGGGCTTGAGCGGCACGCTGGTCGATGCGATCAAGACAGGAATGATGAGCACGCTCAGGAGCAAGATCGGTGCGGCGCTCGCGCTTCCGGCGTTAAAGTCCACCCTGAAGGCTTTCGATGCGACGCAGTACGGGGGCGCACCGCTGCTGGGGCTGAACGGTCTTGTTGTGAAGACGCACGGCAGCGCCAGAGCGAAGGAGATCACCAACTCGATCTATCAATGTGTGACGTTCCGGGAACAGGACATCAATGGCAGGATACGGAAGAATATTATCAATGCAACAGAAAGGGAAGTAGAAAATGGAATTTGAAAAGCTGAAAAAGATCATTGCAGAGGTTTTGAATGTGGATGAGGAGGAAATTGCATTGGACACGACCTTTGTCGATGACCTCGGAGCAGATTCCCTGGACGTGTTCCAGATCATCATGGGAATTGAGGAGGAATTTGATATTGAGATCGCGAACGAGGATGCAGAGCATATTGTGACGGTATCGGATGCTGTGGATAAAATTAAAAATGCATTGAATGCATAACATGTTATGTATCACACAAAAAAACAGATGTTCTGTGGGAAAGCCCTTGTTGCTGCGACAGGGGCTTTCTTGAGGTTTTTTCTTGCGCTATATTGGACTGTGGCGTGAGAAAAGATCTCTGTCACGGCGTGCAGGGACGCGCAGAAACGGAGAGAAGACATGTCAAAGCTGACAGAGCTGCAGGAGCGGATCGGCTACCGGTTCCGGCAGG
>CANRBT010000164.1 GCA_947628935.1 uncultured Roseburia sp. | reverse complement strand
TGATCGGAGATACGGTCGCCATGAGTAAGCCGCATGAGGTCGGCTACACAGTCACCTTTCTCTCCGATACCGCAGAGTCGGCGGAGTAAGAGGAGACGGGGCGATGACGGCGCAGGGACAAAGAGGGTTAGGCGTCTGTCTCCTTTTGGCGGGGATGCTCTGGCTGTGCGGCTGTGGGGCGGCGCCCGGGGTATGGAACGGGGAGCGGGCGGCCGCCGGGACAGAGCAGGAGACGGGGACGCGGCTGGTGTATGAGGGAAGCATGGAGCTTTCCTATGCCGAACATTTTTCGGTCGATTATTATCGGGGCGGTTATGTGATGCTTACGGTCACGTCTGGCACGCCCTCCGGCACGCCGGAGGGTACACAGATCTTGTCCGTGCCGGAGGGCGGAGAGATCCCGGAGGGTCTGGACGAGGACGTGATCCTCGTCCGGCGTCCGGTCCAAAATCTCTATCTGGTGGCATCCGCGGCGATGGACATGTTCGACGCGCTGGACGCGGTCGACGCGGTCACGCTTTCCGGTCAGAGGGAGGACGGCTGGTATATCGACTCCGCGCGGGAGGCGATGGAGAGCGGAGCGATGGTCTATGCGGGAAAATACAGTGAGCCGGATTACGAGCGCATTGTCGCAAGCGGGTGCACGCTCGCCATTGAGAATCGGATGATCACGCACACGCCGGAGGTCGTGGAGAAGCTGGAAGAGTTCGGCATTCCGGTCGTGATCGACTATTCCAGCGATGAGTCCCATCCGCTCGGGAGAGTGGAGTGGGTGCGCTTTTACGGGGCGCTGCTGGGGCTGGAGGAACGTGCCGATCAGGTGTTCGCGGAGCAGACCGCGATCCTGGACCGCGTGACGGCGGAGGAGGACACGGGAGGGAGCGTCGCTTTTTTCTATGTGACATCCGGCGGTCTGGTGCAGGTCCGTCAGAACTCTGACTATGTCCCGAAAATGATCGAGCTCGCAGGCGGCAGATATGTGTTTGAGAACCTGGGGGATCCGTCGTCCGGCCGCTCCACGATCAACCTGCAGGTCGAGGAGTTTTACAACGGCGCGAAGGACGCGGATTTTCTGATCTACAACAGCGCGGTCGACGGAGGGGTCGCGTCCGTGGAGGAGCTGCTGGACAAATGTCCTGTGCTCGCCGACTGTAAGGCTGTGCGCGAGGGAAATGTCTGGTGTACGGCAAACGACCTGTACCAGCAGTCGATGTCGCTCGGATATCTGATCGAGGACATACATCACATGCTCCGCGGGGAGGACGCCGATATGCGGTTCCTCTTCCGGCTGGAGCAGGGAGAGAAAGGGCGGGGAGAGTCGTGCGGGGAGAGCGAAGGAGAAGGTATATAGCGTCGTTTTTGCTGCTTGCCGCGGCAGCGGTCCTCTGTCTGATCCTGAACGTCTGCATTGGCAGCGTGCGGATCTCGCTGCCGGAGATGGCGGACATCCTGCGGGGAAGCTCACAGGACCGGACGGCGGCGCGGATCCTGTACGATATCCGGATGCCGAGGGCGCTCGCGGCGTTGGTGCTGGGAGGGGCGCTCGCGCTCGCGGGTTATCTGCTGCAGACCTTTTTTCACAATCCGATCGCCGGTCCCTTTGTCCTCGGGATCTCCTCCGGGGCAAAGATGACGGTAGCGATTGTCATGGTGTTCCTTTTGGGCAGGCAGGTGAGGGTCAGCACCGCGGCGCTCATAGGAGCGGCGTTTGCGGGAGCGATGTTGTCGATGGGGGTTGTGCTTCTGATGTCGCGGAGCGTGGAGCAGATGTCCGCGCTCATCGTCGCGGGGGTGATGATCGGCTATATCTGCTCCGCCGTCACGGAGCTTATCGTGACGTTCGCGGACGACGCGGATATCGTGAACCTGCACAACTGGTCGCGGGGCAGCTTTTCCGGGATGACCTGGGAGAACGTGGCGGTTATGAGCGCCGTGACGGCGGCAGCCTTTGCGGCAGTATTATTGCTGGCAAAGCCGATGGACGCCTATATGCTCGGCGAGGCTTACGCGGCAAATCTGGGTGTCGACGTCCGGCTGCTGCGCGTCCGGATGGTCCTGCTCTCAAGCCTGTTGTCCGCCTGCATCGTGGCATACGCCGGACCGGTCTCCTTTGTGGGGATGGCGGCGCCGCATCTGGTGAAGCGGCTGTTCGGGACGGCAAAGCCGGTCGTGATGATCCCGGCATGCTTTCTCGGCGGCAGCGTCTTCTGCCTGTTCTGCGACCTTCTGGCAAGGAATCTGCTCGCCCCGGCTGAAATCGGCATCAGCACGGTGACGGCGGTCTTCGGCGCGCCGGTCGTGCTGTGGATCATCGGAAAACGCGGGAAGGAGCGCGCCGTATGACGGAGTATTTTTTTCGGACGGAACAGCTTGCTGTGGGGTACCGGGAACCGCTGATCGGGGAGATCGAGATACGCCTGAAAAAGGGGGAGATCCTGACGCTGCTCGGTCCGAACGGCGCGGGAAAATCGACCGTGCTAAAGAGTATTGCCAGACAGCTTGCCCCGCTTGGCGGAACCGTCTGGCTGGGCGAAGACTGTGTGGAGCGGATGTCCGGCGCGGCGCTTTCCCGGCGGATGGCAGTCGTGATGACGGAGCGGCTGCGGGCGGAGCTGATGACCTGCGCGGACGTGGTCGCGACGGGGCGTTATCCCTACACGGGACGCTTCGGCATCCTCTCGGAGGCGGACCGGAGGGCGGTCCGGGAGGCGATGGAACTCGTGCAGGTGGCGGAGCTTTGGGGGACGGATTTTGCGAAGGTCAGCGACGGGCAGCGGCAGCGCGTCATGCTCGCCCGCGCGGTCTGCCAGGAGCCGGAGCTTTTGATCCTCGACGAGCCGACCTCCTATCTGGATGTGAGATACAAGCTGGAATTTTTGTCGCTCCTGCAAAAGATGCGGCGGGAAAAGGGGCTGACGGTCATTTTGTCCCTGCACGAGCTCGAGCTCGCGGAGCGGATCTCCGACCGGATCTGCTGTCTCAACGGGCGGTATGTGGACCGTATCGGCACGCCGGAGGAGATCTTTGTGCCGGGCTATCTGAAAACGCTGTTTGGCATCACGTCGGGCAGCTACGATGAGGAGAACGGCAGCATGGAGCTTGCGGCGCCGAGGGGAGAGCCGGAGGTGTTCGTGATCGCGGGAGGCGGGAGCGGCAGGGCTGCGTACCGCCGTCTGCAGCGGGAGGGAACCGCCTTTGCAACAGGCATCCTGTTCGACAACGATCTGGACATCCCCGCGGCGCGCGCGCTTGCGGCGCGCGTGATCGAGGCGGAGGCGTTCGGACCTGTGGGGCGGCGGCAGCTCGCCGACGCCAGGGAGTGTCTGGATGCCTGTAAGCGGGTGCTCTGCTGCCGGAGGACATTCGGCGTCTATGAGGAGGCAAACCGGGAGCTGCTCGCCTATGCAAAGGAGCGCGGAAAAGAGATGGAGATCCTATGAAACGAAAAGCGAGACCGATCATGATCCAGGGGACGATGTCCAATGCGGGGAAAAGTCTGATCGCGGCGGGGCTCTGCCGCATTTTCCGGCAGGACGGCTATGCGGTGGCGCCGTTTAAGTCCCAGAATATGGCGTTAAACTCCTACATCACAGGGGAGGGGTTGGAGATCGGCAGGGCGCAGGCTGTGCAGGCGGAGGCGGCGGGGCTTGCGCCGTCGGCCGCGATGAACCCGGTTCTCTTAAAACCGACGAGCGACGTCGGCTCGCAGGTCATCGTCAACGGGGAGGTCGTGGGAAATATGGACGCGCGCACCTATTTTTCCTATAAAAAACGGCTGATCCCGGAGATCCTCCGCGCGTATGAAACGCTTGCGGAGCAGGCGGACGTGGTCGTGATCGAGGGGGCGGGCAGCCCGGCGGAGATCAACCTCCGGGAAAACGATATCGTCAACATGGGACTGGCGGAGCTTGTGGACGCTCCCGTGCTGCTGGTCGGGGACATCGACCGCGGCGGCGTGTTTGCGCAGCTTTTGGGGACGCAGATGCTTCTGACGGAGGCGGAGCGGGCGCGCGTGCGAGGCTTTCTGATCAACAAGTTCCGCGGGGACGTCTCCCTTCTTGCGCCGGGACTGCGGATGCTCGAGGAGCGCGCCGGGGTTCCGGTCGCCGGGGTCGTCCCGTATCTGGAGATCGACATTGCGGACGAGGACGGGCTGTCGGAGCGGCTGTCGCGGCGGTACGGGCGTGCGGACGGAGCCGTTCCTCTGCTCGATCTTGCGGTCATTCGCGTTCCGCATATTTCGAATTTTACGGATTTCGACGTGTTTGAGCGATATGAGGGGGTGGCTCTGCGCTATGTGGACTCCGCGGGGGCGCTGGGACACCCGGACGCGATCCTGCTTCCCGGCAGCAAGAACACGATGGGCGACCTTCTCTGGATGCGGGGGAACGGGCTGGAGGCGGCAGTTTTAAAGCGAGCCGCGGACACGGTGGTTTTTGGCATCTGCGGC
>CANRBT010000163.1 GCA_947628935.1 uncultured Roseburia sp. | reverse complement strand
TATCAAGGGCGCGAAGATCCAGGACGCGCATGAGGCGATCCGCCCTTCGGATATCCGCCGGACGCCCGCGCTCGTCAAGGAATCCCTGTCGAGGGATCAGCTCCGGCTCTATCAGCTCATCTGGAAGCGGTTTACGGCGAGCCGCATGGCGTCCGCGGTCTATGAGACCACCAACGTGAAGATCGGCGCCGGGACGTACCGTTTCAGCGTATCTGCGTCGAGGATCGCGTCGCCGGGCTTTCTGTCCGTCTACACGAGCGAGGAGGACGAGAAGGAGGAGGGCAATGTCCTGGTGAAGGGCATCAGCGAGACGACAGAGCTGCAGCTGGATCACTTTGAGGAAAAGCAGCACTTTACCCAGCCGCCGGCGCATTATACGGAGGCGTCTCTGGTGAAGACCCTGGAGGAGCTGGGCATTGGACGTCCGAGTACCTATTCGCCGACGATCACGACGCTTTTGGGAAGAAGGTATCTGGTAAAAGAGGCGAAGAACCTCTATGTGACGGAGCTCGGGGAGGTCGTCAACCAGATCATGAAGGAGTCGTTCCCGACCATCGTGGACGAACATTTTACGGCGAACATGGAGACGCTGCTCGACAGCGTGGGCGAGGGCGCTGTGGAGTGGAAGATGGTCGTGCGCAACTTTTTCCCGGATCTGGACACAGCCGTGAAGGCGGCGGAGAAGGAGCTGGAGAAGGTCAAGATCGAGGATGAGGTGACGGATGTCGTCTGTGACCTGTGCGGACGGAACATGGTGGTGAAGTATGGTCCCCATGGCAAATTCCTCGCCTGCCCCGGGTTCCCGGACTGCCGGAACACCAAGCCGTATCTGGAAAAGATCGGCGTGGCATGTCCCAAGTGCGGCAAGGAGATCGTGCTTCGCAAGACCAAAAAGGGACGCAGGTATTACGGGTGCGAGGACAATCCGAACTGCGACTTCATGAGCTGGGCGCGCCCTGTGGCGGAAAAATGTCCCAGATGCGGGGGTTATCTGGTCGTCAAGGGGAACAAGCTTGCCTGCGCGGATGCCCAGTGCGGGTATCAGACGGAGCGGGACAGGCGGGAGACGGAAGAATCCGATAAAATAGTGTAAAAATTTAACTAAATATTACAAAAATATTGAATTTTCAGAATTGGCATGTTAAAATATAGGACACGATGAAAATTTGTTTCATTACGTGGGAGGCACGGATATGAGTGTTCAACTGTTGGACAAAACAAGAAAAATCAATAAGTTGCTTCATAACAACAACTCCTCCAAGGTGGTGTTCAATGACATCTGTGACGTGCTCAAGGAGATCCTGAATTCCAATATTCTTGTGATCAGTAAGAAGGGAAAGGTGCTGGGGGCTGGGATCAGCCGGGGCGTCGATGAGATCTGCGAGCTGATCGCGGACGAGGTCGGAGGGTTCATCGACCCGCTGCTCAACGAGCGTCTGCTCGGCATCCTCTCCACGAAGGAGAATGTCAATCTGGAGACTTTGGGCTTTGTGGATGACGCGAAGAAGTACACGGCGATCATCACGCCGATCGACATTGCCGGCGAGCGGCTCGGCACGCTGTTCGTCTATCGCCAGGACAGCCAGTACGATATCGACGATATCATTTTGAGCGAGTATGGCACTACGGTCGTAGGGCTTGAGATGATGCGCTCCGTCAACGAGGAGAACGCGGAGGAGAGCAGGAAGATCCAGATCGTCAAATCGGCGATCAGCACGCTCTCTTTTTCGGAGCTCGAGGCGATCACCCATATTTTTGAAGAGCTTGACGGCAAGGAGGGGATCCTTGTTGCGAGCAAGATCGCGGACCGTGTCGGTATCACGCGTTCCGTCATCGTGAACGCGCTGCGCAAATTCGAGAGCGCCGGAGTCATAGAATCGCGCTCCTCCGGCATGAAGGGTACATATATCAAGGTCCTCAACGACGTTGTGTTCGACGAGCTGGACCGTATCAAGAAACAGAATCAGAAGAGCTGATAAAAGGAGACCTGCGGATGAATGCGGGTCTCTTTTCGGTTGCCATATGGGAAAAATCGAATGAAATGGAAATATTTTGTTGTAAAAAAGCGGATATCTAGTGCGTGAAACTGGAAAATTCTACAATATCATGTAAAAAAGTTGAAAAAGTACTTGTAATTTTGAGATGATATTCTATAATAAAATAAGATTATTGTTGATTTATACTATGGGAGGAGTGAGGGACGCGATGATAACGACAAATGCATTCGACTATATCAATGTCCTGGACAAGGCGGCGGATGCGAGCTGGAAGCGGGAGAATCTCCTGACGAACAACCTGGCGAATGTGGACACGCCGGGCTATAAGCGCGCCGACCTGGATTTTACCAGCGTCCTGGAACGGGAGCTAAAGACGTTCAAATATCTCCCGCTGGATAAAAAGGTCCGTTCTCTGAATCAGGATCTGGGTGCGCTCGACGTGGAGCCATACACGGATTCGGCGAATTATTCCTACCGCCTGGATCGGAACAACGTCGATGTGGACACGGAGAACGTGGAGCTCGCTTCGGAGCAGCTGCGCTATGAGATGCTCACGACGGCGATCAACGAGGATTTCAGCCGGATGAAGCTGGTTTTGAAATAGGAGGTAGGATATGGGATTGTTTCAGGCGTTTGACATCAGCGCGAGCGGCATGGCGGCGGAGAGGTTCCGCGTGGACATCATCGCGCAGAACGTTGCAAATGTAAATACGACGCGGACGGAGAGCGGGGAACCGTACCGCCGCAAAAGCGTCACCTTTGCGGAGCGGACGCTGACGCCGTTCAGCAACTACTACGAATCCGCGCGCGCGCGCACCGCGGGCAACGGCGTGAAAGTCACCTCTGTGTTCGAGGACACGGAGACGGATTTCCTCATGGAGTACGACCCGTCCCACCCGGATGCGGACGAGAACGGCTATGTGCGCTATCCGAATGTGAATGTCGTGACGGAGATGACGAACCTGATCGACGCCACGAGGGCGTATGAGGCGAACACGACCGCCTTTGAGGCGAGCAAGGGTATGGTAGAGGCTGCGTTAAAGATCGGCAGCTGACAGAGGTAAGGAGAGAAAAAGATGGATATTAGCAGTTTGGTCGGGGTAGCGCCCGCGGATTATCTGGATCTGGTCACGGAGAACACGCTGTTGTCCGAGGCGGGCGAGGAGAGCTTTGACTCCGTGCTCGCTTCTGCGATGGAGATGCTGACGGAGACGAACACGCTGCAGAATGACGCGAATGCGGCGAAGCTGGAGTTCGCGCTCGGCGATGCCGAGAATCCGCATGACATGCTGATCGCGGCGTCCAAGGCAAGCGAGGCGCTGTCCTATACAGTCGCGGTCCGCGACAAGCTTCTGGATGCGTACAAAGAGATCATGAACATGCAGATTTAGTGGAGTGGGGTCATAGAACATGCCAGAACAAGTGCAAAGGATTTTAAATCGGATAACAGAATGGTGGAAAAAGTTCAGCACCAGACAGAAGATCCTGCTCTCGAGCATCGTTGCGACTGTGATTTTAGCGCTGGGACTGCTGGCGTTTGTCGTCAGCAGACCGGATATGGTGCTGTTACATACCTGCTCGGACACGGCGGAAGCCGCAAAGGTCAAGGAGTTTTTGGACGGGGACGGCTCCATCGAATACGAGCTGTCGCAGGACGGGCTTAGCTTTTATGTGGACAGCAGGGATGAGGCTGTGGCGTCGATCCTGCTCGGGCAGAACGGGATCCCCTCCGCGGGGTTCACGATCGACAATGTCACGGACAACGGCTTCAGCACCACGGAGGCGGACAAGACAAAGCTCTACAAGGTGTTTTTGGAGGAGCGGTTCGCGGAGCATCTCGAGAAGCTCTCCAATGTGGAAAATGCCTGGGTGACGCTGGATCTCCCGCAGGACGACGGGACGATCCTGGCTCGCGAGTCGGACGGCTATGCGGCCGTGATCCTGGAGCTCTCCTCGGAGATGAGCGACGAACAGGCGCTGGGACTGGCGCAGTACATAGCGACGGAGCTGGGCAACGACGATACGGACAATATCACCATCCTTGACTCCAATTCCAGCGTGCTCTTCGCGGGCGGCGACTCCGCGACGGCGATGGGGACGGCGAACACGCAGCTCTCCATGCGTGCGAAGACGGAGAAGATGGTGAAGGACGAGGTCAAGGATGTGCTGGTCGGCTCCGGTCTTTATGACAATGCCGAGGTCGCGATGAACCTGTCGATGGATTTCTCCTCCACGCGGACGACGACGAGGGAATATTATGCGCCGGAGGGACAGACGACGGGCATGATCGGCGAACAGAGCGAGTATACCTCCTCGAGCGTCAACGGAGCGGCGGCTGAGCCGGGGACGGGCTCCAACGACGATACTGCCTATGTCATTCAGGACAATGAGTATTCGGAGTCCGAGGTGACGGATTCCACGGTCAAATACCAGAACAACGAGACTGTGACGGACCGGACGAGCGCGATGGGCGAGGTGGACTATGC
>CANRBT010000162.1 GCA_947628935.1 uncultured Roseburia sp. | reverse complement strand
ACCGTTCCATAGACGCCCATATCGGAGAGCGCCTGCAGCTCGGAGACGACCATCTGGGAGACCATCTGCGGGTCAGAACCGAACGAACGGTCTCCGATCACAGTATTGTCCGGGTTCGTCAGCACATCCGCGACCGGGGCAAAGTCCACATTGAACCCGAGATCCGTCAGATACGTCCCCATAACGGCGCCCGCATTGTAAGCGCCCTGTACATCTCCCGTCTCTCCGATCTGTGCCATGCTTCCGACGTCCGTCACGCCAAACGCGCTGTTGGAGGCGATGCGCGCCACGCTTCCTCCCTCCTCATCCACACAGAGGAAGATCGGAAGTCCCGTGCGCTCCCGGGAAATGGTCTGCATATTGGCAAGCATCTCTCTCGTCTGCTCCGGATCCTGCAGATTCTCGCTCATATAGATGATACCGCCGACCGGACGGCTGTTGTAGGTCTCCCTCGTCGTGTCCCCCGCCGCGGTCACGTTGGCATATCCGGTCAACTGGTTCGTGGTGATCACGAACATCTGCGCCAGCTTATCCTCCAGCGTCATGCCCGCCACTACCTGAGCTGCCTGTTCCGCGTACGGATCCGGCAGCTGCGCCTCCTCCGTCGGCTGCTCGGTCTGGGGCAAAGCCTCCTCGGTCTGCTGCTCGGTCTGCTCCGTATCTTCTGCCGGCTCTTTGTCGTCCCGAAGATATCTTCCCACTCCAAATACCGCTCCGGCGATGAGCAGGACCATCACCAGCAGAAAAACGATCACCACGACGATCGCCTTCCTTGTGTCCTTTTGTCTTCTTTGTCGTCTCTCTTCCTGATTCATAGGTACCTCTCTCTGTATCACGTTCCCATGGAATGATTATAACAAATCTTTCCCACAAGCTAAAGACATATTTATCAGAAAATCACTTCTTAGCCGGAGAATGACGGAGCCGGCTCCGCTCCCTGTGAGCTATGCCTTCGGCGCCATGTGCCGGGACGTCGCGGAGACGATCTTCATCCGTCCCAAAAGCTCTGCCGTCCCAAAACCGCACGGCAGGATCAAGTGATCTCCCTTTTTCACGGGCTGACCGTTCACAATGCCGTCCCCCTCGATCACAGACACGGCAAGGAACGGGAACGTCTGCTCCACAGTCGCCTTCCCGTCCACCTCCAGCCAGAAGACCTCATAGAGATCCTCCCTGTGCAGGCTGCAGAGCCGATTGACCGGAAGCCCCTGCACAGACTGCACGATCTCCTCCGTCGGCTTTGCCGGCACAGTGATCACGTCGATGCTCTGCTCCACATGGAGCTCCCTCGGCTTCCCGTCCGAAAGCCTGTCGTAGTCGTAGACGCGGTAGGTGATATCGCTGTTCTGCTGGATCTCCAGGATCAGCATGCCGCCCTTGATCGCATGCAGCGTCCCGGCGTCGATCTGCACGAAATCCCCTTTTTTCACAGGGATCTCGCGGATCAGCTCCTGCCATCTGCCCTCATGGATCATCGCCGCCAGCTCCTCGCGCGTGGACGCGTGATGCCCGATGACAAGCCTTGCGTCCTCGGGACAGTCGAGGATGTACCAGCACTCGTTCTTGCCCGACGCGCCGTTCTCATGCTCTCTCGCATAGGCGTCATCCGGGTGCACCTGGATGCTCAGATCCTCCCGCGCATCGATGATCTTCGTCAAAAGCGGGAACCGGTCGCAAGGGAGATCTCCGAACACCTCCGGGTGCTCCTCCCAGACGGCAGAGAGCTTCCTGCCCGCAAACCTGCCGTACCGGATCGTCCCGTCCCCATGCGGGTGCGCGGATATGCCCCAGCACTCGCCGATATCGTTCCCCGGCTCCTCATAGCCGAACTCCTCCCGCAGCCTTGTGCCGCCCCAGAGGTTGTGCGTGCAGACCGGATCCAGGAACAGGATCTCCCTGCAGGGTTCGTTGCAGGAAAGCGATGCGCCATTCGTCTCCATGACCCTCCGATACCAGTAGGCGGAATCCTTGACGATCCGCCGCTGGTTCGCAAAGTCCACATAAACGATGCCGAACCGCTCCTTGTACCCCTCCGCCCACTCAAAATTATCCAGAAAGGTCCACAGGAAATATCCCGCAACACTCGCGCCCTCATCGTAAGCCCGCTGCATGGCGCCAAGGTAGGAATCCAGGAAGGTGATGCGGTCCGCGTCATGCACCCTTCCGTCGCTCCCGACGTTGTCGTGCGCGGACATGCCGTTCTCCGTAATGTACAACGGCAGCCCATAGCGCTCCGTCAGAAATTTGATGCCGTAGTAGAAGGCGCGCGGCGTCACAGGCCAGCCGGACGCCGTCTTCGGGAAACCGGGCTCCCGCGTCACAAACTCCGGCTCCCCGTCCGCGCCCGCGCGCACATAGTAGCCGTTGTAGATGTTCTGTCCCATAAAATCGAGCGGCTGAAAGATGAGCTTCATATCCTCCTCTTTGATCTCGGGCAGGTACGCCGCAAACTGCTTCAGCCCCTCCTCGGGATAATGTCCGAGGAACACGGGATCGGAAAACCAGGAAACGTTCCAGGTCCAGTTGTCCATCGGATTATAAAATCCGAAATACACCTTTTTTGCCGCCTCGATGTCCGCCGGGCTGTCCGTGTACGGATAAGCCACGCTCCCGGTCGGCGCAAACCCGACCTTGATCTCCCTGCCCGCGTATCTGCGGAGCTGGATGACCGCGTTTCCGTGCGCCATGAGCAGATGGTGCGCTACCAGAAAGGTCTCTTTGATCCCCAGCTTTAATCCGGGCGCATGCCCCCCGTTCAGATGTCCCAGTCCGACCACGCACTGCGGCTCATTGATCGTGATAAAATAATCGCAGAGATCCGCGAAACGCTCCGCCACGACTTTCGCATATTCCCCGAACCACTCCACGACATCCGGGTTCAGCCAGCCGCCGCGCTCAAAAAGCGCCTGCGGGAACTCCCAATGAAACAGGGTGATATAAGGGGTAATCCCGTTCTCCTTCATGCACAGGATCATGTCGCGGTACATCTCGACCGCCTTTTCATTGACTCTCCCGACGCCGTCCGGCAGGATGCGCGCCCAGTTCAGGGAAAACCGGTATGCCTTCACACCGAGATTCCGCATCAGCGCAAAATCCTCCCGGTACCTGTGCATATGATCGCAGCTCGTATAGGCGTCCTGATGTTCAAAGATCCTCCCGTCCTCGGTAAACATATCCCATACGGTCCTTCCTCTGCCATCCGCGGGATCGGTCCCTTCTACCTGATAGGAGCTGCTTGCGACACCCCACACAAAATCATCTCGAAACATGTACTGACTCCTTCCTTGTCATCTCATTTTCCACATCCGGTCTTTTTTTACTCCGGCATAACGCTCCCGTCACTTCCGACGGAGGCTCCGCTGGATATATCGTCCAGATACCTGCAGATCCTCTCCGCACGCTCTCCGTCCGCAAGGTACGTGATCCCCCCTGCCGCATAGACCGGAAGCAGCCTGTAAGCGATCGCCCCGTCCGGCTGCACTGTAACCTTCAAAATCGCCGAGCGGTCGATCTCCCGCCCGAACACAAAATTCCCCAGACTATAAAATACCGGCGCGTCTCCAAAAAAGGAAACGCCCTGCAGGCAATGCGTGTGCGCGCCGACGATCAGATCCGCACCCGCCTCCGTCCAGCGCTCCGCCATTTCCACCTGGTACTCCTCGGGGTACGCCTGATACTCCACGCCCCAGTGCGGATAAACCACGACAAAATCACAGTTCTCCCTCGCCTCCGCGATCAGCTCCAGAAGCCTCGTGTCATCATAGCAGGAAAACAATCCCGGCGTGCTGTTCTCCACCTTCCAGTCCCCCGTCGGGATCACGCGCGACACGGCGAGAAACCCAAAGCGCTTTCCGCCCGCCTCGATCACCTGCACCTCCTCGGCGCGTTCCACAGAATCCCCCGCGCCGCCGTACAGGATCCCCGCGCCGTCCAACGTGTCAAACGTGTCCGTCAGCGCTTCCTTTCCATAGTCCAGCGTGTGGTTGTTCGCCAGGGACACCACATCCACGCCCATCTCCTGCAGCGCACTGACATAGGAAGGGCTGCTGCGGAACGTAAACTGCTTGTCCGGCATCGGCGTGCCGCGGTCGCTGAACGGAAACTCATTGTTCACCATCAGGATATCCGCCTCGTTCAGCTCCCGCAGCAGCGCATCATCGATCACGCCCGCAATCCCCTGCGCGTCATAGCCGCTCTGAAACGCTTTTGCGAACAGCACGTCCCCCGTAAAGAGCAGGGTGACATCCTCCGGCTGCTCTGTCTCCGGCTCCTCCGGTTCTTCTGTTTCCGCCCAAACCTCCGTGTCCCGCACAGACTCCGTCTCCTGCTGCTGCTCCGGCTCCGCTGTCTCCGTCTCCGGGTAAAACACGCCCGCCGTCTCCCTGCTGCCCTGTCCGCTTCCCGACCAGATCATCGCTACGATCACAGCCGCCACGGCGGAGATCGACAGCACATACATGGCAATTCTTACTTTTCGTTCCATACTTCCTCCCCAACAGATACGG
>CANRBT010000161.1 GCA_947628935.1 uncultured Roseburia sp. | reverse complement strand
TTTGTCATTTTTGTCTGTACCTTTGACGTGTTTGGCAAGGGGAGACATATCTATACCTTTGAGAACCGTTGTATTCAGGAGCCGGCGTTAAGACTTGGCGACGATATGACGAAGATTTTTTTAAATACCAAAGGCACCATGGATGACGTCGCGCCGGAGATGAAAAAGCTGCTGGATTTCATCGATGGCAGGGAGCCGGAAGATGAGTTTACCCGAGAATTGGATGAAGCAGTGCAGTCGGTCAGAAGGAATGAGAAGTGGAGGGTGGATTATATGACGTTGCAGATGCATTATCAGGAAAAATATGAGCAGGGCTATGATGAGGGCTATGACGAAGGCTATGATAATGGATTCGACAAGGGAGTTGACGAAGGCTATGACAAGGGAGATAGAAAAAGAGCCATTTCGGTAGCGACGAGAATGATAGAATCAAACAACCTGTCCTTGGAGGATATTGCGATATATTCTGGACTGACGTTGGAGCAGGTGCTTGCATTAAAAAAAGAGTTGCAGCCGGTATAAATGTTTAAAAAGCTGCTTGATTTCATCGATGGCAGGGAGTCGGAAGATGAGTTTACCCGAGAATTGGATGAAGCAGTGCAGTCGGTCAGAAGGAATGAGAAGTGGAGGATGGATTATATGACGTTGCAGATGCATTATCAGGAAAAATATGAGCAGGGCTATGATGAGGGTTATGATAATGGATTCGACAAGGGAGATAGAAAAAGAGCCATTTCGGTAGCGACGAGAATGATAGAATCAAACAAACTGTCCTTGGAGGATATTGCGATATATTCTGGACTGACGTTGGAGCAGGTGCTTGCATTAAAAAAAGAGCTGCAGCCGGTATAACGAGACCGTTTCAAATTTTTTGTAAACATAGAAAAACGATATAAGATATGTGAATAGTTACTAAAGGGCAGAGCCGATTTTATGGTTCTGCCCTTATTTTGGGATTTCCATGTGATTTTTTAGGTATTTTCTACAATGTACCAGACATCCTGTGCGTTTGCCTTGAAGCGGATGTTCCTGACCAGCTTCTTCCCGTTGGCATCGGTTATGATAGTTACATTCCTGTTCTCAATCATTTCTTTTATCCCCTTTTTCGCCGCCCTCGATTTGTAGGGATTTCCTGCTTAGGTAATTGATGATGTAGACATATTCACGAAGGATTCGTATGGCGGATTCGCGTGCCGGTTTTTCCATAGAGTTCAGAATTTCGACGAGCATATCCGTTTCAAAGCCATGACCTTTTCCGCGTATGAGATAGTCGGCGGAGACATTCATTGCAGTACATATCTTGAAAAGTGTTTTGGAGGTGATCCCTTTTCTCCCGCTCTCCACAGCGGCAAGAAAGCTTTCCGACAGATCGCACTGCTCGCTGAATTCAGCGCGCGTCAGTTGAAAAGCCTCGCGAATCTCGCGAATGCGAAGTCCGACTTCTAGGTCAAAATCTTTATCTGGTTCCAAGTTATCACCATTCTTTCCCATGTTTGCTGGTTTCAGTGTAGCAAACATCTTTTTTTAAAGTATATCCTATAGAATATGCAAATATACTCTATAGAGTTGACATGAAAGAGAAAATAGAGTATTTTAGATGAGAAAAACAAAGTAAGGATACGACAGAGGATGGTCATACAAACGATGGTGCCGGGAGACGAGGCGTGTCGGGAGCCCGGGTTGTATTATCGCGTGTCCGGGCAGGTGGAGCAGACGGCAGACGCCATATGTCTGTCGGCGGGTACTCTGCTTTCGACGGACAGCTACATGAACCTGTTTGATGCAGGAACGTGGCACAGCTATACGGGGTACAGGCGCTGGGGGCTGTGCGTGAAGGTAAGGGGAGCCGGTCTGCTCCGCCTTACTGCGGAGGATGCGGACGGAGGGGAACGCCTGCTGGGAGAGAGAACGTTCGCGTGCGGTGAACCGGAGGAGTTGCAGGTCCCGTTTGAGGAGGATGCAGCAAAGATCAGTTTTTCTCTGCAGGCGGAGACAAATCTGTGGTTGTATGGGGCGCGGTATCAGTGCCGAGACGACAGAAGCGGCGGAGAGACGGAACGGCAGAGACATATCCGCGTATGTATCTGTACCTATCACAGAAGGGAAGAGTTGCAAAAGACCCTGAATCTGTTCCGAAGCAGCAGATTCTTCTGCGAGCAGGATGAGCTATACGGAAAACTCAGTATTTGCGTGGCGGACAATGCGTCGGAGCTTGCCCCTGTGGAGGAACCGCTTCTGCGGATTTGCCATAATCCAAACACAGGGGGAAGCGGCGGATTTGGCAGATGTATGCGGGAAGCACGGCGGGATATGCGGCGGTGTGGGATCACACATGTCGTATTTATGGACGACGATGCGGAGATCCTGTTGGAGAGCTTTTACCGGCTGTATGCGTTTCTGATGCTGCAGAAGGAGGAATACCGGGATGTTGTGGTCCTGGGACGTATGTTCCGCACAGATCTGCGCTATGTGCAGTATACGGCAGCCGAAGTGTGGAACCGTGGAGATCTGCTTCATGTGGGATCCGGTCTGGATATGAGGAAGAAAAGCAGCCTTCGCCATATCAACGACTGTCTGACGGAGGACGGGAGGACTGCGGAATACGGTGGCTGGTGGTTTGCCGCCTACCCGATGCGGTTTGTGGAAAAAAATGATCCGGAACCGTATTTCCTGCACTGTGATGATGTAGAATACGGACTGCGCCATCGGGCGGTCTGCAGTCAGACGGGGGCGCGTGTCCCTGTGATCCTGAACGGTATTCAGGTATGGCATGAGACCGCGGAGCGTCGGCAGAATCCCGTGCTATCGTATTATGATATGAGAAATACGCTGTTTGTCAATTGGAAATATGGGCTGGAAACCGAGGAAGCGCTTTTTGCGCGCGGGCTGCGGGGAATCCGTGGAGCTCATGCAGAGAGGGATTACCTGACGGAAAGGCTGCGGATCCTGGCAGTCTGGGATTTCTGCAGAGGTATGCGCTGGCTGGAATGTCAGGACAGCGGACGTCTGCACCGCGCTCTGGGGAAAAAGAGGCATGCGTCAGCGGCAGGAAATGCGGGACGCCTTCTTGCAGCCGCTGTCCGTTTCCGGTTCTTCTGGATGCCGCAACAGAAACGAAAGGATAAAGAAAAACATGCAAAAGCTTTTGAACATCATTTTTCCTGCAACCGATAACTGCACGGAGGAGGAGCTGTTTTTCCGGAGGATAGGAGCAGTGGAATACGCGCTGCCGGATCCCTGTATCACACTGCATACAGGTGCGATCGCCTCCTTTGATACATATTTTAACGGGTTTTCCGCCGGAAAATGGTACAAATATACACAGATAGGGGACATATGGCTGCGGCTTTGCATCAGGGGAAACGTGAGAGTGTCTCTGCTATATCGGGAGAGACAGACGGCGGAGGTCATCGCGCGTGTCATAGGTGAGCGTTATGTAAACACAGAGGGACAGCTCCGAGAGCTCGATTTCTTGTTTGAAACGGAATATACACAGGGGATGTATGCGTTTTCCGTTTTGGCCGTGGAAGACGGGGCAGAGGTGTATGGCGGGTTCTATTATACGGATGTGGCGAAGGAGAAGCTGAACCGTGTGGGAATGTCGCTGATCATCTGTACTTTTCGGAGAGAGAAGTACGTTCTCAGCAACCTGGAAATGTTAAAGAAGGCATTTCTGCAGAACACGAAATCGGAGCTGCACGGGAAGCTGGACGTCATCATATCCGACAACGCGGGAACTCTGAATGCAGATGCGGTCGGGGAGGCGTGTGTTCATATCTTCCGAAACAAAAACGCGGGAGGCGCCGGAGGCTTTGCCCGGGGGATGATTGAGAGCCTGCGGCTGGCGGAAAAAAAGACGATTACGCATGTCCTGCTGATGGACGACGACGTGATCCTCCAACCGGAATCCGTCTATCGCACCTACATGCTGCTCACCCTGCTGAAGCCGGAATATGCGGACAGCTATATCGGAGGAGCCATGCTGCGCATGGACCGGCAGTGGTATCAGACGGAATCGGGCGGCATGTGGAACGGCGGGAGGCTGGTCAGCAATAAGCAGGGGCTTGACCTGCGCAGGCTGGAGGCATGTCTGTACAATGAGTATGAGGAGACCTGTGAGTTCAATGCCTGGTGGTACTGTACGATTCCGATGCGCTTTGTGAGACAGGACAATCTGCCGCTGCCGATCTTCATTCGCGGGGACGACGTGGAATACGGATTGCGGAATATGAAGCGGCTCATACTGATGAATGGCATCTGTGTCTGGCATGAGCCGTTTGAATTTAAGTACAGCTCTGTGATGTTCTATTACATCTTCCGCAACAAGCTGATCGACAATGCCGTCCGGGGCATCCGGTACACAAGGAAACGGCTTCTTTCGGAGTTCCGGAGGGAATTTTTCCGGGAGATTTTTACCATGCGCTACCGGAATGCCTGGCTTCTTTTGGACGGAGTGACGGATTTCCTGCGCGGGGTTGGCTGGCTGCTGGAGCAGGACGGGGAGGAGCTGCACCGGCGCGTGGCGGAGCGCGGG
>CANRBT010000160.1 GCA_947628935.1 uncultured Roseburia sp. | reverse complement strand
AAAAAATTTTTTGCACCTCTGTGAAGAAGTATTATAAGATACCCGATGAAGAAAGTCAAGAAAAATTAAATTTGACAATTTTTCCAGGAGAGGGTAAAAATCCTCTCCTTTTCGCTGCCTGTGACTTGATGGACAACCCCGGAAATTTTTTAAGGAGGTTATCAAATAAGAGGGCGACAATGAAACCCTGATTTACAAATATCCGAAGGAAGATTTTAATACCTTGTCGCAGATGATCGTCCATGAATCGCAGGAGGCAGTTTTCTTCAGCGACGGGCAGGCGCTTGATTCCTTCAGGGCGGGGAGATATACGCTGGAGACGAAGAATATCCCGCTGACCTCCAAGCTGTGTAATTTAGTCACAGGCGGCGAATCCCCGTTTCACTGTGAGGTCTGCTTCATCAATTTGGCGATGATGATGAATATCGTCTGGGGAACGCCCTCCAGAGTGACTGTGAAGGATCCAGTGTATGGTTACAGCTACAGTGCGGGCGCCTGATGGGGGAGAAGGAGAAATTCTGTATGGAATGCGGTACGGCGCGTTCGGATGAGATGGCGTGACCCGAGATGAATTGCATTGGTCGCGCAGCCGGTCTTTGCCTATTTTGTGTATCACAGGCAGGACAGCGGAAAACAGATACCGTACTGCGCTGCCTGCGGCAGGGTGATCGGCAGTAAGACCAGGTTTTGTATCTATGACGGGACGCCGGTACCGGACGACGTGTTGTCCGTTGCACTCTTCTGTGCGGGAAAGCCGGGCTATATATGCGAGTATGAAGACTGACATTTCTGCGCTCTTCTTGCGCAATGTCCGCAGCAGTGGTAGAATAAAAGCGGCTGCCAAAGACGAAAAAGAACGCAAACAGATTCGGAGAGAGAGCGATGTTGACGCAGTTTTCAAGAACGGAATTATTGCTTGGGAAACAGGCGATGGAGAAATTATCCGGTTCCAGAGTCGCGGTTTTCGGGATCGGAGGAGTAGGGGGATATGTCTGTGAAGCCCTTGTGCGGAGCGGAGTCGGGGCGTTTGACCTGATCGATGACGATAAGGTCTGCCTGACGAACCTGAACCGGCAGATCATTGCCACGCGAAACACAGTGGGACAATATAAGGCGGATGTGATGAAGGATCGGATATGGGAGATCAATCCGGATGCACAGGTAACGGTACATAAGCGCTTCTTCCTGCCTGAAAACGCAGATGAATTTCCTTTTCAGGAGTATGATTATATTGTCGATGCGGTAGACACGGTTACGGCTAAGATCGAGCTTGTGATAAAGGCGCAGGAGATGCAGGTGCCTGTGATCAGCAGCATGGGCGCGGGAAACAAATTGGACGGCAGTCAGTTCAGGGTTTCTGACATCTATCAGACAAAAATGTGCCCGTTGGCGAAGGTCATGCGGAGGGAATTGAAAAAACGGGGTGTAAAGAAGCTAAAGGTTGTGTATTCCGAGGAAAAACCGATACGACCGCTGGACGATCTGTCGATCAGCTGCAGAACAGCCTGTATCTGTCCGCCCGGGACAAAGCATAAGTGTACAGAGCGAAGGGATATTCCGGGCAGCGTGGCGTTTGTGCCGTCTGTGGCGGGCTTGATCATTGCGGGCGAGGTGGTAAAGGATCTGATATGCTATCAGAGATCCGTGTGAAGTGCCTGTTGGGGGTCAAAAAGCTTTTCCGTATCAGGCGCCGCAGGGGAACGGATTGACAGCGGGTCAACTATGAGTTATACTGCGGGCAGATTTGAGAAAAAGGGAGAACGGCGATGTTTTGTACAAAATGCGGAAGGCAGATCGTAGAGGGAGCGAGGTTCTGCACGGGATGCGGCGCGCCTGTGGACGGGGGAAGTCAGCAGCCCGGACAGCAGCCGGGAACGGAGCCCATGCAGCAGTCTGTCTCGCGGCGTCCGGACTGGTATGCGCTTGCCGGCGTGGGAGCGACAGCGGTGGTCGTGGCGCTGGCGATCACGTGGTATCAGGCGATTCACAGGAGCGGCGGGAGCGCGGAGACGGCGGCGGAAAGCGGACAGGAACCAAGCGCGGCGGAGGAAGGCGTCCCGGCAGCGGAGGCGGCGTCCGGTATGCAGGATGCCGGAACAGATGCGGCTGCGCTCCGCAGCGAGGCTCTGCGGGCAAAGAGGGAGGAGCTGACCGCGTCATACGGCGTCTTTCAGTCGCCGCAGCGCAGTCCGGCCATGACCGGGGACACGGCTTGGTTTGACTGGCTCCAGGCACGGGGCGTCTGGAGCGCGACCGACATGGATTTTGACGGGGACGGTCTGGACGAGATGCTGGTGTGCGCCGCGGAAGACGATGTCCCCACGCTGTATCTCTATGACGGCGAGGAGCCCGGCGAGGTGGCGCAGACCTCCTCGTTTCTTTTGGCTCCCTACGGAAACGAATGGGGGCTCTCTCCCGGAGGTATCAGCGATGAGGTCATCGCAGTGCACGTCGTCACTGTGGAGGGCAGGCGGTATATCGTGTGCGAAGACAATGAATGGACCTATGCTCTGGCTGACGGGTCGAACAGGGATTACTGGATCATGGAGTATGCGGAGAACAAGCTGCGGTATGTCGGCTGCCTGGTGCAGACAGGAGGAGGAAGCGCGGAGTTTTCCTTTGCGCGCTACTATTTTGAGGACGGCATCTATACCGGCAGTGATCCGTATTATGACGAAAACTATGGCGCTCCGTCGCTGTATGGGAATTATAACGATGCGCTGACGGCTTTTTTTGACGATTACCGGATCCGTCTGAACCGTGACGTCGAGGACTATATGTACTGCTGCTCCCAGTCTGTGTTGTCTGTGGAGAATGATATGACCCTCTGCTTTGCGCTGGTGAACAGGACGGCGGACAGCTGGGACGGGTACGAGGGGGAGCTGTACCAGAGTTACGTGGATTTCGAGACGGTCCTTGTGACAGAGAACACGTGGCAGCAGACGCCGGATGCCGCGGCGCCATACAGCGAGTACATCCTGCCGGACAGCAGCACACGATATCTGACGCGGGCGGATCTGGCGGGGCTTTCCGCCGAGGAGTGCCGGCTCGCGCGCAATGAGATCTATGCCCGTCACGGAAGGAGATTTCAGGATGAGGCGCTGCAGAGCTATTTTGACAGCCGTTCCTGGTATGTGGGAACGACGGAGGACGTCACAGACGATATGCTCAATGCATTTGAGCTTGCCAACCGCGACCTGATCGTCGCCTATGAAGAAGAACAGGGGTATCGATAGGGCGGAGAACCGCATGGAGAAAAGGAGGCTTTTTTTCATCAATGGAAATCTAAGGTGCGCGAATGGTCATATTCTTACCTGTAAAGTAATGATATAATAGCAAAAGGTACTGTGGAATGCGCTGTGAGGGAGGAAGGGCTTTGCGGATAGCGGTATGTGATGACGACAGGGAGGAACAGGAGCAATGCCTGAGTGCGCTGCGCGAGTGGGATCCGGCTGTGGAGCCGGAATGCTTTTTGAGCGGCGCCCAGCTTTTGGCTGCGACGGAGAATGCGCGCAGGCGTTGACGGAGATGATCGCACAATTTAAGCTGAAGCAATAACGCAGCCCCCCTGCTTCCCTGCTCCGGATGATAAGAAAATGCTTGATTTCTTGGATGACGGAAAATATAATGGGTGATAGATGTGCATTGTTACGATAGAAAAAGGGGAGAAGCAGGCATGGGGCAGAAGATTCCGAAGAAGAATGAGGCAAGGAAGGACAGGAGCCTGACAGCGACAGGCATCATGATCGCGTTTATCGTCGTGCTGATGCTGCTGGTGTATACCAGGATCCACGCGACGCTGCAGCAGCGCGCCCTGGCTCGTATGGAGGAGGGGGTCACGACCGTCAGCCAGGAGATCACGTCCAAGCTGGCGCGCGACAGCCGCATCCTGAACGCGGCGGCGAGCATCATCTCGGAGGCGAACAATTTTGACACGGAGGAGACGATGGGCGTCATGGAATCCATCTCGCCGCTGCTCGAGACGATGTCCGTGCGTGTTCTGCTGCCGGACGACCGCATCCTTTCCCCGACCGGGAACATCTCCAGCGCCGCAGGCAGCGAGGGGATCTCCTTTGCGCAGGAGGCGCCGCTCGGCGAGCACATTTCCAATCGTTCTGTGAGTCTGACGACCGGGAACCCGGTCCTGCGTCACTTCGTGCCGATCGTACAGGACGGGCAGGTCGCCGCGCTGCTCTACGGTATCACGGATCTGACGACCCTTTCGGACGGTCTGAACATCAATAACATTTACAATGCCAACGCGGACGTCTACATCGTCGACACCAAGACGGGGGATTTCATTCTGGACACGGAGCACGACGAGTTGAAGAACGTCGCCGATTATTCCGAGGCGGTCTGCGAGAGGGAGACGAAGGGAGGTCAGGGCTGGGATCGATCCACGGCGGACCTTCTCAGTCTTCATACGGGCTACGTCGTATACCGCACGCCGGACACGTTGGGCTGGCAGTACATGTACTATTCCCCGGCGGGGATCAACGACTGGGCGATCGCGGTCGATGTCGCGGAGAAGGAGG
>CANRBT010000159.1 GCA_947628935.1 uncultured Roseburia sp. | reverse complement strand
GTACGGTTTTTGCACGCATTGCAGCGGCAGTATTGGCATTGTTATTAACACGATGCCAATTACGGATTTTCTAATGAAATTATATAGACTGGCATGGTACAATATAGCCGTTGGAAATTTTGATGGGATTTTAGTAAGGAGCAGCTATGATGGATAAGAAGGTTGATATTATAAAGGACGCCGACGGCAAAAGCAGGGAAGGCAAAAGACACAAAGGAGCTGAGGGGCGCAAATATGTATGCAAAGGCAGATTCTTCGAGTGTGATCAAGGAGATGATTGAGATCGCCACGAACAAAACCTTTGCGGAGAGTGACGCCATTTGCGATACCCGTTTATGATGATGCGGGTGAACTGGCAAGGTACAATGTCTTTAAGGCAAGAATACTGGTGCGCCATGCAAAAGACGGGAAATTGTATCTGTATGATATTCTGAGGACAAAAGCGGATGCGTCGCTGCCATATCCGGGAGAACATGCGGGCGGGGAGCCTATGAGAGGTGGACATATCAATTTAGGTATGGAGAGTAGACATTATTTATAATCCATGCGCCTTTCTATTGTTTTGGGAAATACCGTCTTGTGACATATGCAGGACGGTATTTTTCTGTGGAAAAAGAGAGGCAGAAATCTAATGTAAATCTAATTTTAACGGTTGTTATAACGTCGGCAATTTATATCAGAAATTCTAAAAAAGAAATATAAATACCCGCATACAAAATTTTTTCGCTTTCACTTGGAAATTTTGCCAAAATGTATTAAGATGTTGCAGGGACAAACCGCACGCCGGCGGCAGCAGGGGTGCGGGCGGCGATTGGAGTGGAGAGCGATATGAACATAAGGCAGGCAAAGGAAGAGATCAGACATACCGTGCAGGCGTATCTTGCGAAGAACGATGCGGGGGAATACCGAATACCGGCGATCCGGCAGCGCCCCATTCTTCTGATGGGTCCCCCGGGCATCGGCAAGACACAGATCATGGAGCAGGTCGCAAGGGAAATGGGCATCGGTCTTGTGGCGTACACCATTACGCACCACACGCGGCAGAGCGCGGTGGGACTCCCCTTCATTCGGGAAGAGGACTTCGACGGGGAAAAGCGGTCTGTCACGGAGTATACGATGAGCGAGATCATTGCCAGCGTCTATCGGAAGATCCGGGACGGAGGGCAGCGGGAAGGGATTTTGTTCATCGACGAGATCAACTGCGTCTCCGAGACGCTCGCGCCCACGATGCTGCAGTTTCTGCAATGCAAGACGTTCGGGAACCAGGCAGTGCCGGAAGGGTGGCTGATCGTGGCGGCGGGGAACCCGCCGGAGTACAACCGGTCCGTGCGCGAGTTCGACATGGTGACGCTGGACCGCGTGCGATGTCTGGATGTGGAGGCTGATTTTGACGTCTGGAAGGCGTATGCGAGGGGGCAGCATCTCAACAGCGGCATCTTAAGCTACCTGGAGCTGCGCCGGAGGAATTTTTACAGTGTCAGGGCGGATGTGGACGGTCTGCAGTTTGTCACGGCGCGCGGCTGGGAGGACTTAAGCTGCCTGATGGATGTCTATGAATCGCTTGGCGTTCCCGTGGACGAGACTGTGATCCGGGAGTATGTGCACGATGCGGATATCGCGGAGGATGCTGCGGCGTATTTGGAACTCTATCGCAAGTACCGGGATGATTACGGCATTGCCGGGATCCTCGCGGGACATGTGCGCCCGGAGACCTATGCGAGACTTTCGGGTGCGCAGTTCGACGAGCGGATCAGTGTGGTGCAGCTGCTTTTGGATGCGCTGGGGAAGGCGTTTCAGGCATGCGCCGAGGCGAAATATCTGACCGATGCGTGGTATGGATTCCTGCGGCGTTACCGTGCCGGGGTGGAGGCTGCGCCGGATCCGCATGCGCTTTACCGGGAGATGGTGGAGGCACGCGCCGCGGAGCTTGCGGAGGCAAAAAGGAAGAACAGCTATAGTCCTGCGGAGGCAAAGCTGCAGAGACAGCTGACCGTGCAGCTTCGGAATGCCAGACCGGAAAGCTTTGGGGATGCAAAGCGCTGTTTTGCTGCCGCAAAGGTGGGATTCGACGGACAGGAGGAGCGCTTAAAGGAGCTGGAGCAAAGCGCTGCGGCGGCATTGGAGCATGCGTTCGATTTTATGGAGCAGGCATTTGAGGAGGGACAGGAGATGGTCGTCTTTGTGACGGAGCTCACATTGAATCCCGAGGCGGCGGAATTTCTCGCAGAGCATAAAAGCGAGCGCTATCTGCGGTATCATGAGAAGCTGCTCATCGGAACGCAAAGGGGCAGGCTGCTGGCAGAGCTTGCCAGATAAGAACCGTAAGACTGAAATAGAAATGGAGATTGCAATGAAATCACAGAATGAGTTACGAACATTGTTACAGCGCATCGATCACAAGGGGTATCCTGCATATAAAGATACGCGCGGCGCTTATGATTTTGGGACCTACACGTTGTCCATCGACCATGTGCAGGGGGATCCGTTCGCGGCGCCGTCCAAGGTCAGCGTTCACGTGAAGGGGACTGTGGCGAAGTTCCCGGAGGGGCTGTACCGGATGGATTGCCGCCGCGTTGCGCTCTGCGATTATCTGCTCCGGCAGTTCGCCCGTGCGTTGGAAAAAGTGTCCTTTAAGGCGAAGGGATCCGGCAAGAGCGGGCTGATGTCGGTCAGCAGACCGGGGCAGGAGGTGCTGCCCAGGACGGCTTGCGAGATCAGCCCGGGGAACGGCGATCTGATGCTGCGCCTGGAGGTCGGGTTCCCGGCAAACGGACGGACCGTCAACGCGAGAGAGCTGGAAAAGATCCTCTTTGATTTCCTGCCGGACTGTGTGGCGCAGAGCCTGATGTACCGGTCCCTGGATCCGAAGGCTGTGCAGCGTGTCGTCGATCTGGCGGAGGATCAGCAGTATATCAGGGACCATTTAAAGGAGCAGGGACTGGTTGCGTTTGTCGCGGACGGGTCTGTGCTGCCGCGGGAATCCGGGGTATCGGGACGTCCGATGAAGGATGCTGTGCGCTTTACGGCGCCAAAGTCCCTGGAGGTAAGCTTTGCGCTGCCGCATGCGGGAACGATCCGGGGCATGGGCATCCGGGAGGGGATCACGCTGATCGTCGGAGGAGGCTATCACGGGAAATCGACATTGTTAAAGGCGCTGGAGCTCGGCGTATACGATCATATTCCCGGAGACGGAAGGGAGTATGTGATCACAGACGGCAGCGCGATGAAGATCCGGGCGGAGGATGGCAGGAGCATTCAGAAGGTGGACATCTCCATGTTCATCAGCAATCTGCCGAACCGGAAGGACACAAAGAATTTCTGCACGGAGGACGCGAGCGGCAGCACCTCGCAGGCGGCGAACGTCGTGGAGGCGATGGAGGCGGGGACGAAGGTGTTCCTGATCGATGAGGACACGAGTGCGACGAATTTTATGATCCGCGATGAGCTGATGCAGCGTGTCGTCAACCGTGAGGATGAGCCGATCACCCCGTTCATTGACCGCATACGGGAGCTGTACACAGCTTATGGCATTTCCACTGTGCTCGTGGCGGGCAGCTCGGGCTCCTATTTTCACAAGGCGGACTGCGTCATTCAGATGAACCAGTATACGCCTGTGGAGATCACGGAGTTCGCGAAAGAGGAGGCAAGGCGTTTCCCGATGCCGGAGGTGGAGCCGCCGCAGCAGAGGGAGCCGTCCTTTGCGCGCTGCGTCCGTCCGGACCGTGCCTTTCAGGAGGAGCGCATGAAGATGAAGACGATGGGGCGGGACGGACTCTCGATCAATCGGGACACCATCGATGTGCGTTACGTGGAACAGCTTGTGGACACGGAGCAGCTGACAGCGCTGGGATATATCTTAAGATACGCAGAGCGTCATGTGTTCGACGGCAGACGCACGCTGATCCAGTGTGTGGATATCATGGAAAAGCTGTTGAAGGAAAAGGGGCTCGCGGCGGTCTGTGAGGGAAGCTATCTCCCGAGCGGACTGGCGATGCCGAGAAGACAGGAGATCTTCGCGTGCATCGACCGCTATCGGAGGATCCAGATCTAGTCAGGGACACGGAAAGGGATGAGAATGAGCGACCGGAAACAGATCTGCACTGCGCTGCTGGCGCATGTGGATGCGGGAAAGACAACGCTGTCTGAGGCGCTGCTCTATGAGAGCGGCAGCATCCGTAAGGTGGGACGTGTGGACAAGGGGGATGCGTTTTTGGACAATGACGCGCAGGAGCGCGCCCGCGGCATTACGATTTTTTCCAAGCAGGCGATCCTGCGGCTGCCGCAGGGAACGCTGACGCTTCTGGACACACCGGGGCATGTGGATTTTTCCGCGGAGATGGAGCGGACGCTTGCCGTGCTCGATTATGCCGTCGTGGTGGTCAGCGGAGCGGACGGGGTGCAGGCGCACACAAAGACGCTGTTTGGACTCCTTGCGCGCTATCGGATCCCCGCATTTTTGTTCGTCAACAAGATGGATCAGCCCGGGGCGGACAAGGAACGTCTGTTGGCTGAGCTTCGGGAAGAGCTGCATGAGGGATGCGTGGATTTTTCCGACACGGGGACGGA
>CANRBT010000158.1 GCA_947628935.1 uncultured Roseburia sp. | reverse complement strand
TTTTTGTCAATTCCCGACGTGACCTGCGCGCGCAGCACCTCACGGATGATCGAAAGGAATCTCTCTTTATCCGCAGCGTTCGCATTTTTTGCCACGATCGAAAACACAGGCTGGAACATGCTGTTGTCATAGCCGCCCGAGATATCTTTTCCGATGCCCGCGTCGATCAGCGCCTTTTTCAACGGCGCCCCGGGCGCCCCGAGCAGCGCGTAATCCAGCACCTCAAACGCCTGGTAGAACCGCGCGTCCAGTATCGTTCCGATGACCAGATTGTAGGACAGGTAGGTGTTGTCCTCCTCCGGCTCGCCGGATGCGATCGGATATTCCCTCACCACCTCTACCGGCTTTTGGAACGCCTCCTGCCTGCCGATCGTCGAATCGGGCTCCATGGCGTCGTAATGACTCAGATATTCCGCATCCATCCAGCGAAGTCTTTCTTCGACATCCATATCCCCATACAGGTAGATGTAAGAATTGCTCGGATGGTAGTACCTCCTGTGAAAGTCCAGGTATGCCTCATAGGTCAGCTCCGGGATATGCTCGGGATCCCCGCCGGACTCATTGCCGTAGGTGGTATCCGGGAACAGAGAGCTCAAGATCTCCCGCTGGAGCACATCGTCCGGCGAGGAAAACGCTCCCTTCATCTCATTGTATACAACGCCGTTGATCGTCAGAGGCGCATCCTTCTCCTCCAGCTCATAGTGCCATCCCTCCTGCCGGAAGATCTCCTCATACTGATAGATATTCGGATGGAACACAGCGTCCATATAGACGCTCATGAGATTCACAAAATCCTGCCCGTTGCAGCTTGCCACAGGATACAACGTCTTATCCGGGTAGGTCATCGCGTTCAGAAAAGTGTTCAGGGATCCCTTCACCAGCTCCACAAACGGATCCTTTACCGGGTAGCGGTCCGACCCGCAGAGCACGGTGTGTTCTATGATGTGCGGCGCCCCGGTCGAATCCTCCGGGGGCGTGCGAAAGCCAATGTAAAAAACCTTATTGTCGTCATCGTTCGAGATGACCGCGACCCGTGCCCCGCTCTTTTTGTGCCGGAGGACATATCCCCGGGAACGGATGTCCGAAAGCTCCTCCTCCCGGATCAGTTCATAAGCTGTCAGTTCAGTCAGATTCATACGATTTTTTCCTTTCTATCCTGTCTCTGCCCATTGTACCATATTTTTCCCGATCGGACGAATATTTCTGCGTCAGGACTCCTCAATTGCGATCAGACGGTCCATCCAAAGCTCGGTCCCGTCCTCCAGGAGCAGCCGTCTCCCATGCTCGTCTATCTTTTTCACCTGTCCCAGGACCGTGCGGTAGCTGCCGCCGCTCTTGCGCTCATCCGGGAAGAAACAGGTAAACGCGAGGCGGGGCATCGGGATTCCCTCCTCCCTCTGCCTCAGGCTCTCCCGGATCTGCCGCAGCTTCCTGTCCAAAAGCTCCCGCTCGTCCTCCTCCAGCCAGATCCGATCCTCGGTAAGCCTTGCCGTCTCCCGGACCGCTTCCCCGTGCCCGCTCAGGGCAGCGAACGGGGAGAACTGCGCTGCGCGGTCCGCAAGCGGCATCTGCGGATGACTGGCAGATACCGGATGCGGCAGATGCAAAATGTCGTCGTATTGGTGCTCATCCCTCATGCCTTGTGTCCTCCGATCTGCCGGTTACGTTCTCTCCCGGTCGCCTTTTCCTGGAGATTCATTCCCTTCAACACGGCGTTCTTTCCGTATTTCTTTTTCACGGTCAGCACAGCCTCCTGCAGCCTCCGCTCCTTTTCCAACAGGGCATCCTCTCTCTCCCGCTCCCTCTCACGCGCTCCGTAATCTGTAAACAGCTCCATCTGCTCGAACTCCGGCTCCTCCGTCCGCTGCAGCTCCGGCGCCAGATGATTCGCCGTCACGTTAAGCCTGCGCACCAAAAGCCGCGGATCGACGATCCTGTCATAGAGCTCCGCGACTGCCTCCATGAGCAGCCTTGCCGAGGAGGTCCGCCGCTTCAGATTCTGAGTGCCATGCGCGTGCTTGGGGACTTTTCTCCCATAGCGGTCCACAGTCACCTCGCCGCGGTAGCTTTTCCGAATGCCCGGGTCTGTCAGGTTTTCCATGTCGTAGCCAACCGTCAACACCAGCTGGTCCGTCACCAGCCCTTTTTCCACCAGCTCCAACGCCACTTCATCCGCCATCTCACGGACGACAAGCCTTCCTCCCTCGAAGTCATACGGGCAGTGGAGCACCTGACCGGAGCAGATACTGCTGCTCTCCGGCCGGTATGCCTTAATAAGGTCCATCGTGACGGGCTCCCACCCCCACGCATGGTCGATCAGAAGCTCTGCGTTGACGCCGAACAGCCGATACAGCAGCTCCTCGTTGTGATAATCCCCCGGTCCGCCCAGCGAACACCGTGCGATATCCCCCATCGTATAAATACCATGCTCCGCCAGCTTCCTCTGATAGCCGCTTCCCACTCTCCAAAAATCCGTGAGCGGTCTGTGGCTCCAGAGCAGTCTTCGATAGCTCATCTCATCCAGCCGGACGATGCGCACGCCGTTGGCGTCCGGCGGGACATGCTTCGCCACAATGTCCATCGCGACCTTGCACAGGTACAGATTCGTCCCAATCCCGGCGGTCGCCGTGATCCCGGTCTCCTCCAGCACGTCCTGCACCATCCGCGCGGCGAGCTCCCGCGGCGTCATGCGGTAGGTGTTCAGATAGTGCGTCACATCCATGAACACCTCGTCGATCGAGTAGACATGCATATCCTCCGGCGCCACGTATTTCAGATAGATCTCATAGATGCGCGTGCTATATTCCAGATAAAACGCCATCCGCGGCGGCGCTGTGATATAAGAAAGCGCAAGCTCGGGATGCTCCTTCAGCTCCTTCTCAAAGCAGGAGGAACCCAAAAGCCTCCCGCCCGGCGCCTTTCTTCTGCGCTCCGCATTGATCTCGCGCACCCGCTGCACCACCTCGAACAGTCGTGCCCTCCCCGGAATCCCGTATGCCTTTAGGGAAGGAGAGACCGCGAGACAGATCGTCTTTTCCGTCCGCTCTGCATCCGCCACGACCAGATTCGCATCCAGCGGATCCAGACCCCGCTCCACACATTCCACGGAAGCATAAAATGATTTCAGATCGATCGCAAGATACGTGCGCGCCTCTTCCGGCATCCCCGCGCCCTCCCTTCCCATGACATCTTTTATCTCTATTATGCACTGCACAGCGCCATTTTACAATCATACAAAAAAAGAGTGCCGCCCTTGCAGCACTCTCTCAGGTTCCTCTCTATCCGATCATCGTCACATTTGCTGCCTGCGGACCCTTTGCGCCCTCAGTCACCTCGAACTCGACCGTCGCGCCGTCCTTCAGCTCCTTGAACCCTTCCATATTGATCGCGGAAAAATGGACGAACAGCTCGTTCCCCTGCTCATCAGAGATAAATCCGTAACCCTTCTTCGCGTCAAACCACTTTACCTTGCCCTGTTGCATGATCTTCAAAATCCTCCTACACTCACAGCTAACAATATCCTCCGCGGCTCGTCCACTCTGTCGGAGAAGACAACGCCACGAAAACAACGTTAGCACATTTCGGCTTTTTTGTCAATCCGCTTTACGTTTTTGCACCGGGCTGCCTGATCTGCACATCGATCTGCTGATACGGGATCGAGATGCCCGCCTCATCCAACGCATACTTGACCTGCTCCAACAGACGCCATCTCGCCGGCCAGTAATCCTCCGCCTTCACCCATATGCGCATGCCAAGGTCCACGGAAGACGCGCTCAGAGCATCCACAAAGATCTGCACTTCCTCTCCGGGGATGCGCGCCGGCTCTGTCTCTGCGACCCTCTGCAGAACCTCCTTCGCCGCACGGATATCCGCCTCGTAGGCAATGCCGACAACGATATCCACCCGTCTGCGCTCCTCCCCTGTCACGTTGGTCAGGCTCGTATTGGAAAGCATGCCGTTGGGTATCACGATCAGACGGTTATCCGGCGTGCGAAGCTTCGTGTAAAAAATAGAGATCTCCGCGACCGTCCCCTCATTCCTGTGCCCGTCCTCGATGATGTAGTCTCCCACACGGAAGGGCTTTAGCACAAGGATCAGCACGCCGCCTGCAAAATTCGACAGGCTCCCCTGAAGCGCAAGTCCGACTGCGACGCCCGCGGATCCCAGCACAGCGACCGCCGAGGTCGTCGCGATGCCGAACAGACCCATGATGACAAAGATAAGCAGCACATAGAGTACGTATTTGACGAGCGGGACTACAAACTGCTTCACGCCCTCATCCGTTCCCCGCCGCTCCATCGAACGCCGTATGAGCTTCGTCACAGCCTTGATGATCCGTCCCCCGACAAAATAGACCGCCAGCGCGATGAGCACCTGCACGGCAAAATTCAAAAGCTCCGGCGCCAGCCCCTCCAGCCAGGTCCGAATGATCCCCGGATTCTGCGCGACCTCCTGCAGCCCCTGCTGCGCGTCTGCAATGACCTCCTCGATTGCCTCCGTCTCCTGCACCGTCGTCATCGTCGTCATTCTCCCTGCCTCCTCTTTCTTCCTACAGTCGTCGTTCCATCGCCGTTCTCTTAAATCTCATGGATGAACAACCCGCTGCGAAGCTTCGGCTCGAACCAGGTGGATTTCGGCGGCATCAACAGC
>CANRBT010000157.1 GCA_947628935.1 uncultured Roseburia sp. | reverse complement strand
ACGGAGGAGATTTGTTTGATTTTCAGAAAGATGCAAGTGATTGGCTTTTAGACCATACGCTGAACGTATGGACGGAGCGTCATACTTACATTGTGAAAGCGCCTACCGGAAGCGGAAAGACTCTGATCTTATTAAATTATATCGATCAGTACCTAGATTACACGCAGGATAAAGTGTCTTTTGTTTGGTTATCCATAGGCGCCGGTGAGTTAGAGGAACAATCAAAAGATAAGATGGACAGCCTTCTGCCTGACAGACATTCTAAAACATTAGGGGATGCCCTGCTGACAGGCTTTGACGAGGGAGACGTTACATTTATCAACTGGGAGGCAGTGAATCGGGTTGGAAATAAAGCGACACGCGCCGGTGAGATGAAAAATATCATTGACCGAATTGCCGAAGCGCACAGGAAGGGAATCTCTTTTATTCTGATCGTCGATGAAGAACATCGGAGCAATACCGGCAATTCGGCAGAATTTATGATGCACTTTTTGGCGAGTCATGTGATAAGGGTGTCCGCGACTCCGATCCGGAATGATGCTGCTTTCCACTATGAGATCCCGGAGTCGGAGGTGATTGCCAGCGGACTGATCACAAGTGCAATGTATATTAATGATGGCGTTCCCGATGATGCGCAAACAGAGATGAGTACGGAATATTCGTATTTACTTGATCTGGCGATCAGGAAACGGGATGAGATTCAGGCAGAATATGAGAAAATACACAGAAAAATAAGACCGCTGGTGATCATTCAGTTTCCGGATTCGTCCAATCGTTATATGGAAGAGGTTGAAACATATCTGAAGAACAGAGGTTACTCATACGAGAATGGGTTTGCCGCAAAATGGTTATCGGAAGAGAAAATAAATATTGATCATATCGAAGCGCCTGATGCGACGCCGGTCTTTTTGTTGTGGAAACAGGCGCTTTCAACGGGATGGGACTGTCCGCGGGCAAAGATCTTAGTGAAGCTCAGAGACAATATGAGCGATTCGTTTGAGATTCAAACGATCGGCCGTATCAGAAGAATGCCGGAAGCCAGACATTATGACAATGATATACTGGATCATTGTTACATGTATACCTTTGATGAAGAATGGAAAGAAAAAGCGCTCAGGGATCCTTTTGCATTTGAAACCAGAAGAGTTATGATCAAAGAAGAAGCGAGAGAGCTGATCCTCACAAGAGAAGTGAGAGATTCTTCTTCCGGCAATTTCTGTGAGCGGGAGGTCAGAGAGATCCTTTCCGGATATTTTGCAGATCAATACGATCTGAAGAGGGGACCGGGGCTTTCGCTGGAAGATAAAGAAGAAAATAAAAAGAAGATGGAAGCGGATTCCTGGGTTTTTGGAACGGAAATAAGCCGGATCTGCCTGAGAGGAACATTTGTAAAGGTTTCCGATATCCTTTCCGCAGATGAAACAAAAAGGGGTGTGGTCACAAGAGAGGTAAATACACATGACAACGGGCGGGATCTGATGCATATCATCAATGAATTGCATGGTATTATTTCTATTAGTGACAGCGTGATCCGTTCCATTGTAAAAACGTTGTTTCACAGACAGCAGTACAGAAGGGGAGACAATCTATTAGCGCTGGACAACAGGGAATGGTATGCGTTTGTGATCAATAACAGGGATAGATTAAAAGAGGTATTTCGAGAAGTAAAAGCCAGAGATCTAAAAGAAAACCTGGCATACAAACAGTTATCGCTTGATCTGGGCGATATGGAAAGGTTCTTTCAGGAACGGGAATTCAGGATCCCGTTGTCTGAGATTTACAGAGTCGATTCCCTTAGAAGCGATTTGAAGGGAAAGTATTTATCCAAAAACGTGTATGAAAAATATGAGGAAGCGATGGTTACGGAGAAAACGCGCTCAAAGATAGAACAAAAATTTGAATACTATTGCGATCAATGCGATGGGGTCCGATGGTTTTACAGGAATGGCGACAAGGGTGACAAGTATTTCTCGATCGCTTACAGAACCGGTTTTGGTCAGGTAAGTTTGTTTTATCCGGATTATCTTATACAGATGAAGAACGGAGATGTCTGGCTGATGGAAACCAAAGGAGGAGAACGCGCAGGTCATACCGACCATATGGATCGGATGTCTCCGATCAAATTTGACGCCTTTCAGAAATATGTGACAAAACGCCATCCTGAATTAAAATGGGGCTTTGTAAGAGACATTGGCGAGAAATTGTTCCTAAACAATGAAGAATGGACGGAAGCGATTGCAGGGAGCGATCCGTGGAAACCCATTGAGGAATTTTTCTAAAAGAGGCGACGGAACGGCAGATGATCTAAGAAAACCTCTTGACCGGTCAGAGCCTGTGTGCTAGAATGACGAAAAACCGAATAAGCAGTAAGGTGTCGGAACCGTCCGTCTGGGGCGCGTTCCGGTGAAAAGGGAAACAGGTGCAAATCCTGTGCGAACTCGTCACCGTAATCAGGGAGCAGGAGCCGCGATATCACTGGGAAACCGGGAAGATGGCCGATGCGAAGATCTCTAAGCCGGGAGACCTGCCTTGCCGCAGTACGGAAACGCTTGTTTCAGACCACGAGTAACTGGTTGTACGTCTTGAAAAGGGAACGCTGTGTGCCGCGTTCTCTCTATGCATTGTGTGCATGTGCATTGTGTGCATGTGCATTGTGTGCATGTGCATTGTGTGCAAGACCCTTCCTGTGGATGGAACCGCGGGAAGGGTTTTTTATTTGCAAAAAAGGAGACGGGAGAGATGAAAAAGAGAATGGTAACGGCACTGCTGGCGGGGGTCATGGCATGCGCGCTGTCGCTGACGGGATGTGCCGGGAATACCGCCGGAGAGGATGCGGGAACGACGGAGACGGCGGCAGGCGCCGGGACCGCCGCGGCGGATGACCAGAAAGCGGCGGACGAGGTCGCCGCGCTGATCGATGCGATCTACGTGCAGCAGCGCACGGAGGAGACCGACGCGCAGTGCGCGAGGGCGAAGGAGGCGTGGGATGCGCTGACGGAGGCGCAGAAGGCGCTGGTGTCAGGAGAATATGCGGATCCCGATTATTTTGGCAGGGACACGGGGGATGCCGCAAAGGACGATCCGCGCAATCAGGATGAGATCGGGGAGAGGGAGATCCTTGTGGTCAGCTTCGGGACCTCCTTCAATGACAGCCGGGCGAGTGACATCAAGGGGATCGAGGACGCGATCGCGGAGGCGAATCCGGACTGGTCGGTGCGCAGGGCGTTCACGGCGCAGATCATCATCAACCATGTGCAGGCGCGCGACGGAGAGTGCATCGACAACATGGAGCAGGCGCTGGAGCGCGCCGCCGCGAACGGCGTGAAGGAGCTGGTGGTGCAGCCGACTCATCTGATGCACGGGGCGGAGTACGACGAGCTGGCGGAGGCTGTGGAGGCGTATCGGGACCGGTTTGAGAACGTCAGGATCGCGGAGCCGCTGCTCGGCAAGGTCGGGGCGGACGCCGCAGAGGTCAATGCGGACAAGGAGGCGGTCGCGCGGGCGATCACGGAGACCGCCGTGTCAGAGGCGGGCTATGAGAGCCTTGCCGCGGCACAGGAGGACGGGACGGCGTTTGTCTTTCTGGGGCACGGCACCTCCCATGCGGCAAAGGTGTCCTACAGCCAGATGCAGACGCAGATGAACGACCTTGGCATGGAAAACGTGTTCATCGGCACGGTCGAGGGCGAGCCGGAGGAGACCTCCTGCGAGGCTGTGATCGACGCCGTGTCAGAGGCGGGCTATCGGAAGGTCGTGCTGCGCCCGCTGATGGTCGTGGCAGGCGACCATGCCCACAACGATATGGCGGGGGAGGATGCGGATTCCTGGGTCAGCAGATTTCAGGCGTCGGGCAGCTTTGACCGCGTCGATACGCAGATCGCGGGGCTCGGCTCCATCGACGCCGTCCAGAGGCTCTATGTGGAGCACACGGCGGACGCCCTGCGCTCGGAGGGCATCGCATCCGCGTCGGAGGGAGAAACCGCGGGGACGCTCGCGGACGGCGTCTATACGGCAAAATTTACGACGGACAACAGCATGTTCCGCGTGAATGAGGCGTGCGACGGGACGGGCACGCTGACTGTGAAGGACGGGAAGATGACGATCCATATCTCTCTCGGCTCCAAGAACATCGTCAACCTCTATCCGGGTCTTGCGGAGGACGCCCAAAAGGAGGGCGCCGTGCTGCTCGCTCCGACGGAGGACACAGTCGCCTATGACGACGGCACGACCGATGAGGTCTACGGCTTTGACGTGCCGGTCCCGGCGCTGGATGCCGAATTTGACCTGGCGCTCATCGGGACGAAGGGGGTCTGGTACGACCATAAGGTCAGCGTTTCGGATCCCGTGCCCGCAGGGGACGGCAGCGAGGGGGAAACGGCGGCGCTCGCCGACGGCGTCTACCGGATGGAGCTGACGTTCGAGGGCGGAAGCGGCAAGGCGCAGATCGAATCCCCGGCGACGGTTGCCGTGAAGGACGGGCGGATGACGGCGACGGTTGTCTGGAGCAGCCCGAACTACGATTACATGATCGTGGACGGCGAAAAATACCTGCCTGTGAGCACGGAGGGAAATGCCGTGTTTGAGATCCCGGTCGCCGGGCTGGACACGCCGCTTGCCGTGATCGGAGATACGGTCGCCATGAGTAAGCCGCATGAGGTCGGCTACACAGTCACCTTTCTCTCCGATACCGCAGAG
>CANRBT010000156.1 GCA_947628935.1 uncultured Roseburia sp. | reverse complement strand
CTAATCGATCGAGGGCTTGACCAGAAGAGAGAAACGTCTTAGCTCGGACCTGTATGAAGTTTTGAAGGTACAAGATACCTTACGCGAGTGCTATTCGCTTTGTGGCCCAGTGGCTCAGTTGGTTAGAGCGCCGCCCTGTCACGGCGGAGGTCGAGAGTTCGAGTCTCTTCTGGGTCGTTTTGGGATCTTAGCTCAGCTGGGAGAGCATCTGCCTTACAAGCAGAGGGTCATAGGTTCGAGCCCTATAGGTCCCATTCTATGTCGTTATGGTTCGCCGATGTGGCTCAATTGGCAGAGCAGCTGATTTGTAATCAGCAGGTTATCGGTTCGAGTCCGATCATCGGCTTTCACAATTCCAGTTTTGGATTGTGTGAATGGGCAGATTCCCGAGTGGCCAAAGGGGACAGACTGTAAATCTGCTGCAAATTGCTTCGGTGGTTCGAATCCACCTCTGCCCATTCTTCTGTCTTTCAGAAGGCAGGAATTTTAATTTCATAGCGCGGGATGGAGCAGTCTGGAAGCTCGTCGGGCTCATAACCCGAAGGTCACAGGTTCAAATCCTGTTCCCGCAACTCAGTACATGGTACTGCATTGATTGCCCAGTTAGCTCAGTTGGTAGAGCAGAGGACTGAAAATCCTCGTGTCTCTGGTTCGATTCCGGAACTGGGCACTGTTGTATTTTAGAATGGGGTATTAGCTCAGGTGGTAGAGCACTTGACTTTTAATCAAGTTGTCCGGGGTTCGAATCCCCGATGCCTCACTTAGAAAATTCCTAAACAGCAGCCGTCCTTCTTGCAAGCGACGGCTGCCGTTTTTTGTCCAAAATCATAAAGAAGGATGTATGTATGATGTCTTGGACGTCATCCTTGACAAAAACAGATAAATTGCATACAATCAAATAATGAACAATCCATGTGCGGAGAACCCGAAGGGGAGGAAATGGGAGATGGATGAGGAGAGATTTGACTGTCTGAAGCTGGAGAACCAGCTTTGTTTTCCGCTCTATGCATGCGCCAAGGAAGTCGTTCGCCGTTATAAGCCGTATCTGGACGAGCTCGAGCTGACGTATACGCAGTACATCGTGATGATGGTCCTCTGGGAGCGGAAGGAGATCACTGTCAAGGAGCTGGGAAGAGCGCTCTATCTGGATTCGGGAACGCTGACCCCCGTGTTGAAAAAGCTGGAGGCGAAGGGATATCTTCGCAGGGCGCGCGCAAGAGAGGACGAGCGGAACCTGATCGTATCGATCACGCAGCGCGGAGAGGAACTCCGGGAGCATGCGCTTTTGGTGCCTGCAGAGATGGGAAAATGCGTGCGGCTGGATCCGGATGAGGCGGCGCAGCTTTACCGCTTGTTGTACAAGATGCTGGGAAGCTTTGGAGAAGAAGCATAGACAGGGGATGGAACGATGCAGTCAGAACAGGAAAATGCACAGTATATCAAGATGACGGAAACGCCTGTGCCAAAGCTTGTGATCATGCTTGGCATACCGACGACGATCAGCATGCTGGTCACGAATCTCTATAATATGGCAGATACCTACTTTGTCAGCCAGCTTGGGACGAGCGCGTCGGGAGCTGTGGGCATTGTGTTCGGTCTCATGGCGATCATTCAGGCGTTCGGCTTTATGTTCGGACATGGGGCGGGGAGCATTATTTCCCGCAGGCTGGGCGCCCGGGATGTGGAGAGCGCTTCCCGGTTTGCGTCTACGGCGTTTGTGAGCGCGATCGTGGCTGGTTTTGCCGTGCTGGCTTTGGGGCTGGCGTTTACCGATCCGCTGGCGCGGCTGCTGGGGAGCACAGACACGATTCTTCCCTACGCCAAGACGTATATGCGGTTCATCCTGCTCGCGGCGCCGTTCATGGCGAGCAGCTGTGTGCTCAACAATATTCTGCGGTATGAGGGGCGAGCCGCTCTGGCGATGGTCGGACTGACGACGGGGGCGATCCTCAATATCTTCGGGGACTGGCTCCTCATGAACCGGCTGCAGATGGGAGTGGAGGGCGCGGGAATCTCCACGGCGGTATCACAGACGATCAGCTTTCTGATCCTGCTGTTCATGTTTCTCAGCGGTCGGACGGAGAGCAAGCTGACGCTCCGGTGCGTATCGAGGGATCTCGGCGATGTGCTTTTGATCTGCAGGACCGGGCTTCCCAGTCTGATGAGGCAGGGGTTGAGCAGCATTTCGACGATGGTGCTGAACGGTCAGGCAGGCGTATACGGCGATGCGGCTGTGGCGGCGATGTCGATCGTCAATCGCATCTGCTTCTTTGTATTTTCTGTCGGATTGGGGATCGGACAGGGCTTTCAGCCAGTGTCCGCCTTTAATTACGGAGCGGGAAAATACGACCGCGTGCGCAAGGGCTTTTTCTTCACCTGGATCACGGGGGAGATCCTGCTGGGAAGCATTGCCGTGGTGGGAATGTTTTTCCCTGCGGAGCTGGTCGCTTTCTTTCGGGACGACCCGGAGGTTATCGCTATCGGTCGTGCAGCCTTGTCGGTACAGCTCGTCGCTCTGTTCTTCCAGCCGCTTTCCGTCTGCGCGAACATGCTTTTTCAGAGCATCGGAAAGAACGGTAAGGCGACCTTTTTGTCGATGCTGAGGAGCGGTCTGTATTTTATCCCGACGATCATCCTGCTGTCCCATACGATGGGGCTGACGGGAGTGGAGATCTCGCAGACGGTAGCGGATGTGCTGGCATTTTTCACGGCTGTGCCGTTCGTCGTAACCTTTATGCGGGAGCTGAAGCAGCTCGAGGCAGCGGATGAGCACCATTGACATAATAATCATTTTATAAAAGGACTGTCGTCCGGCAATGGAAATTCAGCCGGCGGCAGTCTTTTTTTGATTTTTTACTTGACAGCAAAGAGATTATAGTGTATATATAACACATAAACAGTTATAGAATACAGACAGGAGGGAACAGGAATGAAGCTGCTGCAAAATTCAGACATTCCCATCTATCAGCAGATCGCGGACCAGTTCAGGAACGATATCCTGTCGGGAAGGCTTGCACAGGGAGACTATCTTCCGTCGATCCGCGGGCTGGCAAAGGAGTTGCGGATCAGCGTCATCACGACGATGAAGGCGTATGAGCTGCTGGAGACGGAGGGGCTGGTGACTGCTGTGCAGGGAAAGGGCTTCTACGTCAATGCGCAGAATGAAGAGATGCTGAAGGAACAGCATTTGCGGAAGGTCGAGGAATGTCTTGCTGGAGCGATACAGGCGGCGAGGATCGCGGGACTGAGCGGTCAGGAGCTGACGGATATGCTGTCGGCGCTGCTTGCGATGCCGGACGATCTGTAGGAAAGAGGAGGAGAGACAGATGGAGAATAAGAATGTGATTTACGCCTCGGAGATCAGGAAAAAATATAAGGGATTTCTGCTGGATATTCCCTTGCTGCAGATCCCGCAGGGGTTTGCTACGGCGCTGATCGGAGAGAACGGTGCGGGAAAAAGCACGCTGATGAATATCTTGTCCGGCATCCGGCTGGACTATCAGGGACAGGTCACGTATTTTGACGGGACGGAGACGGATGTGGAGCGCGCAAAGGAGCGCATCGGGTATGTAGGTCCGGGCTGCTATTTTCTGCCGAACTGGAGCATCCGTCAGGTCGAGGAGATCAGCGGGCTGCTGTTTGATACGTTCGACGCGGCGCGGTACAGGAAATGGTGCAGCGATCTGGGGATCGGGCAGAACGGTGCGGGAAAAAAGGTGTCAAAGCTGTCCGACGGAAACCGGATGAAGCTGGAGCTCGCGGCGGTGCTTTCCAGAGAGACGGAGTGCCTGCTGATGGATGAGCCGGCGTCTCCGCTCGACCCGCTGATGCGCGACCGGCTCTGCAGTATGATCCGTGATTACCTTGCCGAGGGGGACGGCGCGAGGAGCGTCTTTTTCTCCACGCACAATATCTCCGATATGGAAAACGTCACGGATTACTGTATGATCCTGGAGAACGGACAGATCGTGGAGCAGGGGTTCGTGTGGGACCTGAAGAAAAAATATGTGCTGGTCAAGGGCGAGCAGACGGATGCGGAGCAGGCACGGAACATCCTGTACAGCTTTGACGGCAGCGCCTACGGATTCGAAGGGATCTGCCTGGCAGAACGCGTGCAGGAGCTGGCGGGGCTGGACGTTGCGCTGGAGGAGCCGTCTCTGTTCCAGATCAGCGTAGCGGTCATGAAGAAGCATTCCGGCATAAGCATAGCCAGCTGCGCATGATACGGAGGTGGACGATGAGAAGGGCGATCAGATGTTACAGGGTGTTTACGCCGACTGTTTACCGGTTTCTTGTGCTGGTGGCGCTGCCTGTGCTGCTCGTGGTGTGTCAGATCCGGCTGAGGGATCTTGGGATCGCTGCCTGGATGGGGCTGTTCCTGTGGATGCCGGCGGAGATCATAGCGGATTTTTGGGCGTTTTCCGGGATCGCGTCCGGGGACGGCATGCGCGTGGCGTACCTGCAGGCTTCGTCTCACGGTACGGACTTTCTGGGGAGGGCGGTCGGCGTGAACATGGCGCGTCAGCTCGCGGAGATCCTGCTGTACGAGGCGCTGGGGATCGCATTGCAGGGCGGGCGCATGGAAGGGTACGAGCTCGCGGCGACGTTTCTGCTGTCGCTGATTTGCTATGTGGCTGTGGCGGCGGTGAGCACGGCGGTCCGTTTTGGAGAAAGCATCTATGTCAACGTGGCGGCTGCGAGCTTGATCGACCTGCCGACCTTTTTC
>CANRBT010000155.1 GCA_947628935.1 uncultured Roseburia sp. | reverse complement strand
ATGACAAAGACAACATTCTGCAGGGGCATCCAGTGTCCGAAAATGCTGTGGATGGACAACAACATGCCGGAGCAGGGCGTCGATAAGGCGTCCGAGCAGGTCTTCCGGACGGGAAATCTTGTCGGGGAGGTTGCGCGGGCATATTTTGGACCCTATGATCTGGTGGCGTACGCGGAAGATAAAACAGAAATGATCGCGGCTACGCAGGCGCTGATGGCGGACGGCGCAGACAATATCGCGGAGGCCGCGTTTGCCGATCACGGACTGTACTGCGCCGTGGATCTGCTGCATCGGACGGAAAGCGGCTGGGACATCGTGGAGGTCAAGAGTTCGACGGGCGTGAAAGACATTTACCTCGACGATATGGCGTTTCAGTACTATGTGCTCTCCCGGTGCGGCGTGAACGTGGAGCGCGTCTGCTGCCTGCACATCAACGGCAGCTACGTGCGGCAGGGCGGGCTGGATCTGCACGGTCTGTTTACGCTGAAAGACTGTACCGCGCAGATCAAAGAGCGGGCGAAGGACGTGGGGAACAACGCGGACCGGTTCCTGGAATATGCAAACCGCAGGGAGGAGCCGCAGCGGGAGCTTGGTCTTTTCTGCGAGGAACCGTACCCCTGCGCGTACCGGGCGTATTGCGGCAGGCATCTGCCAAGGCCGTCGGTCTTCGACGTTGCCGGGATGCGGACGAAGAAGAAATATCAGCTGTATGAGGAAGGGATCGTATCTTACCCGGAGCTGCTTAGCCGGGCGAAGCTGAGCGATAAGCAGAAACGGCAGGTGGAGAGCAGCCTGCAGCAGGCGCCGGACACATACGACAAGAACGAGATACGCCGGTTTTTGGGCACGCTGACTTATCCCGTTTACCATCTGGATTTTGAGACGTTCCAGCAGGCGGTCCCGGAATATGACCTGTGCAGACCGTACCAGCAGATCCCGTTCCAGTATTCGCTGCATATCGAGGGGCAGGATGGGGAACTGGAACACAGGGAGTTCCTTGCGGAAGCGGGAAGCGACCCGCGGAGGGCGCTGGCGGAGCATCTGGCTGACGACATCCCGGAGGACGCGTGCGTGACGGCTTACAATATGGCGTTTGAAAAAAGCGTCATCCAGAATCTTGCGGCGCTGTTCCCGGATCTGGCGGAACGGCTGTGGAACATCCACGACAACATCCATGACCTGATGACGCCGTTTCAGAAGCAGTATTATTACAGCACGGCGATGCAGGGCTCCAGCTCGATCAAGGCTGTGCTGCCAGCGCTGTACCCGGACGACCCGGAGATGGATTATCACAGGCTGGAGGGCGTGCATAACGGGACGGAGGCGTCCGCGGCGTTTGCCGGAATGGCGGGAAAGACGCCGGAGGAGATCGGGAAGATCCGGCAGCAGCTTTTACGGTACTGCGGACTGGATACCTACGCGATGGTCAAGGTGCTGCGAAAACTGAGAGAGGCTGCAAAATAAGCAAAAACAGAGGGAAGGAGAGCGGAACGGTCCGGTCAGGTTTCTTCCTGACCGGACATGGTCTTTTGTAATACTTCGATCATCCGTTCTGCGTTCTTCTCCATTTTTTCCGCAAAGTCACGATAGGAGAAGTCTGAATTCCGGTAATCCGGAATGAGGTAGGGGAGACGGAAAAAATACCGATCCGGATTTTCCGGGTGTGGGAATACGCTTAATTTTTCAAGCTCCTTATAAAAATCTTCTCGTTTTTCCGTGAGTTCCCTGTCACTGCCACATGGGTATGGGAAGATGACGCCGCCCGCGTTACATTTGAGCGAAAGCATATATGCCATGATCTGAAAGACATCTTCCCTTATGTTATACCATGTGTTGTCATTGTTCCCGGTGTCGGTATCTATCGTCTCTTTCCAGTTATTTTTGTATTTGGCGTCGAGGACGAGCCTTATGGGACTGCGCTGACCTTTGAACTCCAAATAAAAGTCCGGTTTTATCTCCCGTTTTCCGTTCAATATGTATTTTTTGTACTGTGCTTGATATCCGTTGAACCGGGAAACCACGGTCTTTTCGAGAAACTTTTCCCACAGCGTCGGCATGGAGATCACGATGCCCATCGCCTTTTCCCTGTTTGCGTCAAAGACGTTAAATCCGAGCCTCCTTAAGATGATCCGGGAGATCACGCGAAGTTGCTCGTAATTCCGGTATACGGAATGTGTGATCTTGTGCTCTGTATTTTTCAGTACCGTCCGAATGCTGACGGTGTTCCATTCGGGGATGGAGCTCTTGAGGATGATCAGTGTTTTTTTGACTTCAGGATTACCGGCGAGCAGATTCTTTACCATCTGCGGATGTTTCTTTTCCATCTCGCTCAGCGCGCGCAGGAACAGAATGTTGTAATAATTGTCCGGGGTATATTCCCTTGTGCGGTAAGCGATCCTGCCGTTTTCCGGAATATCAAGCTTTATGTACCGCGCGATATCGATCTGACCCTTTACGCTGGAATCGTTATACAAAAACTGCCGGTATTTTCGGAAGATCCCCTTGCGGAGCGCTTCCTTCAGCCGCTGCAGGAACATGAACACGATCAGCAGATCCCAGGTGGTCTCATATCTGCCGGTCGGGTTCATATCTTTAAAGATTTTTCCGTTCTCATCAAACGCTTTGGAAAAAACATATTGCAGGAAATACTGTTTTTCTTCGCCCCGGTCAAAGCGTGAGCCAATGACGATCTGGTTGTCGTTTGGGTCGATCAGGACGCCGACATATCCCTGGGCAGAGTATCCGCCCGCAGGGTTATAGCCAAAAAGTTTCAGAGACTCCTTTCGATCCCTTCCGAACAGATCGATGATCGACGGAGAGGAATCCTGTATACCTTTACAGATTTGAATGATCTCCTCGATATCGATATCCGCAGAACGATCATTTCCTTCTTTGTCTATTACCGTTATCATTCCGTCTTTTATTTTATCGGCGCTTATTTCCGTAAAATCCTTCAGCCGGATCCGCAGCCCCGAAGGCGCTTTTTCATTCGTCTGCGTTTCATTACTCATCGTCCGAAATCCCCTCGTCTTCTGAGTCCTCGTCTGCGCCTTCCTTCGAAGCGTCTTTTCCGGCGTTGATTTCAGGCAGGAAGGCGAACAGACATTCTTTCACAAAATCCTCGATTTCTTTTTCGTCATTTCCGCGCATATATTCCCGAAGAAGGGATTCTATCCTGTAGTTCCATACATAGCTTTTCAAAGCCAGTAGCTGATCAGAAGCATCTGCCCCAAGCTGATCGAATTCCGCCTTCATGATTTCAGAAATATGAGAGGCATCCGGGAGATTGGCAAACTGTCCCTGGCTGATAAAATATTGGCGGTTTAAGCCGTACGCTTTCCCTTCTGCGATGAGTGCGTCATTGAGACGTGTAATATCGCCTGCAAGCTGTTCTGCATGATCACATATGAGTTCCCCATATATCGGTTCCGAATTTCCGTTATCTGATGTAACTGTTGCTGTAAATGCGTTTCTGAGAAGCTGCTCGTCAACTATGAACTCTTTCCACTCAAAACGTCTGCGCAGGGCGAAGTCCATGCTCTCCACGGAGCGGTCGATGTCGTTCATCGTGCCGATGATGACGACGTTTTCCGGGATGTAAAATCCATCCGCAAATACATCGTTTGAAATTGGACAACCAGTTTCGTCACATGTCGGCAATGTTTGATATTGCGTTGCTACACAGTTATCTGCGCCTCGTTTATCCTTTTCCAGACAATACATGAGTTCGCCAAATACCTTGGATAAGTCGGCGCGGTTGATCTCGTCGATGATAAAAAAGTATAATTGTTCCTCATTCACCTTATTCAGTTCAACCACCTCGCGGCAGAACTTCTTGAATATGCCGTCCAGCTTTGCAAACTGAATATTGTTATTGCCGCTCATGCCCGGCTGATTGGGCTGAACAGGACGGAGCCCCTCTACGAAGTCCGTATAGTCGTAAGACGGATGGAACTGTACAAATCGATAGGATTTTCCGTCTTTGAGCTGTGCACCCAGTTCCTCTGCGATTTTCTTGGCAATATACGTCTTGCCTGTGCCCGGCGCGCCCGTAAAAATGATCTGGCGGATGCGACCGCCTGTAATGAGGTTTTTGATTTCATCTTCTAGGTTCATTTTTTCTGCTCCGTTCGGGTTAGTGGTAAAGTTTGCTTGTGAAGAAGGGGTAATGGGGATATGAAATATAATGTTCCCGATCTTTTGTAATCTGTCATAAGCGCCGGGATCGTGTGCATTATCGCCGCGAAAGAAGTCGAGCAGAACAGGGTCTGGTCGCGTAAAGAGCTCCTTTAAATCGGCAAGTGTTGATTTGCTTAAAGAAGTCTTTAATTTTTGAATTCTCGAGTCATCTTTGGGAAGGGGGGCATTACCCCATATGCTTCTTTTGTAATTTTGTTTATATGGCTCTGTTCCGTTATCTTTATTCACTATACTTTTTGGATAAACTTTGTGAAGATAGTTCCATAGTAGTTGATCGTCGTCGGCTACAGCTAAGAGCAGGATATAAACGGCTGCATCATGGTTACCTTTCCATTTTTTAACAACTTCTGATTCAACAACTTCTGAAGGTTGGTTGGCTGGTGTGTTGTCTCTTCTCTTGATTAGCTGGTCCAGCTCGCCTTCATCGTTCAGAATCACCGTAATTGCTTCAGCAATCAATTTGTCTTCATCAAAATTAAAACTATCAATACCAAACAGTCTTATCGTTCCCATTCCGTTCTCCTTTGTCCCGTCCTGTATTTTCCGCCG
>CANRBT010000154.1 GCA_947628935.1 uncultured Roseburia sp. | reverse complement strand
TGCAGATGTGCAAATGCCATGACCTCATCCCCGCTTTCCGTACTCTTGCGATAATCCCTATTATAACACAAAAAAAGGATCCTGCATCACAGAATCCCTTTTAGATGCTTTCCTTATAAAAAAAGCTGCATCGCCCGGTCGATCTTGTCCGGATCCTCCGCAAACAGCTTCAAGAGCATGCCCGCGATCCAAACGCAGGTGCGATGAAAATAGATCAGCGCAAAATCAAACGCGATCCCAAACGGCGCTCCGGTAAAAAACCTGCGCAGATTCGTGCTCTCATACGATGTCAAAAGCTGTAAAAAACCGTCGAACACCATCGGCGCCATCATGAGCAGGACAATGTAAAACTCCGGCCATCCGAACAGAAAGGCGATCGGGATCCCCAAAAGCATCCCGACCAGCTCCCCCGTACAGCGCGCACAGATCGGAAACTGACGCCCCCGAAAGAAGAACGACCGGTCCGGGCGTGCGTGGCACCCGAAAACGATCTGCAGAAACCTGCCGAATCTGTTGTTACATACCAAGTGCCGCCACTCCGATCCCGAGCACCATCATCAGGATGTAGTAAACCACAACACAGACGACGCCCACGATCGCACCGATCCCTGCCGCCTTTGCGGTTGCCGGCTTCTGATCCTTCCAGACCAAAAAGAGGATCAGTCCGACGAGCGGAATACAGCAACCGAGCAGACCCCAGAGGAAGCCGCCCTTGTCGTTATTTGCGTTCGTATTGTTCACACCATAGTTGTTATCCATATCGTTTGCTCCTTTTCTTTTGAAATTCTAAAATTTCTTAAAATTTTGTTAAATTTGCGCGCCGAATTCCATTTGAGTATAGTCCACAAAAAAAGAGGCTGTCAAGAACTTCTTCTTAGCAGCCTCTTTTTTGTGAAATATGTATATTTTCTTGGTGAAATTCTATGCGATTTTTCAGAAAAGAGCCCCTATCGCATCTCGCACGCAAACAGATATGCCTGATGGGGTTCCGCAGCAAACGTGATCTCCCGCTCCGACTGTGCGCTCCAGCGGAGCGTGCGCCCGAAGAGATCCCGTTCCCCCTTCGGTCGGACCGCTCCGATGCTCCCGAGCGGGAGCGAGATCCGCTCCGCCCTGCTGTCGGTCGAGAGCACCGCCACCCATGCCTCGTCCTCGCAGAACCGCGCCAGCGCGATCACACGCCCCTTCGCATAAAGGAATTTCATGCCTCCCTCCGTCAGCGCCCGGCTCGTTTTCTTCAACTGCGCCAGCGTCTGATACAGGCGGTAGGTCTCCTTCTCCTGAAACGGCTGTCCCCAGGGCATCGGGAACCGGCAGCCCTCGTTGTCGGGGATCCACCCGTCGATCTCCGCCTCGTCGCCGTAGTAGATGGACGGCGCTCCCGGAAGCAGGAACAAAAACATCACAGCGCCCCGGTATTCCTCCCGGTCAACTTTGGGATTGTTGTGCAGACGCGGCGTGTCATGGCTGTCAAAGAGATTGAACTGGTTCTGCCAGAACACGTAGGGCAGCTTTGCCAGATGCTCCGTCACTCTCGCCTCCACGTCCTCCGCCGTCAGCCGATACGGCACGCTGCGAAGCTCCTCGATACGCATATGGTACAGATCGGGTTCTCCCAAAAACTGGCGGATGACCCTGCCGCAGCCGTAATAATTCATTGCGGAATCCCACTCGTCCCCCTGCAGGTACTGCGCGCAGTCCCCCCAATCCTCCGCAAGGATATATGCCTGGTCATTCTCCTGCCGGATGCTCTCCCGGATCTGCGGCCAGATCTCATGGGCAAGCTGGATCTCATTGTTCCTCGCAAACACGTCCGCCACGTCAAAGCGCCACCCGTCGATCTCATAGGGAGGCTTTAACCATTTGCGCAGCACGGAATCCCCGTCCTCGTAGATGACCCTCCGCAGCTCCTTCGAGGTGTAATTCAGCGTCGGCAGGCTTTTCACGCCCGCCCAGCACTTGTAGCGGTCGCTGTCTCCCTCAAAAAAGTAGTAGCTCCGCTCCGTGGCGTTTTTGTTGTGGTACGCCCCTTCCGAGGGATCAAAAAACAATCCGTCGCGGTTGAACCAGCGATGCGCCGTCCCCGTATGGTTGATGGAAATATCCAGCAGCAGCTTCATATCGTTCTCATGCAGCGCGCGGGAAAGCTCCGCCAGCGCCTCGTCGCCGCCGAAATGCGGATCGACATGAAAATAGTCGATACAGTCGTACTTGTGTACGGAGGGCGCCACAAAGATCGGGTTCAGATAGACCGCCGTCACGCCCAGCTCCTTCAGATACGGGATCTTCTGGCGCACGCCCGCAAGGTCTCCGCCGTAAAAATCGACGCAGAACGCCTCCCGGTACGGTCTCGGGCGCTCCTCCCAGGAGGCGGCGTGCGTCGTCGGATGACCGTCCAGACAATACTCCCCCGGTCTGACATCGTTCGCCGGGTCGCCGTTGCAGAAGCGCTCCGGGAAAATCTGGTAAAACACAGCGCTCTTGACCCACTCCGGCTGGCGGTAGTCCGTCAGAAGGACAAAATCATAGGTCTGATCCGGCAGATAGGTCGTGATCGCCTTCTGTGTATAGTAATAAATGACGGAATCGCACACCAGATAGAACTGATACTGCATCCGGCGCTCCGTCATCACAAGCTTTGCGGCGTAATAGGCAAAGCCGTGCGCGCATCTGCGCCGCTCCATCGGGATCAGCTCCTCTCCGCCGTTCGGCACTGTGCGCAGGAACGCATGCCGCACCGGCGCGTCCTCATACATCCGCAGCCAGACAGTCACGGTCTCCCCCAAAGCCGGCTGCGGATTGCTGACAAACTCCCTCGTCCCGTCACTGTAAACGCTTTCAAGCCATTGCTCCATCCGTTCCCTCCCCTCCCGGCGCCGCGGTCAGCTTTCCGTCCGCAACGTCTATGACGATCGTATCTCCCGCGCGCACGCCGTCCGCGAGGATCAGCTTTGCGGAAAGCGTCTCGACATGCTTCTGCAGGAAACGCTTCAGCGGTCTTGCCCCGTAGACCGGGTCATAGCCATGCGTAACGATGTACCGCTCCGCCTCCGCAGTCAGCTTCACAGACACCTCACGGTCCACCAGACGCCGGTTGAGATCCTGCATCAAAAGCTTGATGATGCTGCCGATATTGTCCCTCGTGAGCGGCTTGAACAGGATGATCTCATCCAGCCGGTTCAAAAACTCCGGCCGGAAATTCTGGCGCAGCTCTCCCATCACAGCGTTCTCGCACTCCGGGGCGATATCCCCGTTCGCATCGATCCCCTCGAGCAGATGGGCGGAGCCCAGATTCGAGGTCATGATGATGATCGTGTTCTTAAAGTCGACCGTCCTTCCCTGGGAATCCGTGATGCGCCCGTCGTCCAGCACCTGCAGCAGCACGTTGAACACATCCGGATGCGCCTTCTCGACCTCATCGAACAGCACAACGGAATACGGCTTTCTCCGCACAGCCTCGGTCAGCTGTCCGCCCTCGTCGTAGCCCACATATCCGGGAGGCGCTCCGATCAGGCGCGACACGGAATATTTTTCCATATATTCGCTCATATCCAGCCGCACCATGTTTGACTCGTCGTCGAACAGGCTCGCGGCAAGCGCCTTGGCAAGCTCCGTCTTTCCAACGCCGGTCGGACCCAGGAACAAAAACGAGCCGATCGGCTTGCTCGGATCCTTGATGCCCGCCTTGGAGCGGATGATCGCCTCCGTGACCTTCGTCACGCCCTCATCCTGCCCGATCACGCGTCTGTGCAGCTCCTCGTCCAGATGCAGCGTCTTGTTGCGCTCGCTCTCGGTCAGCTTTGCCACTGGGATTCCCGTCCACCTTGAGATGATCCGCGCGATCTCCTCGTCGCTGACATTCTCATGCACCAGGGTAAGCCCCTCCCCGCGCACCAGCTCCTCCTCCGCGGCGAGCTGCTTCTCCAGCGCGGGCAGCCTGCCGTACTGCAGCTCCGCCGCCTTCTCCAGATCGTAGTTCTGCTGCGCCAGCTTGATCTCGTTCCGAACCGACTCCATCTCCTCGCGGAGCTTCTGCACCTTTTCCACGGACGCCTTCTCGTTCTCCCACTGCGCCTTGCGGCTGCTCAGGGAATCCCGCAGCTCCGCAAGCTCCTTCTGCAGACTCTCGAGGCGGTCCTGACTGAGCCGGTCCGTCTCCTTTTTCAGCGCCGTCTCCTCGATCTCAAGCTGCATCACGCGGCGGTTGAGCTCGTCGAGCTCCGTCGGCATGGAATCCAGCTCCGTCTTGATGAGCGCGCACGCCTCGTCCACCAGGTCGATCGCCTTGTCCGGCAGGAACCGGTCGGAAATATAGCGGTTCGACAGCACTGCGGCGGAGACGAGCGCCGCGTCCGTGATCTTCACGCCGTGGAACACCTCATAGCGTTCCTTTAGACCCCGCAGGATCGAGATCGTGTCCTCCACGGTCGGCTCGTCTACCATGACCGGCTGGAACCGGCGCTCGAGCGCCGCATCCTTCTCGATGTACTCCCGGTATTCATCCAGCGTCGTCGCGCCGATGCAGTGCAGCTCCCCGCGCGCGAGCATCGGCTTTAACAGCTGTCCCGCGTCCATCGCGCCGTCCGTCTTTCCCGCGCCGACGATCGTGTGAAGCTCGTCGATAAAGAGGATGATCTGCCCGTCCGAGCGCTTCACCTCGTCGAGCACAGCCTTTAATCGCTCCTCGAACTCCCCGCGGTACTTCGCCCCGGCGACCAGCGCGCCCATATCCAGCGCGATCAGCTTCTTGTCCTT
>CANRBT010000153.1 GCA_947628935.1 uncultured Roseburia sp. | reverse complement strand
ATCGCCGCCCGGTAGCGGAACGTGGAGAGCGCCATCCCGCACTCCTTCGCCGCAGCCGTGCCGGTAATTTTTTTTGCTTTCCATCGCTGGTAGGCGCTGTGAAAGTTCTCCGGCAATGACCGTGGCGGTCTGCCGAAACGCACTCCGCGGGCTCTTGCCGCCGCGATGCCCTCCGCCTGACGCTGGCGGATATTGACGCGCTCATTCTCTGCCACAAAGGAGAGAACCTGCAGCACAATATCGCTGAGGAACGTCCCCATCAGGTCTTTCCCCTGGCGGGTGTCCAACAGGGGCATATCCAGCACCACAATGTCGGCGCCCTTCTCCTTTGTGAGAACGCGCCATTGCTCCAAAATCTCCCCGTAATTCCTTCCCAGACGGTCGATGCTCTTGATGTAGAGCAGATCGTCTTTTTTCATGCGCCGCACAAGCCGTTTGTACTGCGGGCGCTCAAAATCCCTGCCCGACTGCTTGTCCATATAGATGTTTTTCTCCGGGATATTCAGCTCACGGAGCGCGACAAGCTGCCGATCCTCGTTCTGCTCCCTGGTGCTGACCCGGATATAGCCGTAAACTGCGATATTACCCGCCTCCCTTCCCACTCTGGATCTCACAAAAAAAGCGCATGGCTGACAGCTTACTGTTCCATGCGCCTTTACGTTGAAATCCTTCTCCTTGTAAACACAGCGGAAAAATGATAAAATAAGAAATCATCAGGAGCGGGCAAAACGAACATCATCAAAACGGAGCGTGATAGGATGAGGGAATTTCTGTTACACAAGCTGAAGCACAATCTGAAGCGGGCAAGAACCGCCGGAAAATGGATCGTGGTTTCCATTCTCATCGGCGGGATCGTCGGAGGAGCCGGAACGTTCTTCTCCTTCTCGCTCTCCTTTGTGAACCTTGTCCGCGAAAAGAATCCCTGGCTCATCTGGCTGCTTCCCGTCGGCGGTCTGCTGATCGTGGGCGCCTACCGGCTTTTGCACGACGAGAAGGATGCGGGCACCAATCTCGTGATCTCCGCGATCCAGTCCGGCGACCATCTGCCGTTCCGCATGGCGCCGCTCATCTTTCTCTCCACGCTCATCACCCACCTGTTCGGCGGCTCTGCGGGACGCGAGGGAGCTGCGCTCCAGCTTGGCGGAAGCATCGGAAACGGCATCGGCTCCCTGTTCCGCTTTGACGAGAAGGACCGGCACATCATGATCATGTGCGGCATGAGCGCCGCCTTTTCCGCGCTTTTCGGGACCCCGATGGCAGCGGCGTTCTTTTCCATGGAGGTCATCAGCGTGGGGATCATGCATTACGCCGCGCTTGTCCCCTGCGTCGTCTCCTCCCTGATCGCGCACGAGATCGCTGCCTCCTTCGGCGTGCAGGCGGAAGCCTTCCGGCTGGCTGCCCTGCCCGCGTTCTCTGTCCGGACAGCGGTACTGGTCGTCCTGCTGGCGATCCTCTGCGCCCTTTTGAGCATCCTCTTTTGCGTGCTGATGCATCAGACGGAGCACTGTTATAAGAAGCTGTTCAAAAACCCGTATGTGCGCGTGTTTGCGGGCGGATGTGTGGTCGTCCTCCTCACTCTCCTCGTGGGGAGCCAGCGCTACAGCGGCGCCGGGATCGACGTAATCACGGAATGCATGCGCATGCAGACGATAGTCCCGGAAACCTTTGTGTTAAAAATGCTGTTCACGGCGCTCACACTCGGCGCCGGCTTCAAGGGCGGCGAGATCGTCCCCTCCTTCTGCTCTGGGGCGGCGTTCGGCTGTCTCTACGGCAGCCTGGTCGGACTGAATCCGGCATTATGTACGGCGGTCGGCATGTGCGCCGTGTTCTGCGGCGTGACGAACTGCCCTGTCACCTCGCTGCTGATCAGCTTCGAGCTGTTCGGCTATGAAGGCATGCCATATTTTCTTTTGACCGTTGCATTCAGCTATATGCTGTCGGGATATTTTGGACTGTACCGGAGCCAGAAAATCATCTACTCCAAATACAAGACGAATTACATCAATAAGAAGACGACCTGACGACGCGCGCAAGCTGCTCCGTCAGATCCTTGTATTCACAGAGTCCCTGCCGCTTCCACTCGCATGTACCGCAGCATTCTTCAAAAAACGCCTCGTCCAGATCGCGCAGGGCGCAGGCGCACATCTCGCGGTAGGAATATGTCCCGCCCTCCTCCAAATGAAGCCGGCGCATCACGGCACGGTCCTTCTCTGCGACCCTGTCCCTGTTCCTGACACAGTGCCCTGCCCCGTCATGGTTGGGGCAGTTCTGGCAGATCAGATCCGGGGACGCCGCAAGTGAAAAGAGCGTTTCCGGCTCCCTGCGCAAACGCTCTACGACGCGTGTCATATTTTCACAAAACGCCCCGTCATACCCTCTGCCCACATAGAGCGAGGTGCAGAGGATGTGATGGGCGCGAAACCGTTCTCTCTGCATGTCTCCCCTTCTCCTACACAGTCCCCTTCCAGACCTGCCCCGCCGAAAGTGCATGGCGGATGGGGAGCGCCGCCGCATAAGCGCCCGCGACGGATATCACATCCTTGAACAGATAGGGCGCGCTCGCAAGCAAAAATCCCTCTCCGAAGGAGGTTCCTGCGACCAGCGAAAACTGCAGCGCGCCAAGGAAATGGCAGAGCAACAGTCCCGCCATGCCGCATACGAGCCGCAGCAGAGCGTTGCGTCTGCGGATCCCGACACCGCAGAGCAGCGCCAGGAACAGAAACCCCCACAGAAAGCCTCCCGTATATCCGGCAAAGCAGGAAAGACCTCCCACCATCCCTGCAAAGACCGGCGCGCCGACCGCACCGAGCAGCAGATAGACCACAGTCGCCGCGGTACCGCGCTTCGCGCCGAGCACATACCCGCCAAGCGCGACCGCAAAGGTCTGCAGGGTGACAGGCACCCCGGACGGCATGGGGATCGACAGGATGGACAGCACGCTGATCACCGCTGCAAACATCCCCACAGTCACAATCGTTCTCGTTGACATCTTCATCGTTGACACGCTCCTCCTCCGCAGTCTGCGGCTTTCTCCTGAGAAGAGCATACGCGATTTTTACCCAATTGTCAACCATGTAGGCAAAATTGGTTTACAATTCATCTTTCTCAATGGTCGTAGTGCGCGCTGACCGTCTTCAGATGCTCGATGATCGGCAGATGCTGGGGACAAACGCTCTCGCACTGACCGCAGGCAACGCAGTCCTTTGCCTTTCCGTGCTTTTCGGAGACGATCGCATAGTTGGTGAAGTTGACGGTCCACCTCTTCTCCTCCAGCCGCTCTCTCATATCCTCGTTGTAGAGGGAGAAATACTGCGGGATGGCAATGTGCATAGGACAACCCTCCGTGCAGTACGAGCAGCCGGTACACGGGATGGCGACCTGCGCGTTGATGCTGTCAGCCGCCTGATGGCAGAGCGCCTTCTCCTCGTCTGTCAGCGGCACAAACTCTTCCATGTAGCTCAGATTATCCTCCATCTGCTCCATGTTGGACATGCCGGAAAGCACCACCATCACATTGTCGAGGGATGCCGCGAACCGGATCGCCCAACTCGCCATGGACGCCTCCGGATCGCGTGCGAGAAACCGCTTCTGCGCGTCCGCCGGGAGCTTTGCAAGCGTCCCGCCTTTGACCGGCTCCATGACGATGACAGGCTTTCCGTGCTTCGTCGCCACGTCATAGCAGGCGCGGGACCGGACCCACTCGCTCTCCCAGTCCAGATAGTTGATCTGGAGCTGTACAAACTCCATCTCGGGATGCTTGGTCAGGATCTCATCCAACAGCTCCGGCTTGTCGTGGAAGGAAAATCCGGCATGCCTTACCAGCCCCTTCTCCTTCTTCTCCAGCAGCCAGGAAAAGCAGTCCAGCGCCTCATATTTGGGCAGCATAGACGCCTCGATCCCGTGGATGAGATAGTAGTCGAAGTACCCGGCGCCGGTATGTTCCAGCTGCGCGGAAAAGATTTTGTCGCGATCCTCCTTCGTCTCGATAAAGCCCGCGTGAAGCTTTGTCGCCAGCGTAAAGCTGTCCCTCGGATGGCGGTCCACCAGCGCCTCCTTCGCCGCGCGCTCGCTCGCAAACGCATTGTACATCCATGCCGTATCAAAATAGGTAAACCCCCGCTCCAGAAACAGGTCCACCATCCGCTTGAGCTGCTCGATGTCCACGGACGCCATATCGGTCCGGTCCGTAACAGGAAGCCTCATCAATCCAAATCCTAATTTTTTCATCGTACCGCTCCTTTCCCTCTGCAGTCTGCAGGCTGCCTACGAATTGGACACCTCCACCAGCTTCTCCAGCGCCGCATATGCCTTGCCGGAGTCGATGGTCTCCGCCGCCAGCCGGATGCCGTCCGCGATCGACTTCACGATACCGCCGATGTAGAGCGTCGCGCCCGCGTTCAGCAGCACGATATCCCGCTTTGCCCCGGTCTCCTCGCCCTTCAGGATCGATTTGGTGATCTTGGCGTTCTCGGCGCCGTCCCCGCCGCGCAGCTCCTCCAGGGAGGCGCGCTTTAATCCGAACTGCTCCGGCGTGATGCGGTAGGTCGCCACCTTCCCGTTCTCGATCTCGGAGACCGTCGTCTCCCCGGTCAGCGTGATCTCATCCATGTTGTCCTCGCCGCTGACGACCAGAGCGCGCTCCACGCCCAGACGGCTCATCGCCGTTGCGATCTGCTCCGTGAGCGCCGGACTGTAGACGCCGACGACCATGTTTTTTGCGCGGGACGGGTTGGCAAGCGGTCCCAGGATGTTGAACACTGTGCG
>CANRBT010000152.1 GCA_947628935.1 uncultured Roseburia sp. | reverse complement strand
TCCATGTCCGCCTGCGCCTTGCCAAGCCGCTCCTCGACGATCCGGTACTCGAACACGGCGAGCTCTGCGGCTGCCGAGGGCGTCGGCGCGCGCAGATCCGCCACAAAATCCGCGATCGTGGTGTCCGTCTCGTGCCCGACGGCCGAGATGACAGGCGTCCCGCACGCAAAGATCGCCCGCGCGACCTCCTCCTCGTTGAACGCCCACAGATCCTCGATCGAACCGCCGCCGCGGCCGACGATCATCACGTCCACCCCCAGCGCATCCAGGGCGCGGATGCCGTTGACGATGCTCTCTACGGCTCCCTCTCCCTGCACATGCGCCGGATAGAGGATCAGCTGCACATACGGATTCCTCCGCGCCGCAACCGTTCGGATATCCTGCACAGCCGCCCCCGTCGGCGCCGTCACAATGCCGACCCTGCGCGCAAACTGCGGGATCGGCTTTTTGTATTCGGGAGCGAACATGCCCATCTCTTCCAGCTCCCGCTTTAACGCCTCGAACTGCAGATACAGTCTTCCCTCTCCGTCCAGCTCGATCTGTTTCGCATAGAGCCGGTAGGTTCCGTCCCTCTCGTAGACCTGGACGGAGCCGGTCACGATGACCTTATCCCCCTCCCTCATGCGGAAGGAAAGCCCCGCTCGGTCCCTCGCAAACAGAGCGGCAGAGATCGTCCCCGTCTCGTCCTTGAGCTTGAAATAGATATGTCCCGACGTGTGGTACTTGCAGTTTGACACCTCGCCCTTCACACAGATGCGCTTTAGCATAAAATCCTGTGCAAACATATTTTTGATGTATGTATTGACTTGTCCGACGGAATATACATTCTTCCTCATACGATCTTTGCCAGGACGCCGTTCACAAAGGAAGGCGAATTTTGCGAGCCGTATTTTTTCGCCAGCAATACCGCCTCATTGATCGCGACCCGCACAGGCACATCCTCCTCATACCTCATCTCATACACGGCGATACGCATCAGCGTAAGGTCGACCTTCCCCATACGCGAAGTCTTCCAGCCCTCCGCCACGGCATTGATCGCCGCATCCAGCTCCTCCATCCGCTCTATGATATTCTCACATTTTCGCTTGATGTACTCCCCGTCCTTCGCATCCCACGCATACTCCGTGTCCTCATAGAGCTGTATCTGCTGCGGCATCTCGGACGCGTCATGAAATTCCGCTCCGAACAGCACCCGAAAGGTCTGCTCCCTCAGCTCTCTTCTCGTCATTGTCCTGCCTCCTCCCCCCGCTCGTCGATTCCATGTTAAAAAAAGGATGTCCCAGGGACATCCTTCCTGCTATTTGCCATGAAATATTATCTGCCGCTGCCCATGTCCACATTTGCAATACGAATATTCACGGTCGATACCTCCAGCCCGGTCATATTCTCGATCGCGTTCTTCACGCGCTCCTGCACCTTCGCAGACACGTCCGGTATCGAAAAACCATATGCAATGTTCAGCGCCACATCTACGTCCACAGTCCGCTCCAGGACCTCAACACGGACTCCCTTGGAGAGATTCTTCATTCCCAGCTTGCTCACAAGCTCATTGGTAATGTTGCCTGCCATGGAGGTCACACCGTCCACCTCCGTCGCGGCGAGTCCTGCAATGATGGCGACAACCTCGTCTGCAACCTTCACCTTTCCCAGCTTCCCGTCCTTTATCTTAAATGTTTTGCGATCCTCACCCATCGTGCAATGCCTCCTAAGTGATATTATATGCCTATTATAACAGACTATTCCCGTTTTGGAAACCTTAAAAATTTAAAATTGCCAATACTTTCCGAGAATCTCCGCGGTATTGATAAATTCGTAGGGAGTCGCCTGATAGACGTAATAATTGAGCCAGTTGCTATAGAGGATATTCCCGTGGGACCTCCACTGCAGCCGGGGTTTTTGCGTCTCGTCGTCGTCGGGATAATAGTTGACCGGAAGCTCAATGGGAAGCCCCTTCTCCCTGTCCCGCTTGTACTCCTTGTCCAACGTGATCCGATCGTACTCCGGGTGCCCCATCACAAAGATGCGCCTGCCATTGTCCGCGATCGCCAGAAACACGCCCGCCTCGTCGGACTCCGCAAGGATCGTCAGCTCCTCCACGCCGCGGATATCCTCTGCGCGCACCTCCGTATGCCTCGAATGCGGCGCCATAAAGCAATCGTCAAAGCCGCGCACCAGAGGCACCTTGCGATTCATCACGCGATGCTCGTACACCCCGAATTTCTTCTTCGGCAGCATATATTTTTTCAGTCCGTAATGATAGTAGAGCCCCGCCTGCGCGCCCCAGCACAGGTGCAGCGTCGAGGTCACATGCTCGTTCGTCCATGCGAAGACCTCGCAGAGCTCCTCCCAGTAATCCACGTCCTCATACTCCATCTGCTCGAGCGGCGCCCCTGTGATGATCAGCCCGTCAAAGCAGCGCTCCTTCACATCCGCGAACGTCTCGTAAAATTTGTTCAAATGGCTTAAGGATGTGTTCTTCGACTCATGCGACGAGACGGTCAGGAACGTGACGTCCACCTGCAGCGGCGTGTTGGAGAGCGAGCGCAGCAGCTGCAGCTCGGTCTCCTCCTTTAACGGCATCAGATTTAAGATCCCTATTTCGATCGGACGAATGTCCTGATGCATCGCGCGGCTCTCATCCATAACAAATATATTTTCCTTTTCCAGTATTTCTTTTGCCGGCAGATCGCTCTGTGTCCTGATTGGCATTGCTTTGCTTCCTCTCTTTTTTCATTCTCCCAGCATCCTTCGCAGGTCGTCCTCGGAAAGGACCGGTATGCCGAGCTCCTGCGCCTTTGTCAGCTTGCTCCCCGCGTGCTCCCCCGCAAGGACATAGTCCGTCTTTTTGGAGACCGAGCCGGATGCCTTGCCGCCATAGCGCTCGATCAGCTCCTGTGCCTCCTTGCGCCCCAGCGTCGGCAGCGTCCCCGTCACAACGACAGTCTTTCCGCTCAGAGGAGAATCTATGACCTCACTCTCCTGCGCCTCCATATTCACCCCGTCCGCGCGCAGCCGCTCCAGGATCCTCCGGTTTTTCTCATCTGCAAAAAAGCTGCGAATACATTCCGCACTGATCTCGCCGATGTCGCTGACGGCGACCAGCTCCTCCATCGTCGCGTCCGCGAGGCGCTCCATCGTACGGAATTCCTTCATGATCGCCTTTGCCGCAGCCTTCCCCACATTCGGGATGCCAAGCCCCGTCAAAAGCCGATACGCATCGTTTTCCTTCGCCTTCTCGATCGCCGCCAGCAGCTTGTCCGTGTTTTTCTCCTTCCCGATCACTCCCCGGGCGACGAGCGCGTCCCGATGCTCCTTTAAGTCAAAAATATCCGCAACATCCTTAATATACCCCATTCTGACCAGTTCTTCAATATAAACCGTGCCAAAACCCTTGATGTCCATCGCGTCCCTGCCCACAAAGTTGACGATACGGCGCAAAAGCTGCGCCGGGCAGCCGGGGGAGGTGCAGCGCAGGTCGGCTGTGTCCCGCTCGCGCTCCGTCCTTGCCCCGCAGACCGGGCAGACCGCGGGAAGCACATATCGCCGCCATCCTCCCGGACGTTTTTCCTTTCTGACCTCCTTGACCTTGGGAATGATCTCGCCTGACTTGTACACCACGATCGTATCTCCGATGCCAATGTCCAGCTCGTCGATGAAGTCCTGATTGTGCAGCGTCGCACGCGAAACCGTCGTCCCGCACAGCCGGATCGGCTCAAAGACCGCCGTCGGGGTGATGCGTCCCGTCCTGCCGACGGAAAGCTCGATGTCCAGCAGCTTCGTCTCCTTCTCCTCCGGCGGATATTTGTATGCGATCGCCCAGCGCGGCACCTTGGAAGTCGCGCCAAGCTGCTCTCTGTCCGCATAGCGGTTGAGCTTCACCACCGCTCCGTCAATGTCATAGGCAAGGTTGCCCCGGTTCTCGCCGATCGCCTCGATCGCCTCCCACACCTCGTCCGCCGTCCGACAAACGCGGTAATCATCAATGACCGTGATTCCCTGGCTCTTTAGATACTCATACCCTTGCGTGTGCGTCTCAAACTCCCTCCCGCGCACCTGCTGGATATTGAAGATGAACAGGGAGAGCTCCCGCTCCTTCGTCACAGCGGAATCCAGCTGCCGCAAGGTCCCCGCCGCACAGTTTCTCGGATTCGCAAACAGCTTTTTCCCAAGAAGCTCCTGCCGCTCGTTGACGCGCTCGAACGCATCGTTCTTCATGTAGACCTCGCCGCGGATCTCCAGATACTCCGGCGCGTCGGAAAGCGTCTGCACCACCTCCGGGATCACCCGCGCGTTGGCTGTCACATCCTCCCCGAAATTGACGCCGTCCCCGCGCGTCTCCGCCAAAACCAATGCTCCGTTCTCATAGCGGAGCGCCATCGACAATCCGTCGATCTTGTACTCCACCACAAACTCCGGGTCCGGCAGCTGCTCCCGCATCTGCGCGACAAACTCATAGATCTCCTCTTTGGAAAAGACATCCTGAAGGCTCAGCATCGGCACGTTGTGACGCACCAGCACGCCCGCCGTCCGCTTTGCGCTCCCGCCCACCTTCCGGGTCGGGGAATCCTCCGTCACAAGCTCGGGATGCTCCTTCTCGAGCTTCTTGAGCTCCTGCATCAGCATATCGTACTCGTGATCCGTGATCACGGGGTCATCCTGGTTGTAATAGCGGTCGCTGTGATACGCAATCTGCTCCCGCAGTTCTTTTACTCTCTCTTCCTGTGTCATCGCTCTGCTCCTTTTTGGACTGCAACAGGCTCATTGGACGAGTCCCGGATCGATGCGAGCAGCGTCCGGTACTCCTCCTCGGACACCTTGCGATAG
>CANRBT010000151.1 GCA_947628935.1 uncultured Roseburia sp. | reverse complement strand
GGCTGCGGTATTTCCGCTGCTTCTGGTCCTCGGGCTGCTTGTCCTTGGACGGAGATCCGGCGGGACGGAGCGCTGAGGAGGTCCTTTCAAACACCACATCAAGCAAAGATGAGCCGCACGAGCTTGTGCAGTTATTGAGATTGCTTTAAGTAAAATGGAATCGGAATGAAAGGTGCATGGAGCGTAAGAATTATTTACAATCCATGCGCCTTTTTATTTATGACAATGTTTTGGGAAATACCGTCTTGCTTTATATACGGCAATGCCATCACGATATTTCATTTATCAATGATTCATAGGGAAAATGAAAAGGAACAGAATCAGGGATGAGACATTATAATATTATTGGGAAGCATATCGAATGGATACGAATAGAGTCAGTGAGCGGTATGATCTCAGGGCTGTCGACCGGACTGTATGAGACGTTGCGTAACTTGTTAAAATACGACGGATCGTCGGAGGAGTAAGGAGGATTGTGATTATGACAACAGAACTGTATCAGGGACCGGATATTTCTAAGCATCAGGGAGCTGTCGATATCAAGCAGATCAGGGACGCAGGCTACCAAAGGGTCGGCATCCGTGCGGGCTACGGCAAAAACAACGTCGATGAGAGGTACACGCGAAATGCTCTTGCATGCGTCAATCTTGGCGAGCCTGTGATGCTGTACTGGTTTTCCTACGCATACACAGAGGCAATGGCTGAAAAGGAGGCGGAGTACTGCATCGCGCAGGCGAAAAAGTACTGGGACCAGTGTCCGATTGCCTACGATCCAGAACGCAGCGAATGAGGATGCGTACCGTGACAGCAGTGGCAGCAAGCTTGTTGAGGATGGGAAGGATGGACCCAGAACCCAGTACGTAAGGCGGCAGATTGTGCTGAAGCAGGGCGCTGCGGGGAAGGTTGTGGAATGGTGGCAGCGGCGCTGCAACGAGATACTGGGGCATCAGCAGCAGGTTGACGGGAAATATGGAACGATCGCACGACAGGAGACCGTTGCCGTACAGGCAAAGCTGTCTCTTGTGCAGGACGGTCTGGCTGGATATGATTCTATCCAGGCGGCGTTTTACAATTGATGTGAGAGACAAAAAGACCGGTGGGAATCCTGCCGGTCTTTTTTTGCAGTGCAGCAAAGCAATGTGAAGCTTGCAGGAAAAACAGGCGTTTCAAGGGTTCCACATTGCTCTAAACTGTGATACAATACCGACAGATCAAATGAAATGAGAGGGCTCGTCTATGGAATCGGTATATGAAAAGCTGCAAAGGTGTGAAAGGAGCCTGCGCCAAAAAACGGATTTCGTCCCGCAGGCTGCACTTGTCCTGGGGTCCGGTCTGGGCGACTACGGGGAGCGGATCCGCGTCGTCGATACCGTGGACTATCACGAGATCGACGGCTTTCCGGTATCGACCGTGCCGGGACATGCCGGACGCTTTCTGTTCGGCTATGTCGGCGGGCTGCCGGTCGTGTGTATGCAGGGGCGCGTGCATTACTACGAGGGCTATGACATGCCGGACGTGGTGCTCCCGATCCGGCTGATGCGTCTTCTGGGCGCGGAGGACCTGTTCCTGACCAACGCGGCGGGGGGCATCCGCCAGGGGATGCCGGCGGGGTCCCTGATGCTTTTGACCGGACAGATCGCAAGCCTCGTGCCGTCTCCGCTGCGAGGTCCGAACATCGACGAGTTGGGGACGCGATTCCCGGATATGAGCCGGATCTACGATACCGACCTGCAGAGGATCGCGAGAAAGGCGGCGGTATCGCTCGGCATCGACCTGTGGGAGGGAACCTATCTGCAGCTTTCCGGTCCGCAGTATGAGACGCCGCAGGAGGTCGCGATGTGCCGGCTGCTCGGCGCGGATGCCGTGGGCATGAGCACGGCGTGCGAGGCGGTCGCGGCGCGGCATATGGGGATGCGCGTGCTCGGCATCTCCTGCATCACGAATCTGGCGAGCGGCATCTCGCCGGTTCCGCTGTCCCATGCGGAGGTACAGGAGACGGCGGATCGCGTGTCGGCGCAGTTTGCGGCGCTGGTGACGGAGATCCTTACACAGCTTGGCAGGCAGGAATGACGGAGGGAAACGATGCGGGTCATATTTATCCATCACAGCTGTTTTCTGATCGAGGTGGACGAAAAGGTGCTCCTCTTCGACTGGTTCGGGAATGACCGCGTGGAGGGCTGGCATTTCGGCGGCGTGCTTCCGGAATACGAGCCGGACACGCCGTTCTATGTCTTTGCGAGCCATAAACACAGCGACCATTTTGACATGGATGTGCTCCGCCTCGCGGAGCGCTATACCGATATCCACTATATTTTTTCCAGGGACTGCAGGATGAGTCCGCGGTTTCTGGACAGGCATGGCATTTCCCGGCAGGCGCGGGAGCGCATCCGCTATGTGGGTGCGGGCGAGAAGTGCGATGTGGACGGCGTGCACATCGAGACGCTCCGCTCGACTGACGCGGGGGTGGCGTATTACGTGGAGACGAACGGCGCGTGTTTTTTCCATGCGGGAGATCTGAACAACTGGCGGTGGGAGGGCGCGGGCGACCTGGTGAACGGGACGATGGAGGCGAACTACAGGGCGCAGATCCGGAAGCTGTCGCACAAAAGGATCCATCTGGCGTTTATCCCCGCGGATCCGAGACTGAAGGAGCACCAGTTCCGGGGGCTGGATTATTTTTTGAAAAACACGGACGCGGACTATATCTTTCCAATGCACATGTGGAAGGACTATTCCGGCGTTGCCGCTTACAAAAAGAGGATATCCAATGCGGCGATGGCGGAGCGCGTCGTGGAGATCGCCTGTGAGAATCAGGTCTTTGACATCCGGGAGGAGACGTAAATCGTGTTCATGCCTTGACGATGGCGGAGCAGTTGCGCTATACTAAATGCATTATGGAGCAGAATACGCAGAGTTTCTGTGGTGAGGAGAAAGAGAGGTAGGAAATATGGCTTTTTTGGGATGGTTCGTACATTATGTGCTGGTCTTTGTCGTGCTGGCGGCTGTGGCTGTGCTTGGCATTTTTGCAGGGAAAAAGTGGAGTGACCACAAGACCGCAAAGACGGCGCAGGAAGAGACAAAATAACGGTTGGAGGAACGAGAGTCGTGAAGAAGTTTTACGGAGAGAACGAACTGCGCAGGATGTATCTGGAGTTTTTTGAGAGCAAGGATCATCTTCGGATGAACAGCTTTTCGCTGGTGCCGCATAACGATAACAGTCTGTTGCTCATCAACGCCGGCATGGCGCCGTTAAAGCCCTATTTTACCGGACAGGAGATCCCGCCGCGCAGACGCGTGACGACTTGCCAGAAATGCATCCGCACGGGTGATATCGAGAATGTCGGAAAGACGGCGAGGCATCTGACCTTTTTCGAGATGCTCGGCAATTTTTCCTTTGGCGATTATTTCAAACACGAGGCGATCGCGTGGTCGTGGGAATTTCTGACGGAGGTTCTGGGGCTGGAGCCGGACAGGCTTTATCCGTCCGTCTACGGGGAGGACGACGAGGCGTTCGAGATCTGGAACAGGGAGATCGGCGTTCCGGCGGAGCGCATCACCCGTTTTTACCGCGACCCCGAGACCGGGGAGTGCGACAATTTCTGGGAGCACGGCGCGGGACCGTGCGGTCCCTGCTCGGAGATCTACTATGACCGCGGTGAGAAGTACGGCTGCGGCAAGCCGGACTGTAAGGTCGGCTGCGACTGCGACCGGTTCATGGAGGTCTGGAACAACGTGTTCACGCAGTTCAACGGCGACGGCAAGGGACATTACGAGGAGCTGGAACAGAAGAACATCGACACGGGCATGGGGCTGGAGCGGCTGGCGGTCGTGATGCAGGACGTGGATTCCGTCTTTGACATTGACACGATGAAGGCGATCCGCGACGCGGTCTGCCGTTTGTCCGGCAAAACATATCAGACGGATGCGCTCGACGATGTGTCGATCCGGCTGATCACAGATCACATCCGCTCGGCGACTTTTATGGTGTCCGACGGTATCATGCCGTCCAACGAGGGACGCGGCTATGTGCTCCGCCGTATCATTCGGCGTGCGGCGCGGCACGGACGGATGCTCGGCATCGAGGGCACGTTCATGGCAGAGCTTGCGGGCACAGTGATCGGGGAGAGCAAGGACGGATATCCGGAGCTCGACGAGAAGAAGGACTTTATCTTTAAGGTGCTCACGCAGGAGGAAGAGAAGTTCAACAAGACGATCGACCAGGGACTTTCCATCTTAAGTGACCGGATGGCGGAGATGGAGAGGAAGGGCGAGAAGGTGCTCTCCGGCGCGGAGGCGTTCAAGCTCTATGACACTTACGGTTTCCCGAAGGACCTGACGAGCGAGATCCTGGAGGAAAAGGGGTTCACTGTGGACGAGGACGGCTTTGCGGAGGCGATGGAGGTGCAGCGCACGACGGCGCGGGCGGCGCGCAAGGTGACGAACTATATGGGCGCCGACGTGACTGTGTATGAGTCGATCGACCCGTCGGTCACGACGGAGTTTGTGGGCTACGATACGCTGGAGACGGAGTCGCGGGTGACTGTGCTGACGACGGAGACGGAGATCGTGGAGGCGCTTTCCGACGGCGAGGTCGGCACGGTCATTGTGGAGCGGACCCCGTTCTATGCGACGATGGGCGGACAGCAGGGCGATAAAGGCGTCATCCGCACGTCGGAGGGAGAGTTCGTGGTGGAGGACACTGTGAAGCTTTTGGGCGGCAAGGTCGGTCATATCGGGCGCATGGCGAGCGGCATGTTAAAGACGGGAGATGCCGTCACGCTCTCTGTGGACGCGGAGCTGCGTGCAAAGACCTGCAAGAACCACTCTGCGACTCATCTG
>CANRBT010000150.1 GCA_947628935.1 uncultured Roseburia sp. | reverse complement strand
CCCGCCATCCGCCATCTGCTCCCAATACAACCGTTGCTCTGTCATCGAAACACCACCCGATTTCTCCCCGCGTTTTTTGCGTCATAAAGCGCGGCATCCGCATGCTCCAAAAGCGGTTCATAACCTTCTCCAGACTTCCATACAGCCATAGCCGCTCCTATGCTGACGGTCACAACGTCCGCGACCTTGGGATAAGGCGCGGCAAGCCCTTCGCGGATCACGGCCTGACGGATCCGCTCTCCCCAGGTACGAAGCTCCTGCTCCGTCGCATCCAGGAACAGAACCACAAATTCCTCGCCTCCGTGACGAATCATCAGCTCCGTCCGCCGCTTCACAGTCTCCCGAATACAACCTGAAACCATCTTCAGACAGGCGTCCCCGGCATCATGTCCTAGGGAATCGTTATATTTTTTAAAATAATCAATGTCCATCATCAAAACCCCGACCGTCTCCCCGCCGTCTTTGGATCCCAATTCCTCCTCCAAAAGAGCGTTTCCTCCCCTGCGGTTCAACAACCCGGTCAACGGATCGCGAAACGCCGTGAGATAGATGTATTCCCGCATTGCCCAGATACGTATTTCCAAACGCTGCGCAATAAAGCCGATCACGAGCATGACAATATAATCATAAAACAGCATCTGAATGTTCCCCTGCGACGCGGACGCTGCCAAAATACTGATCGTCAGAGAACTTATGAGCATGACAACGAAATCCACCAGCGGATAGAGCGGTACCAGGCAAGCCACGATGCAGGCAAAGACATAGATCGCCCCGCTCATCCTTGCCCGGAAATTGAGAAAGCACAGCAGCAGCAGCCCGATCAGCCAGATCCACCAGAAGGAGCGGTACAGGATCATACACCTGCGCATCCGCTCCCTGTGCCGCATCTGCCTGATGTACAGACAGCGCACCAGCAGGACCTCATAGACGACAGCGATCACCAGCAGCGCCGTGCACAGCGCCATCACCTTTCCCATCGTCTCCCTGTGATGGAACAGCATGACCTCCGCCATATAGAACGCACACAAAATCCAAAAGACCGGTATCACCGCCATGATCCGCCGACAGTTCACCTCCGGCAGCTTATGCGCAATGCGCTCGCGGATATCGCTGCTGTCCTGATAGACATAACCTGCGGACATTCCAAACGCTTCTTTTATGTCCTTTCCCAAGTCCTCTATTTTTCTCTCCATTCCGCACTCCTCACATCCACTCAACAGGAATGCAACCATTTTATCACCCGTTGCCGTTTTTTTCAACGGTCAGCTGTGTCATGCCGCCCAGCAGGATTCCCCGGTTGTCCTCATAGATCTGCCCAAACTGTGAAAGCGGCAAAGGATTCTGTCCGATCCCCGCCTCGATCGTATAGCCGGGTCTGTTGTAATCCTGAATGAACCAGTCCTTATATCCCGCATAGCCCGACTCCTGCGGCGTCTCCTCGACCGCATAGCCGCTGACCTCGGAAAAATACTGCGCGATCTCACGGGATCCCGCCGGCTCATAGTTCAAATACCGCCAATAGATCACCTGCCCCTGCGTGTGGTATGCAAGGATCAGCGAAAAATCGTGCGCCTGTGTAAAACGATAGACCGACGCGCTCTCCGGCGCCGTCAACGGCGCAATGCCGACGTAATCCCGCGGCGCCGGAGTGGTATAACCCTGTGCGAATTTGATGCGTCTCGCGTTGTCCCATCCGGCAGGAAACTGAAGATTTAAGTCTGTTCCGTCGATATTTGCCTTCCAGCCGTCGGGGAACGGAATGTCCGGATATTGCGCCGCGATCTGCTCTGCCTGCCGGTAGTACAGCCCTCCGGTCAAAAAGCCGTTGACCAGATCCACGCCGTCCGGATTTACCATCGGCACCATATAGAGGCTGTAACCGGAAAAAAGCTCCTGTGCCGACACCCCGTAAAGCAGCGTTCCCTGCGCATATGCACTCAGGTATTCCTCCGCAAACGTCAGCAGGAGCTGCGTGGTAATGCTCTCATTTGCATGATACGACGCGCTGTAGAACACCTCCGTTCCCCCGACGCCGATCCGAAGATAGGGAATCTCCTTTCCCATCACGCTCCTGCCGATGCTCCCCGTCTCCAAAAAAGGATATCGCTCCCGCAGACCTGCCACTGTCTGACTGTTCAGAAAAGAGGTATACGGCACCGCAGCCGCCACCACAGGTCCTTCTCCCTGCGCGCCCAGATAGGGAAGCAATTTCGCCCATGCCTCATCGTCCGCCACACACCGGCTGCTGCCCCCAAAAGCCTTCAGCGCCGCACAGGTCCCCGGTCCAAAAATGCCGTCCAGCTCCAGCGGATATCCTGCCCTGCGCAGCGCCAGCTGCAGATAATAGACAAGGGTTCCGCGGTCGCCCTCATATAAATGTCTCAATCGTTCCTCCCAATGCCTGCCATCCTTTTATCATATGCAGACCGGTCAATCGGGATTCTTCCACGCCGGGCCGTTCCTGTTCTGCATATCAGATCTTATGGCTTGCATCGCCCGCAGGGGTCGTAGCCCGCCGCGAGCAGTTCCTCCCTCGTTCCCGTAAATTCCGCCTTGTTTCCGGGATGAATCTCATCCACGCTCGGACAGGACGGATCATGAAACTTCTTTGTATTGAGGTTGAGGATGTAGGTCGGCACCGTTTCCGCCTCCGTCTGCTCCGCAGCAGCCGGTCCGGCTTCCTCCAAAGACTCTGCTGCGGTACGTTCTGTGGTGACGGTCAACTGCTCCCCATCGCTCGCGATCCGGATCGTCCCGCACTCATCCGTCCGATAAACGCCCGCGCCGACTTTGGCAATATCATCCAACACTCTTTGCGCCGGATGCCCGTAGCTGTTATCCGCGCCAACGCTGATCACTACGATCTGCGGACTTACCGCCTCCAAAAACTCCGGCGATGAGGAGCCGCCGCTTCCATGGTGGCTTGCCAGGTACACATCGGAGTCCAGCGCAACGCCGCCTGAAAGCATTTTCTCCTCCATCTCCACTCCGGCATCCCCGCAGATCAGGAAGCTGTTGTCCCCATACGCCAACCGCAGACCGATGGAATTGTCGTTTGCCTCCTTTGCGCCATACTGCTCCGGACAGACGATCGTAAAGGCAGCGTCACCGAGCGTATAGGTTTCTCCCACAGCCGGATAAGCCAGGGCAATGTCCTCCTCTTCTATCACCTCGCAAAAGGAGTCATAGACTCTCGTATCCGTCGCATACTCCGGCGCCAATACCTGCTTACACGGAAACGCATGCAGGGCTCCTACGATGCCATTGATATGGTCCGCGTCATAGTGGGATGCCACTACATACGCAAGCTCCTCTACTCCCTGCTGCTTTAGATAGCTCACAACGAACGACGAATACTCTCTGTCGCCGCCGTCGATCAGCATGAAAAGCCCGTCATTTTCCACCAGAACGGCGTTTCCCTGCCCCACGTCCAAAAACGTCACTGTGAGCCTGCCGTCTACGTCCGCCACAGCAGCAGGTGTCTTCTCCTCGGGCGGGGCAGTCGCACAGGCCGTCAGAAGAACGGGCAAAAGCAGCATAATTGCCAGGCTTGTTTTTATGGTTCTCTTTTTCCTGCCCTTTCCCTGTTCCGTTGGTATGACAAACACTCTTTTTCGTTCTGCCGTATTCTCATCATGCTCATTTACATATCGCATTTTCATGAAATCTGTTTCGCCATCCCTTACTTATAATCTGTATAACCGGTAGCACTCAAATTACTTGCATAGCATATGCATTGCATAGCATAGTATTTATTGGTCAACCACCTGCCTATATATAAGGCGCAAGCCCTTTTTACAATAGACTTGCGCCGGATTGGTTTTCCTCTTTGATCTTGTCGATGTCTGTCAGGTTTACTCCTAAAGATGCTAAAACAGCCTTTAAGGATAAATAATCATTTTTTAGTCCTTCATATGTTTCGGTTGCATTTTCCTTTTTTGCATTTTTCATATGAGCTTGGACTTTTTGAAATTCCAGAACGACCCTTTCAATCATTTCCCCATTTGTCGGCATATGATCGCCCCCCTTCCTTATGCACAGAGTATAGCATAAATCCGGGCGCAAGTCTATTGTTTTTGATACTCTCTATGATATCCACTCTTCAGTTGTCAATGTGCAATCCTACCGCAGCTGGATTCAGTCCTCTGCCGCCTCCGCAGAAAACTCAATCCAGCCGTGGCAGGCTTTTCATCTTTCTTCTGTAATTGACATGATTCTCTTTACACGCCTTTATAAAATTTTCAGCGCACGCATATAGGATCTCATCACTTCCATACCAAAAATGGATCTCCGGTAAACCTTTGAAATCTCCAAGTGTGCCGGACAGCATATATTCGGGAACATCTTCCCCATGCCGCATGATCGTTCTATAAAAACGCTGTCTTTGATACAAACAGAAAAAGCCTTCTTCAGCATTTAAGTGCCGAAAAAGGCTTGAAATAAAGGGCTTTCGAGGGTCAGCTGTGTTTTACAGCAGATCTTCGGAAGCTCTTTTTCTATTTATTCGATTGTCGCTGGCTGGTTCTGTGGCATTTGATACTTACCCCTCAAAACCGGCGGTCGGAGGAATAATTAAAAAGTGTGGAAAAATTAAAAGGTTCACCCCGGTCACGCAAAATTTACATTTAGCTTCAATTTTAGTATTGACATACTAAATCTGGCGTGATATAATACCAACAGAAAACTAAAGGAGGTATCTTTCTATGAGCAAGAGCTCGATGAGCGATAAAGCCCTGTTCAATGCAGTCAACGTAATTAGAAGTTATGGTTTTTTAGATCAGTCAAGCATGATTGACCTCCTCTATAGAGTCGTTATGACGAAAAAGGCTCTCCCCGGCAAAGTCGATGACTGCGATA
>CANRBT010000149.1 GCA_947628935.1 uncultured Roseburia sp. | reverse complement strand
AAGAACCTGGCGAATTACGATTCGTTTCTCGTGCTGTCCCACTTTAAGGGACATCCGATGGGCGGCTACGGCGGGGCGCTAAAGCAGCTTTCCATCGGGACCGCATCGTCGGCGGGCAAGGCGTATATCCATGGCGCCGGCGAGCCGGAGAAGATCTGGACGTCGGACCACGATTCCTTTTTGCGCTCCATGGCGGATGCCGCATCCTCCGTGGTGGATTATTTTAAGGGGAACATCGTTTACATCAATGTGATGAAGAACATGTCCGTGGACTGCGACTGCTGTGCCGTGGCGGAGGATCCCTGCATGAAGGATATCGGCATCCTTGCCTCGCTGGATCCGGTCGCGATCGACCAGGCGTGCTTAGACCTCGTGTACGCGGCGACGGACGATCCGGGGCGCGACCATCTGATCGAGCGTATTGAGAGCCGCAACGGCGTGCTCACAGTCGAGGCGGCGGCAGCGCTCGGCATCGGCTCCAGAGAGTACGAGCTTGTCACGGTTTAGAGAGCGCGATAGCAAGGCGGTAAGAACCATGCGGTCAAAGAACACCTATGAAAAAATTTATGATGTCGTGCGGGAGATTCCCCAAGGTCGTGTGGCGACCTATGGGCAGGTGGCGGCGCTGGCGGGAAATCCGCGGTGGGCGCGCGTCGTCGGCTATGCGCTTCACGTGAACCCGGACCCGGAGGGGATTCCCTGCTACCGTGTGGTGAACCGTGAGGGAAGGCTTTCCGATGCGTTTGCCTTCGGCGGCGTCAACAGACAGAAGCTGCTTTTGGAGGCGGAGGGTGTCGAAGTGGAGGGGAATTGTGTCAAACTAGACAAATATCAGTGGAAAAAATTTGTTTTTTGATGAAAAATGACAGGATAATTTCCGGAGGAGGCAATATTTTTTGTGAAATCAACATAAAAACAGTATAAAAATGGGAAGGGTTATGTTATAATGCCATTATAGCATAAAGAGTAGGGGGAAACACTATGGCAAAAGAGATGATAGCAATGCTTTTGGCCGGCGGACAGGGCTCCAGGTTATACGCGCTGACGCAGAAGCTGGCGAAACCGGCAGTTCCTTTTGGCGGGAAATATCGTATCATTGATTTTCCGCTTTCGAACTGTGTGAATTCAGGGATCGACACAGTAGGTATCCTGACGCAGTATCAGCCGCTGGTGCTGAACGAATATATTGGAAACGGACAGCCGTGGGATCTGGATCGGTTGTATGGCGGAGTACATGTGCTGCCGCCTTACCAGCAGGCATCGGGTTCCGACTGGTACAAGGGTACGGCGAATGCGATCTATCAGAACCTTTCCTTTATTGAGCGTTACAATCCGCAGTATGTCATCATCCTTTCCGGTGACCAGATCTGCAAGCAGGATTACAGCGACTTTCTGCGTTTCCACAAGGAGAGGGATGCAGAGTTCTCCGTGGCGGTCATGGAGGTCCCGTGGGAGGAGGCGCCTCGCTTTGGACTGATGGTAGCGGATGAGAACGATAAGATCACGGAGTTCCAGGAGAAGCCGAAGAACCCGAAGTCGAACCTTGCATCCATGGGTATCTACATCTTCAATTGGGATATCCTTAAAAAATATTTGATCGAGGATGAGGCGGATCCGGAATCGGAGAATGACTTCGGCAACAATATCATCCCCAATCTGCTGCGGGATGAGCGGAGGATGTATGCGTACCATTTTGACGGTTACTGGAAGGATGTCGGGACGATCCCGTCTCTGTGGGAGGCAAATATGGAGGTGCTTGACCCGGAGCACAGCGGTATCGACCTGTTCGACAATACCTGGAAGGTGTACAGCCGCAACAGCGGTATGACCGGGCATCGTATCAGCGGGGATGCGGTCGTGGAGAATTCCATGATCACAGACGGGTGTCGCGTGGAGGGTCATGTCAAGCACTCGATCCTGTTCGCCGGCGTCCGCGTCGAGAAGGGCGCTGTGGTGGAGGATGCGGTCGTCATGGGCGGAACCACGATCAAGGCGGGCGCGGTCGTCAAGCACTGTATCATCGCGGAAAATGTTGTGATCGGGGAGAATGCGACCGTGGGAGAGATGCCGAACGGCGAGGAGAACGGCGTTGCGACGATCGGATTTGGCGTCTATGTCGGTGACGGTGCCAAGGTGGGACCGAATGCCATGATCGATAAAAATGTAAAGGACGGTGAGGAAGCATGGTAAATTCTAACGCAGATGCCCTGGGTATTATTTTTCCAAACAGCTACGACTCTCTGATACCGGAGCTTGTGGGGGAGCGCCTGATGGCATCCATTCCCTTTGCGGGTCGTTACCGGATGGTCGACTTTGTGCTTTCGAGCATGGTGAACTGCGGAATCGACAATGTTTCGCTGATCGTCAGAAGAAATTATCACTCCCTGATGGATCATCTGGGATCCGGTCGTGAGTGGGATCTGGCACGCAAGAATGGAGGTCTGAATATCGTGCCGCCGTTTGCCACGAAGGCGGTAAAAGTATATAACGGTCGCGTGGAGGCTCTGGCAAGCATTTTGGAGTTCCTAAAATCCCAGAAGGAACGGTATGTCGTGCTGGCGGATTCCAACATCGCTGTGAATTTTGACTTTGGCGCGTTTATCGATGCGCATATGGCGAGCGAGGCGGATGCGACGATCGCATATACGGAATCGGAGATCCCGGAGAGTCTGCTTGCGGCGCATGAGAATGCAAAGAATCTCTATTATACATTGGAGATCGAGAACGGTCGCGTGCGCAAGATCAAGACCAACTCTACAGAGCCGGGCATTCAGAATCATTCCATGAATATCTGCATTATCGGCAGGGAGCGGCTGATCGAGATGGTGGGGGATGCCTATGTGCACGGGTATGTGTATCTGGAGCGCGACGTGCTGGCGCCGCGTCTCGATGAGCTGAATGTGCAGGCGTTCCAATATGACGGTTACACGGCGAGGGTGACGGATATGCGCAGCTACTTCCGGGAGAATATGAAGCTGCTGGATGAGGAGAACCTGGACGCGCTGTTCTCCCCGAACCCGATCTACACCAAGATCCGCGACGATAATCCTACGCGCTACATCAACGGTTCCAGAGCGAATAACATCATGGCGGCAGACGGCTGCGTCATCGAGGGAGAGGTCGAAAACAGCATCCTCTTCCGAGGGGTCAGGATCGGCAAGGGAGCAAAGGTCAAAAACTGTGTGCTGATGCAGGACACGGTCGTGGAAGAGGGAGCAAAGCTTGAGTATATCATCTCCGATAAGAATGTGACGATCACGGCGAACAAGGAGATCAAGGGAACGGATTCCTTCCCGGTATATGTTATGAAGAACCAGACTGTGTAGGTCATTCTGCCAGAGAGCGGGCGGCTGTGCAGGTAAAGCTGCGGCAGAGGATAAGGGTATCCTTTGCCGCAGCTTTTTTCGGTTTGGATTGACGGTGACAGTAAAGTACGAAGGAGGACTGCAGCTATGCGGAAAAAAGAATTGGCTGTACAGATCATCGAGCGGTTAAAGCAGGAATATCCGGATACGGATTGTACGTTGGATTATGACGATGCGTGGAAGCTGCTTGTGAGCGTGCGTCTGGCGGCACAGTGTACGGACGCGCGGGTGAATGTCGTCGTGCAGGATCTGTACAGGGAATTTCCGGACGTGGATGCACTTGCGGATGCGCCTGTGGAGGAGATCGAGCGGATCGTCAAACCGTGTGGACTGGGGCACAGTAAGGCGAGAGATATCAGCGCATGTATGAAGGTCCTGCGGGATGAGTACGGCGGCAGGGTGCCGGAGGATTTTGACGCGCTGCTCTCATTGCCGGGGGTCGGCAGAAAAAGCGCGAATCTGATCATGGGGGATGTGTTCGGAAAGCCCGCCATCGTGACAGACACGCATTGCATCCGGCTTGTCAACCGCATAGGTCTTGTGGACGGCGTCAAGGATCCCAAGAAGGTGGAGATGGCACTCTGGAAGCTGATACCGCCGGAGGAGGGCAATGATTTCTGCCACAGACTGGTGGATCATGGCAGAGAAGTATGCACAGCCCGGACGAAGCCCCACTGTGAAACATGCTGTCTGCAGGACATTTGCAAGAAGGTAGGAGTCTGAAAAACATAAAATAAATCAATTATATTGATAAATTCACACCTTGCATTGTGCGTGCGATCTGTGTTAGTATAGACGAAATAATAAAAAGAATCAAGTTTCTTGAATTTTCCTACATATTTATGAGGACATATCTTTATGGCATGCAGGGGAGAGAACGCTTGAGGGGGAGGGACATATGGACGTTGCGAAAAAGTATGGAAGAGCCTATTTTATGCCGCCGGAGGTTACTTATGACTGGGTGAAGAAAGATATCATCGAAAAGCCGCCGATCTGGTGCAGTGTGGATCTGCGGGACGGCAACCAGGCGTTGATCGAGCCGATGAGTCTGGAGGAGAAGCTGGAGTTCTTTCAAATGCTGGTAGACATCGGGTTCAAGGAGATCGAGGTCGGTTTTCCGGCAGCCTCCGACACGGAGTATCATTTTATGCGCGCGCTGATCGAGCGCAACATGATCCCGCAGGATGTGACGGTTCAGGTATTGACGCAGGCGAGGGAGCACATTATCCGCAAGACGTTCGAGGCGGTCAAGGGCGCGCCGCATGCCGTTGTCCATCTGTACAATTCCACCTCGGTCGCGCAGCGCGAGCAGGTGTTTCAGAAGAGCAAGGATGAGGTGAAACAGCTTGCAGTTGACGGTGCAATCCTGCTGAAACAGCTCGCTGAGGAGACGGACGGGAATTTTACCTTTGAGTACAGCCCGGAGAGCTTTCCGGGAACGGAGGTGGACTATGCGGTCGAGGTCTGTAATGCTGTGCTCGACGTATGGCAGCCGGATGCGGGGCACAAAGCGATCATCAATATCCCGACCACGGTGCAGATCGCGATGCCGCATGT
>CANRBT010000148.1 GCA_947628935.1 uncultured Roseburia sp. | reverse complement strand
TCCGCATCCGTGTTCTCCACATCGGACGACTGCGCGTCGGACGTGTTATCCCCGCATCCGGCGAACAGCGTACCAAACGCGATCGCGCCAGCCAGCATTGTGACATAAACTCTTTTCATCATTCTTCTCCTCCTGCATCTTTTACACAACGGTATCATAGCATGTTCCGCAAAATTGTCAAGTTCCACTTTTCGGCTCCCCGCAGCGTCGTCTCACAGCAGGATTCCCAGCTGCACGACGGCACAGACGGCGCACGCCGCCGAACAGATGCCGTAGAGCAGCTCCTTCCTTCCCTCCGTCAGGAAAAAGCAGACGGTAGAAAAAAGGAACCCCGCCACACAGACCGCAAAGGGCAGCAGATGCCATCCCATCCGCTCCACCTACAGGCTGGTGCGCACAAGCTTTGGCTTGTAGCCGCTCTTCTCGAGCGCCTTCATGATCTGCTTCTTGTGATCTGTGCCAAAGCTCTCCATCGTAATGCGAAGCTCCACAGCCGCATTGCGGTTGGTCGTCACAAACTGATTGTGCTCCAGCTTGATGACATTGCCCTGCTCGTCCGCGATCGTCGACGCGACCTTGGAGAGCTCGCCCGGCTTATCCGGCAGCAGCACGGACACGGTAAAGATCCGGTCACGGAAAATCAGCCCCTGCTGCACGACAGACGACATCGTGATGACATCCATATTGCCGCCGCTCAAGATCGAGACGATCCGCTTGTCCGTGACGTCCAGATGCTTTAACGCCGCCACGGTCAGAAGTCCGGAATTTTCGACGATCATCTTGTGGTTCTCCACCATATCCAGAAACGCCACGATCAGCTCGTCGTCATCGACCGTGATGATATCGTCGAGGTTCTGCTGGATATAGGGGAAGATCTGGCTTCCCGGCGTCTTGACCGCCGTGCCGTCCGCGATCGTGTTGACCGTCGGCAGCGTCGTCACCTTGCCCGCCGCAAACGACGCCTGCATACAGTTCGCGCCCGCGGGCTCCACGCCGATGACCTTGATCTTGGGATTTAAGAGCTTGGAGAGCGTCGATACCCCCGTCGCAAGCCCGCCGCCGCCGATCGGGACCAGAATGTACTCCACGAGCGGCAGCTCCTTAAAGATCTCCATCGCGATGGTCCCCTGCCCGGTCGCCACGGCAAGGTCGTCAAACGGGTGGATGAACGTATAGCCTTCCTTCTCGGCGAGCTCATGCGCCTTCCGCTCAGCCTCGTCGTACACGTCCCCGTAGAGCACGACCTGGGCGCCATAGCTCTTGGTCCGGTTTACCTTGATGAGCGGCGTGGTGGTCGGCATCACGATGACCGCCTTCGCGCCATAGCATTTCGCCGCGTACGCAACACCCTGCGCATGGTTTCCGGCAGATGCCGTGATCAACCCCCGCTCCCGCTCCTCCTCGGAGAGCGTGCTGATCTTGTAGTAGGCGCCGCGCACCTTATAGGCGCCTGTAAACTGCATGTTCTCCGGCTTCAGGTAGATCTTGTTTCCCGTCAGATTGCTCAGATAATCACTGTATACGAGCTTGGTCTCGAGCGTCACCTCGCGGACCTTCTCGCTCGCCTCCTCAAATTTGTCCAATGTCAGCATATCTTTCTCCTCCCTGCTCCCTTCCGTTTGCATCCCTTTCGCTCTCCCGTCCTCACACGTCAAACAGCGCGTCCACAAACTGGTTCGAATCAAATTTCTGCAGATCCTCGATCGTCTCCCCGACCCCGATGTACTTGACCGGGATGCCGAGCTCCGAGTGGATCGCCACAGCGATACCGCCCTTTGCCGTCCCGTCCATCTTCGTCAGGATGATGCCCGTGATGTCCGCGACCTCCGAAAATTCACGCGCCTGGTTCAGGGCGTTCTGTCCGGTCGTGGCGTCGAGCACGACCAGCGTCTCCCGGTAGGCATCCGGGAACTCGCGCTCGATGATGCGGTTGATCTTCTTTAACTCCTCCATCAGGTTTTTCTTGTTGTGGAGACGCCCCGCCGTATCACAGAGCAGCACGTCCGCCCCGCGCGCCTTCGCCGCCGCCACAGCGTCATAGACGACTGCCGCCGGGTCCGCACCCTCCTGCCCGCCGATCATCTCCACGCCGGCGCGGTTCGCCCATTCCGCCAGCTGGCTGCCCGCCGCCGCGCGGAAGGTGTCCGCCGCCGCCAGCACGACGCGCCTGTTCTGTTCCTTCAGCTTGCCGGCAAGCTTTCCCACGGAGGTCGTCTTTCCGACGCCGTTGACGCCGATGACCAGGACGACGGACTGCTCCTGCTCAAAGCGGTACGCCGTCTCCCCGACGTCCATCTGCTCCTTGATGCTGCCGATCAGAAGCTCCTTGCACCTTGTCGGCTCCTTGATATGCTGTTCCTTCACCTTTTTCCTGAGATTGTCAATGATCGCCTCGGTCGCATTGACGCCAATGTCGCCCATGATCAGGATCTCCTCGATCTCCTCATAAAACTCCTCGTCGATGCTGGAGGATCCGCTGAAGATCGAATCGATGCCGGTCACGATATTGTCCCGCGTCTTTCCGAGTCCTGCGACCAGACGTCCCCAGAAGCCCTTCTTTTCCTCTGACATGCCTTTCCCTCCTCTATTTGTCCAGGTCGTTCTCGATCAGGTTCACAGACACCAGCGTGGACACGCCCTTCTCCTGCATGGTGATGCCGTACAGGCGGTCCGCCGCCGCCATCGTACCGCGGCGGTGCGTGATAACGATGAACTGTGTGTTCTCCGTGAGCTTATGTAGATATTTTGCAAATCGCCCCACGTTGGAATCGTCCAGCGCCGCCTCGATCTCGTCCAGCAGACAGAAGGGCGAGGGCTTCAGATTCTGAATGGCAAAGAGCAGCGCGATCGCCGTGAGGGATTTCTCGCCGCCGGACATCTGCATCATGTTCTGCAGCTTCTTTCCCGGCGGCTGCGCGATGATGCGGATGCCGCACTCCAGGATATCCTCGTCCTCCACCAGCTCGAGCGTCCCCTTGCCGCCGCCGAACAGCTCCTTGATGACCGCGTCGAACTCCTTCTGGATCTCGGCAAACTTTTCCAGAAACTGCTTCCTCATGCCTGTGTCCAGCTCCTCGATGACGCCGATCAGCGTCTGCTCCGCTTCCACGAGGTCGTCGTGCTGCGTCTTCAGGAACTCGTACCGCTCAAAGACCTCCCGGTAATCCTCGATGGCGTTGACATTGACGTCCCCGAGCCCCCGGATCTCCTCCTTGATGTCCGCGATCCTCTTTTTGAGCGCCGCAAGATCCGTGAGCTCCGCATTTCTGAGCCCCATCGCTGCGTGGAGCGTCAGCTCATACTCCTCCCACATGTAGTTGTTCTGATATTCCCTCGTCTCCTCCAGCTTTTCCCTCTGGCTGTTGAGACGGAAGATCTCCTTGTCGAGCTCCTGGATCCGCCCGGAGATATCCTCACGCCTCTGAAAAAAGCCCTTGTGCGCCTCAGACAGCTCCTCCTTGCGCCTCATGTGCTCCTGCAGCGCCTGCTCCAGCCCCGCATAGTGATCGTCCGAGGCGAGGATCGTCTTTTTGATCTCCTCGATATCGCGGCGCTTTTTCTCCGCATCCTGCTTTGCCTCCTTCGCATCCCGCAGAAATCCCTCCCGCTCTTCCTCATACCGGCGGATCTCCCCGTCGATGCGCTCCAGATTGACCTGGACGAACTCCTCCTTCTGGCGGAGCGCCGCCTCCTCCAAGAGGACCTCGGACACGCTCTGCTGCGCGCCCTCCTCCTGTCCCTGGACCGCGTCCAGCGTTTCCTGAAGACGGCTGCTCTCCTCCTCGATCTCGCGCTCGCGCGCCTCCGCCGCGGCGATCTTCTCCAGGATCCGTTTCTTGTTTTCCTGGATCTCCCGAAGCTGTTCCTCGAGCTCCCGGCTCTCGTTCTTTAGCCCCTCATAAACGCTCTCGCTCTCATTCTTCTGCTCCGCGGCGCGCTCGACGTTCATCCGGGCGGTATTCTGCGCGATGTACTGCTCCTGGAGCTTTTTGGCGTTCTCCTCCATATCGTCGGCGAGCAGGCTCTGTGCCGTTTTGATATCCTCCTGTCGGTTCCTCAACTCCCCGATCTTCTGCTCCAGCGCCTGCACCTGCCGTTCCAGCTCCTCGATCTCGCGCTTTCTGGCGAGCAGGCTGCTGCTGTTCTTAAACGCGCCGCCCGTCATCGAACCGCCGGGGCGCAGGTATTCCCCCTCCAGCGTCACAATATACAGCGAGTAGCGGTTCTTGCGCGCCAGCGCGACGGCGTGGTCGATGCTCTCGGTCACGATCACTCTCCCCAGCAGATAGTCGACCACGCCCTCATACCTGCGGTCCGTTCCGACCAGCGTACTGGCGAGACCGATGACGCCGGGCTCCTTCAGGACGTCCGTATTTTTAAAATTGCCCTTTCCGTTCACGCTGGTGAGCGGCAGGAAGGTTGCGCGTCCATAGCGGTTCCGCTTCAGGAAGGAGATCATCTCCTTCGCCGTCTCCTCGTCTTCCGTCACGATATTCTGGATATTGCCTCCAAGCGCCGTTTCGATCGCCGTCTCATATTTCTGATCGACCTGGATCAGATCGGAGACGACGCCCAGGATCCCCTTGTGCGAGGCTCTCTGCTCCATCACGCGCCGGATGCTGCTGCCGTAGCCGTCGTAGCGCTCCGCGATGTTTCTAAGCGCCTCAAGCCTGGACTGCTCCCTGTGGAACTCCGCGACGGCGCGCTCCAGCTGTTGATTCGTCTCGCTTGCCTTGCGGTTCCACTCGCGGCTCTTCTCCTCCATCTGCGCCGCCTTCTCCCGGCTCTCCCGGATCGCGCCGTTCACAGCGTCCAGCTCCTTCTGGTAATCCGCAAGCACGGAGAGAAGGTCTTCCTCCTCCGTCTTTCGCGCGAGCAGACGCTGAGCGAGCTGCGCCTTGCGGATATTGACCTGCTCGGACATCGTATCGTAACGCTGCTGCCCTGCCTTGGTGGACGCCTT
>CANRBT010000147.1 GCA_947628935.1 uncultured Roseburia sp. | reverse complement strand
GACGGACACGGGATCTGATGCTCCTCGATAAAACCGCGCATCTCCTCCTGGCTCCAGCCGTCCACGGAGCTCTCCAGTACAAGCCCCTTCTCAGCCGCAAAGTCCTCGATGATCTTGTCTGCGCGGAAACGCTCATGGCACTCCTTACAATCCATCAGGGGATCGGAAAATCCTCCCAGATGTCCCGATGCCACCCAGGTCTGCGGATTCATCAGGATCGCGCAGTCCACCCCGACATTGTACGGATTCTCCTGTACAAACTTCTGCCACCACGCTTTTTTGACGTTATTTTTCAGCTCAACGCCCAGATTTCCGTAATCCCAGGTGTTGGCAAGCCCGCCGTAGATCTCGGAGCCCGGGTAGACGAATCCTCTCGACTTTGCCAGCGCCACGATCTTGTCCATTGTCTTTTCCATAGATATTCCCTCGCTTTATTTTGATTTTGCCTATCGGTACACAATGAAGGTATAGACATCGGATTCCCATGGGGAATCCTCCGCAATCTCTCCTGTGATCTCCACAGGCGCCGTGTCGCTCTCGGTTTCCTCCTCCGTTCCATCCGGATCCACGACGCCCGGGATCTCCTCTGTCGCCATCGCGGCGCTCTGAAGTTCATATCCCTCCCGGATGGACACGCGGTTCGCTCCCTCCAGCCGGACATTCTCGCAGGAAACATAGCAGATGTCCCCTTCGACCTGCACATCCGTGTTTGCCTTGATGATCACGACCTTTAACTTCTCCTCCGCGTAGATCTCCTGCTTTGTCGCCGTGCCAACGATCCGCCCATCCTCCACGCACACGAAATCACCGTCAAACACATATCCGTGCTCCAACGCCGCAAGGACCTCGCCGCAAAACAGCTCCGGTCCGATGAGATTGGTATAATCCTCCGCCGACCCGTAGGAGGTGACAAGCCTGGCCTCCCCGTTCTCCACAGTGAGACTGTCCACCTTCACGGAATCTCTCCCATGCTCCTGCGTGTAAGCCTCCACGGTCCGGTCGATATCCTCCCGCAGCCCCTCCTCGTCGAGCTCATACGGCACGACGTCAAGCGTATGGATATGTCCCTTTTTATCCACGTATACCATGCTGGCATCTCCCTCCAGTGTGGTACTCCCACATCCGAGGAGCATTCCTGCGCACAGGCACACCAACAACAATGCGCACATCCATCTTCTCATAGATATTCTCTCCCTCTTCCCTTCGGAAAGCTATATGCTGAATCTTCCATATTATACTATTTTAAGCATGTGATTTCAACCGCTAAAATATACGGCGGTCTCCTCCAGAATTTTCAGGGAGCGGAAGGGGTGTCCCAGATACATCCGCAGATACTCCTTTAAGAGAGCTTCCAGCTGCTGCAGCACGCGCTCGTTGACCGTGAAGGTGTACAGCTTCTCCACGCGCGCCGAGATCACATACTGCAGCGTATAGATCGTGGAGGCATCCACACGGAACGCATCCGGCGCCTTGGCATGGCACGCCTCACAGAGCGCACCGCCCCGCCGCACGGAAAACCATCCCAGCTCACTCCCCTGACAGTCTGTACAGGAAAACACATGCGGCTCCTGCCCCCCGATCGAGACGGCCTTCAGCTCAAAGACCGCCCGCACCAGCCGGTTGTCGAACGCGCTGCTCTCCAGCGCGCGGAGCGACTGGTAGAGCAGCTTCAGCATCTCCCGCTCGTCGTTGTTCTCCTGGCAGCAATACTCCGCAAACTCAAGAAAATAAAATCCATAGTATGTAGCTCCGGGATCCGCTGCCAGCTCCCGGAAATAATTTTGGATGGACGCCCTCGCCACAGTGTAGCTGCTGCGTCCCTCAAACAGCTCAAACTCGCCAAACGCAAAGGGATTGGTCGCAGCCAGAAGCTGGCTGTTCGGCCGCCTCGCGCCCCTGGCAAAGGCTGTGAGCTTCCCTCTCTCCCGGGTCAGCAATGTGATCCGCTTGTCATATTCGCCAATCGGCATGACCGTTAAGACCATCCCGGTCACTGTGATATTCTGTCCCATCCGGTCTCTCTTTCCGGCATCCGGCTTCCCCCTGTACCCCTGCCTGTGCCTGCAGGTCCTGCGCGTATTTGTAGCGCAGATAATCCGTCACCTTTCCTGTCAACATGAATTCCTTCCAGGCTTCATCCATCGGCGTTCCCTCCTGCTCTCGCTTCCTCTTCCATCCTTTAGGGTTTCCGATGAACGTCACATTATACCAGCAAAAAATTGGCAGCTACACCTCATGCGGGTCGTAGCCGAAGTTCTTCATGAGGGAATCGCTGTCCCTCCAGTCCTTCTTTACCTTCACCCAGAGCTTTACATTCACCTTTTCTTCCAAAAGGCGCTCGATCTCATAGCGGGCATTGGAACCGATTTTCTTGAGCATCGAGCCTCCCTTCCCGATCACGATCCCCTTATGGGAATCCTTCTCGCAGATGATCGTCGCGTCGATGTCGATGATCTTCTGTCCCTCGCGCTCCTTCATCCGGTCGATACAGACGGCGATCCCGTGAGGGATCTCATCGTCCAGCGCGTGCAGCGCCTTCTCCCGGATGATCTCCGCCACGATCGCGCGCTCCGGCTGATCCGTCACTGTGTCCTCATCATAGAACATCGGTCCGTAGGGCAGATAGCGGAAGATCTGCTCCACCAGCACATCCAGATTCTGCCCGCGCAGCGCAGACGCCGGTACGATCTCCGCAAAATCATATACCTTGCGGTAGGTGTCGATGAATGTCAGAACCTTCTCGCGCTCCACAGTGTCCACCTTATTGATCACGAGGATCACGGGCGTCTTCACGCGCTCCAGCTGCTTTATGATGTGCCGCTCTCCCGCGCCGATAAAAGCGGACGGCTCCACCAGCCAGAGTATGACATCAACGTCCGTCAGAGAACGCTCCGCCACATTGACCATGTATTCGCCCAGCTTGTTCTTTGCCCTGTGAATGCCCGGCGTATCTACAAACACGATCTGTCCGCGCGCCGGGTCTGTATACACCGTCTGAATGCGTCCCCGCGTCGTCTGCGGCTTGTTGGAGGTGATCGCGATCTTTTGCCCGATCAGATGATTCATCAACGTGGACTTTCCCACGTTCGGCCGCCCGATGATCGTCACAAATCCCGATTTGAAATTCTCATGCATCGCTCTTTTCCTCCCCGCCGGCTACCCTAGCTCTTCCAGTACGCCGAACAACTCCCTGTTCTCCCGCAATGTCTCCTCGTTGCCGATGACACAGAAATTCCCGTCCGAAAGCACGGAAGCGACCAGATCCCGCAGCCCGCGGATATCCTCCTGCGTCGCAAGGAGTACCTCATCGCGCTCCCTCTGCAGCTCCTCCTCCGAGAGCTCCTGCAGATACGCCGTCATGGAACGGGCTCCCTTGGCGCTTGGATTCAGCGGAATATCCAGATCGCTGATCGTTCCGATGATGTACTTCGTCATCTCGCGCTCGTCCGCCGTAAAGCCTTCCAAGTAAGCAGGGATCCCATCGTAGATCTCATTTGTGGCTTCCAGGTTCGGATCGCGGTACGACGCGAAATACATATCCCCGTTCCGCAGACATCCGTTTCCGCAGCCATATGCGCCGCCCTTCACGCGGATATTGTTCCACAGATAATCATATCCCAGGATGACCTTCAGGATCTTTAACGCTCCGTGGTAGGAAAAGCCGTGCTGCACAAAATTGCCCGCGCGCGCCACATACTGTACCTGGGAGGCATCCATGAAGCCCTCGTTCTTCTTCGCCAACGCTATTTTCTGCGGCGCGCCGACGTCCTCCGACGGATAGAGCTCCCCCTTCAGAGCAAGGACTGCCTGCTCCACAGCGGCGTAATCCTTTTCCTCGCAGGTGATGCTCACCTTCATCCGCCTCGCTGTAAAGATTTTTTTCACCAGACGGGTCAGCGTCTTTATCAGCTCATCCTTCTTTTCCTCAAAATGCTCCTCGTAATCTGCCACTACGCGGTAACATGCAATGCCTCCTGTCGCGTCCTGACATGCCGCCATCTGTGAAAAATAGGACATCGCCCGCATGGATGCGACGTAATCCCCCGACGCGCTGAGCGCCGTCTGCAGTCTGGTCTTCGTCTGCGCCAGTATCTCATGCAAACGCTTTGCATCCGCAAGCTTTGAGGTCAGAAGGATCTCCCGTATCAGACGCATGGCATCCGGCAGCTTGTCCGCCACGACCTTCGTCCTCACCTCATAGGTCATCTCATAGTCGCCCGTATGCCTGACATTGGGATAAAACCCGATGCCCGCGCCAATGCCTCCCGTATGAATGTTGATCTCATTTGCGAGCTCCGCGTAGCTGTACGACGCCGTATCGACATAGCCCAGAACCGTCTTCAGGATGCCCAGATACGGCAGCTCCTCCGGCGCAAGATCGCGGATGTCGAACAACAGGGTCAGATAATCGATGCCGTTCGCATAGATCGCGTGGTGCACGAAGGTCGTCCCCCCGGTTTGTACCTCCCGGTTATGGAGCGGCGCCGCCTTGCGCTCTAAATCTGCGCGCGTAAGCATCGGGATCTTCTCCAGATCCTCCGGGGCGGAGGGCTCCTCCTGGTACGCCCGGAGCTGTCTCGTCTCCTCCACCAGCTTTTCCAGCTGCGCGTCGTTCAGACTGTCCTTATATGCCTGAAGCTTGTTTGCAAGCGCCTCTTCTCTCGCCGCGCCCAGTCCGCGCTTCGGCAGCGCGATGACGACCGACGCATGGGTATTCTTTAACAGATATTCCTCCACCAGCTTCTCAAAGTAATCTGTGTCTGCCTGCTCCCTCAAAAAACGGTATATTTCCAGCGCCCCCAGATGCAGAAACGGTTCCCTGTCATCGTAGAGCCAGCTGTCCAGGCACTGGATGCCGTAGAGCAGCCCCTTGGGAAAACGCCCAAAATCCGCCTCCCGGAACCGAAATTCCGCGCTGTTGATGCCGGCCTGCAGCGCTTTTTTGTCAATTCCCGACGTGACCTGCGCGCGCAGCACCTCACGGATGATCGAAAGGAATCTCTCTTTATCCGCAGC
>CANRBT010000146.1 GCA_947628935.1 uncultured Roseburia sp. | reverse complement strand
GGGAGACCGTGAGACGAGAAATATGCTGCTGCGCTATCTGGACGTGAACAGAGAATCGTTAGAGCACAGGTTCCATGGAGAGTACGCGAAGGGAATCGAGGCGTTGGATGAGGAAATCAAACAGGTCATGCGGATGGCAGGTCATCTTGCCGGAGATCTTATGGCACGTTGACGCGAAAAAAAGCTGATTTTCCCGAAAAATCATTTGACGGAAACGCTATTTATGATTAATATATATATCGTTATATAAAATCATAAGGAAACGCGGGAGCGTTTCTGACGATAGACGGTCATTGGAGGAGCGGAAGATGGTTAAGGTTGTGAAGTTCGGCGGCAGCTCGCTGGCGAGTGCAGAGCAGTTTTCGAAGGTCGGGAAGATCATTCATGCGGATAAGGAGCGGCGGTTCGTGATTCCGAGCGCGCCCGGAAAGCGCAATGCAAAGGACACCAAGGTCACAGACATGCTGTATGCCTGTTACGAGCTGGTGGAGGCGGATGAGGACTTCCGCATCCCGCTGATGAAGATCAAGGATCGCTATGATACCATTATCAACGGGTTGAACCTGAAGCTGTCCCTTGAGGAGGAATTTCACAAGATCAGCGACAATTTGAAACAGAAGGCGGGGATCGACTATGCAGCATCGCGCGGAGAATACCTGAACGGGATCGTCATGGCAAATTATCTCGGCTATGAGTTCGTGGATGCCGCGGAGGTCATCTTTTTTACAGAAGACGGCATGTTTGATGCGGATAAGACCAACCGTGTGCTGCGGGAGCGCCTGGAATCATGTGAGAACGCAGTGGTTCCGGGATTTTACGGGGCGATGCCGGACGGCACGATCAAGACGTTCTCCAGAGGCGGATCGGATATCACAGGGTCGATCGTGGCGCGCGCCGTTCATGCGGCGTGCTATGAGAACTGGACGGACGTTTCCGGCTTTTTGATCGCCGACCCGCGCATCATCAAGGATCCGAAGCCGATCAAGACGATCACCTACCGGGAGCTCCGCGAGCTGTCCTACATGGGCGCCAGCGTGCTGCACGAGGATGCCGTGTTTCCTGTGCGCAAGGCGGGAATACCGATTAACATCCGCAATACCAACCAGCCGGAGGATGCGGGCACCTGGATCGTCGAGAGCACCTGTCAGCAGTCCAAATATACGATCACGGGCATTGCGGGAAAGAAGGGCTTTGTCTCGGTCAACATTGATAAGGATATGATGAACGCGGAGGTCGGTTTTGGGAGAAAGGTCCTCTCGGCATTTGAGGAAAACGATATCTCGTTCGAGCACATGCCGTCCGGCATAGACACCATGACGGTATTCGTCCATCAGCCGGAGTTTGAGGGCAAGGAGCAGGCGGTCATCTCCGCCATCCATCGTCTGGCGCAGCCGGACAGCATCGAGCTGGAGGGAGACCTTGCATTGATCGCAGTGGTGGGCCGCGGGATGAAGGCGACGCGGGGCACGGCGGGGCGTATCTTCTCCGCGCTGGCGCACGCGAATATCAATGTGAAGATGATCGATCAGGGGTCCTCGGAGCTGAATATCATTATTGGCGTGAGCAATGCTGACTTTGAAAATGCGATTCGCGCGATCTACGATATCTTTGTGGAGACGCAGCTATAGGCGCGGATGAGGGAGAAAACGGCGGAAACGTTTGTGTATGAGACGGGAAGATTTTAACAAAAACATGTTCAGGAAAATGGCGGAAGGCAGGATTGCCCGCATCTGTGCGGTCTCAGTCTCTGTCTTTCTGTGCGTTCTGACTGTGTTTGAGCTTGTGGCGCTGGAGCTGCAGTGGGAGGTTCCTCTTTTGTCCGTTTTTGTGAGCGTGGAGCATACATACTGGAGTGACGAATATCAGCAGGAGGAGCTCGCGCTCGACGAGAGCACGGAGAATGAGCTTTTGGAGGAGCTGCCGACGGACGCCGCAGCTCCTGTGGCAAATGACGCTGCGGAAAACATCGCGGAGGCGACGGAAAGCGTTCCGATACCGGAGGAACAAAAGGAGACCGAGGCGGCAGAGGAATCCGTGGAAGCGCCGGAGCCGGAGTTCCCCTATTACATTCGTATCAATCGAAAACAGAATTGTATCACTGTGTATACGCTGGATGAAAATGGGGAATACACAGTACCGTGCAGGGCGATGATCTGTTCGACAGGACTGTACAATGCCACACCGCGCGGCATTTTCCATATCTCCACCAAATACCGCTGGCGTCAGCTGTACGGAGGCGTGTACGGACAGTATGCAACGAGGATCTATGGGGGCGTGCTGTTTCATTCCGTGCCCTATTACCGCAAAGACGAGAGCCGGCTCTGCACAGACAAATACAATAAGCTTGGACAGCAGGCTTCGATGGGATGTGTTCGCCTGACTGTGGAGGATGCGAAATGGATCGCGGAGAACTGTCCGGTCGGAACGGCCGTGGAGGTGTACGATGATGACGATCCGGGTCCCCTGGGGAAACCGGAGTCGGTCAGGCTCGATGCGGACTCTCCCATCAAGGGGTGGGATCCGACTGACCCGAACCCGGAAAATCCCTGGCGGGAGTGGTCGGAGGATTTTTGAATGATATACCATAAAAAGGCGACATCAAACATTTTTGCTGATGCCGCCTTCTATACTATCTCGTCCATGGGATTTTACCTCTTTCTGTCATAATGCTTGTTTGGCTTTCTTACCTGTCCATGGGATCTTACCTCTTTCTCTCAAACTTTTCCTCGGACTTCTTCGCTTTTTCTTCCCTTCCTCGTATCTCTTGCTTCTGACTTTATGATCGTATCATATCTGAACGAATCATCTGATACTGATCACGGGTTCCATGAGGTGGAATGTCATGCCGTCGTGTCTGGTTGTAAGAAAAATCGAATGCGATTACGTGTTCGTTGGACCGTACCTCCTTTCATCAGTGTCGCTTGGGGTATTACTTTCTGTGTTCGGTGGTCTGTACCTTCCTTTCTGATTGTCGCCTGCAATCGTTTTGTTTGCTTTGTCTGTCTTTCTTCTTTGTTTGTAAGCTCATTATATCTGACAATACAGGGGATGTCAAGCATTATTTTTAAAAAATATAAAAAAGTTTTGGGAATTAATAGAATGAAATGCATATTTTACCGAGATATTTCTGACAATTTGCACAACAAAAACAAATAGACATGCAAAAGGAACAAGAGCAGGATTCCGTCATATGATAAATCGAAGGGAGCGTAATAGATATGAGCAGACAGACGATACTTCTGATCAGTGATATGCGCCAGGTCTATCTGGCGGAGATATTGACGAAAAAAGGGATAGGTGTACGCTGCCTGGATATCAGAAATCATGAGACTGTCCCGGAACAGATGGAAAAGTTAAAGAATTTTCTGGTGGAGGCAGACAGGTTGATTCTTCCGATCCCGGTTTCCAAGGTTCCGAATCAGGAGCTGTTAAACGACATATTGAACAAAAATCTGGTGAACGGGACCAGCGTGCTTGGCGGGTGCTTTTCCGCCGAGCAGGTGGAACTGCTGGAACGCAGAGACATCCATTATCTGGATTTTATGGAAGACGAGATCGTGACGGAGGAAAATGCGGTCGCAACAGCGGAAGGCGTGATCGCAGAGCTCGTAAATCACAGTCCCTACAATATAGATGAGGCTAAGATCATCGTGACAGGATATGGTTGCTGCGGAAAAGCGATCGCGGAGCGGTTAAAGGCGCTGGGCGCCAGAGTGACGGTGCTTGCGAGACGTCGTGAGGTGCGCAAGGAGGCAAAGAAGCACGGCTTCTATGCGGTCGATTTTGCGTTTGGTCCGGAGGAGGCAATGGGGGCGGCAATGCTGGTCAACACGGTGCCTGCGCCGGTTGTGACGAGGACGATCATCCGGGAACTGCCAAGAGACGCCTATATTCTGGATATTGCTTCAGCGCCTGGCGGCTGTGATTTCGCCTGCGCGAAGGAATACGGTATACGGGCGGATCTGGCGTTGGGGCTTCCGGGCAGGTACGCGCCGAAGGAGAGCGCCTACATCCTGGATCGTGCGATGGAACGGTTTGCGCTCCGGGAAAAAAGCTGGGAGGACAGGGCATAATGGATTTTTCAAATTATAATATCGGGCTGGGGATCACAGGATCGTTCTGCACATTTGCAAAGACGCGAAAGGAGATACAACGGCTTTGCGATATGGGGGCGAATGTGATTCCGATCTTTTCTTTTAATGCACAGACGTGCGATACGAGGTTCGGGAGCGCAAAAGAATACGTAGACGGGATCTGTGAGATTACGGGAAACGAGGGAATCCGCACGATCTGCGCGGCGGAGCCGATCGGACCGAACAATTTTTTGGATATCATGGTGATCGCGCCCTGCACAGGGAATACGGCGGCGAAGCTGTGCAACGCCATCACAGACACGCCTGTGCTGATGGCGGCAAAAGCGCATATGCGCAACGGAAAGCCGCTTGTCATTGCGATATCCACAAACGATGCACTGGGGGCGAGCTTTAAGAATATTGGGATGCTGATGAACACAAAGAACATTTATTTTGTCCCGTTTGGGCAGGATAACTGCAAGAGCAAGCCCAATTCCATGATCGCGAAGATGGAGCTTTTGCCGGATGCGATCGAGGCGGCGCTGCATGGCAAGCAGCTGCAGCCGATCCTGCAGACACCGACGTAACATGATGAAAAAGGGGATGGCAGAGAGAAGTGCCATCCCGCTTTCCGTGTAAAAGCCGGACAGGCTTCAGCTCTGCTGTAGGGACGCCTCATATGCGGCGCGGCAGGCCTTTGCGAGCTGGTCGCCGCAGGAAGTTCCGCGTCCGTTGCAGGAGATGCCCCCGATGCGTTTTTCAACCTCCTCGACCGTCATGCCCTGGACGAGCAGGGGGATTGCCTGCAGGTTGCCGTTGCACCCGCCGGTAAATTTGACATTGCGCACGATGTTTCCCTCCAGCTCCACGTCGATCTGTGTGGAACAGGTGCCTTTGGTACGATAGTTGTATATCATCCTTCCGCCTCCCTATTCAGTCAAGTCTTTTTTCCTTTTTTTCAAGGAATTTTTCAATTCATATCTCAGATAAATGAGCCAGG